>SKSJ01000218.1 GCA_007123055.1 Wenzhouxiangella sp. | reverse complement strand
GTGGACACCAGCGGCTCGTCGCCGCTCATCAGCGCACGCGCCGAATTGCCCACCGCCACCAGCGTGCCGCCAGCGCGCACCCATTCTTCGAGCTGACGGGTCAGCCCGTCGGGCAGTGAACCGCCACCCCAGCGCTCGGGCAGGTAGAGCACGTTGTAGCGCCTGAGATCGGCAAAGCCGATGCGTTCCTCGTCGAGGTGGCTGTGACGCACGCCGATGCGATGATCCAGCGCGTACCAGACCGCGCCGAAATCGAGCATGTTGTTGGAGCCGCGCGAGAGCAGCGCGATCTTCGGCTGGGTGAGCACCTGCCACTGGCGACCGCCGAGGTCGGCCAGGTCGCCCGGGGCACGGCCGTGGCTGACGGCATGCACGCGCACGCCCAGGTCGGCAGCGGCTTCACGCACCGGCTGGGTCCAGTCGTCAAGATGACGGTTGTCGTCCAGGGTGATGGCGATGGACCCGACCGGCAGGTCGATGCCGTTGAGTTCGGACGGGCGCACGTTGGCGCGCACATGCACGTCGCGCTCCATCAGCCGGCCGGCCAGGGCCACGGCGCGGTCGTCGCCGCCCGGCACCACCAGGGCGACGGCATTGCCGGTGGACGGGAAGGACGGCGTGTCGAAGCGCTCGGAGAAATCAACCGGCTCGACGTTGCTGTCGATGTGCTGCGGGACGGTCAATGCCTCCAGGCCGAACATCATCGAGATATTCCAGCCGGTGGTGTCGTAGATGGTCGAACTGCCTTCTTTCAGGATGCGCTCGCGCTCGATGGTCAGTGCCTTTTCAGACAGCTTCGGATCGAACTCAAACATGGCCGCGATCAGGCGCGCCTCGGGCTGGCGGTTCGGGATGATGAGGGTGCCGGCCGGCAGGGTGACACTGCGCTGCTCGCGCCCGAGCTGGTCGGTGGCACGCGAGACGCGGGTGTCGCGGGTGAGGCGGTACGCCTCGAACTGCTGCACGTCGAGCAGGTCCAGCAGATCGTGGAGCCGCCCCTGGTTGTCGGTCGGCAGGATGGCGAAGCTGCGGCTGCCATAGGGACCGCGCGCCGAGACCACGTTGGCGCGGTCCTCGGCGAAATCGCGCAGCATGTTCTCGCGCTCGCGCTTGAGCGTTTCCAGGTTGGCGAAGCTGGTCAGCGCCTGATGATGCACCGACTGCTTGTAGCTGATCAGGTGGGTCGGGCGCTGGACACCGTCTTCGGCCAGCCGCGCCTGCTCATAGAGGATGCCCTGCGCGCCGCGTAGTGCCGCCCAGGAGTCGGTGTAGCCGGGATACCAGTCCTCGTGCCATTCGCCCGAGTAGTAGGGATAGCCGAACTCGTCGAAGGCCCTGGCCATGTCGTCGGCCAGTTCGTCACCGCGTGGGTAGCGATACGGCGGGAAGTGCGGGTTGTGCGGCTCTCTGGCCGGCGAGAACAGGAAGGTGTCCTGAGAACCCATCTCGTGGGCGTCGACAAACAGCAGCGGGCGCCAATCGATGACGTGCGGAATGCGTCCGCGGGTTTCGGGGTGACGGGCATAGATCCAGTCGCGGTTGAGATCGAACAGGTAGTGGTTGCCGCGCCCGTAGGGCCAGTAGCCGGCATGCACCAGCGAGCGGTCGTCGACGTTGGGCTGGGCACCCCGGGTCTGGTGAACGCCGTTGACGAAGCGCATGCGCCCGTCCGGGTTCATGTTCGGATCGACGATGACCACCAGCTCTTCGAGCAGCTCGGCGGTTGCATCGGAACGATCGGCAGCCAGGTGATACATCACCGCCAGCGACGAGTCCGAACCCGAGCTCTCGTTGCCGTGAATCGAATAGGCCATCCAGGCCACGCCGGGCAGTTCGGCAATCAGCTCATCGCGCTCGCCCGAAGACACCTCGCGCGGGTCGGCCAGCTTGCCCAGGCCTTCGCGAATCTCCTCGGAACGGGCCTGGTTGTCCGGCGAAGTGATGACCAGATAGACCAGGTCGCGGCCCTCGTAGGTCTGGCCGTACTCGACCAGCTCGACGCGATCGGACGCCTCGGCGACGATGCGCGCATACTCGACAATCTGCTCGGAAGTCGCCACGCGCTGCCCGACCGAGAAGCCGAGCACCTCGTCGGGAGTGGGGAAATCGGGATCATGGTCGGCACCGGCCGGATAGAGGGATTCGGTGTACTCGAGCCCGGCCAGCGGCGACGGCGCGGGATCGGGGTACGGGGTATCGGCCTGCGCCACCGCGCACGCCAGCAGCATTACCAGGGCAATGTATCGCATTGAATTCTTTCCTTTTCTGTCATTTGATTGTAGGTTACGGGAACATCGATTGATTGTCGTTATGAAGAGGCTGCATGCCATTGCGCATGAAGCTCACTGCCCGGCCGGAAAGGACGGGACTGCGAAGTTCACCAATACGTTATGATCCGGTTAACGGGCAAAGAGTTCACCAAAAACTCCGCCCTGCCGAGCGGCTATCATTGAAAGCATGAAACCATCATTCAGAACCGCTGGCCGGATCGACGAGGTGCGCTACGAGATTCGTGGCGCGCTGGCCCGGCGGGCGCGTGAGCTCGAGCAGCAGGGTAATGACATCCTGCATCTGAACATCGGCAATCCCGGGGCCTTCGGGCTTCGCACGCCCGAGACCATGCGCCGGGCGATCGTGCGTAACCTGAAGTACTCGGAAGGTTATGGGCCGCAGACCGGAATCTTTCCGGCGCGCGAGGCGGTGGCGATGCAGTTCCAGTCGCGCGGGCTGACCGATACGCGCTACGACCAGGTGGTGATCGGCAACGGTGTCTCGGAACTGGTCGATATCGTGCTGCGCTCGCTGCTCGATCCGGGCGAGGAGGTGCTGGTCCCGGCGCCCGACTACCCGCTGTGGACCGCGGCGGTGACGCTCAACGGCGGCCGCGCGGTGCATTATCCGTGCCGGGCCGGAAACGACTTCATTCCCGACGTGGCCGAGCTGGAAAAGCGGGTCACGAACAAGACCCGGGCGCTGGTGGTGATCAACCCCAACAACCCCACCGGCGCGGTCTATCCCGAAAGCGTATTGCAGGAACTGGCCGATTTTGCCACCCGCCACGACCTGATCCTGTTCTGCGACGAGATCTACGACGCCATCTGTTACGACGAAGCGCGTTTCCAGCCGATGGCGCCGCTGGCACCGGATACGCTGTGCGTGAGCTTCGGCGGGCTGTCCAAGGTCTATCGCGCCTGTGGCTGGCGCGTGGGTTGGGCGGTATTCACCGGTGCGCTGGAGCGGGCCGAAGAATACCGGCTGGCGGTAGAGAAACTGGCCGCACTGCGACTGTCAGCCAATGTGCCGGGCCAGTGGGCGGTGCAGACGGCGCTGGGCGGCTATCAGTCGATTGCCGACCTGGTCGCACGCGGCGGACGTCTGCACGACTCGCGCCAGGCGGTCATCGATGCCTGCAAGAACAGCCGTTTTCTCGACCTGGTCGCTCCGATGGGCGCGATGTACGCGTTCCCTTCCGTGAACCCGGACGTTTTCCCGGACTTCGACGACCACCGTTTTGCCGCCGAACTGCTCGAGCACAAGCACATCCTGGTCGTGCCCGGATCCAGCTTCAATATTCCCGAACGCAATTTCTTCCGTCTCACCTTGTTGCCGGAAGCCGAAGAGCTCGAGGAGGCGTTCGATCGCATCGCCGACCTGCTCGAGGAACTCGCCGACGAACCGCAACGCATTCAGGCCGTGAAATGACCCTATCCGAAAACGACAACCCCCTGCTGGCGCCGGGGCTGCCCCGTTTTGCCTCGATTCGACCCGAGCACGCACTGCCGGCGATCGAGCAGCGACTGGCCGAATACCGCCGGGTGATCGAGACCATCGAGCAACTTGACTCACCCGACTATGCCGACGTGGTCGAGGCCGAAACTCTGGCCGACGATGCGCTGGGTACGGCCTGGTCGAGCATCTCGCACCTGCACGGGGTGAACAACACGCCCGAGTGGCGCGAAGCCTACCAGCAGTGCCTGGAGCCGATGACCCGCTTCCATACCGAGCGCGGCCAGAATCGCAGGCTGTTCGAGGCCTGGCAGGCGCTGGCCGAGCGCGAGGATTTCAGTCGCCAGCCGGCCGCGCTCAAGGCCACCATCGAGCACGAGCTGCGCGATTTTCGCCTCTCCGGCGTCAACCTGCCCGAGCCCGAACGCAAGCGTTTTGCCGAGATCGAGCTGCGCCTGTCGGAACTGGGCAACCGCTTCGGCAACCACGTGCTCGATGCCACCGAAGGCTACAGCGAGCACTTCGACAACCGCGAAGCACTCGCCGGCCTGCCCGACTCGGAGCTCGATCTGCTCGCCGGCATGGCCCGCCAGCACGAGCGTGACGGCTGGCTGGCCAATCTCTCTTTTCCCGCCTACCGCGCCATTGCCACCTACGCCGACGACCGTGAACTGCGCGAGCGCTTCTACCGGGCATTCGCCACCCGGGCATCCGACACCGGGCCGCAGAGCGGACAACACGACAACTCGCCGATCATCCGCGAGATGCTGGCGTTGCGCCAGGAGCAGGCCGAACTGCTCGGCTTCGAGCACCACGCCGCACTACGGCTGTCCACGCGCATGGCCGACAGCGCCGACCAGGTCGAGTCCTTCCTGCGCGACCTGGCCGAACGCGCACGCCCCAAGGCATGCGAACAACTCGAGGAACTGACCGCTTTCGCTGCCCGGCACGGCGCCCCCACGCCACTGGCCCCCTGGGACATCGGCTACT
>SKSJ01000215.1 GCA_007123055.1 Wenzhouxiangella sp. | reverse complement strand
ATGGCGTTCGCCGATCAGTGGCTGCCGGTGCCGGGCTGGGCCATGGTCGGAGTCGAGATCGTTGCATCGCTGACCGTGATCACGCTGCTGTTTGCCGCTATCTTCAAAATCCTGCCCGACGTGGTGCTGGGGTGGCGCGACGTGCTTGCTGGTGCCCTGATCACGGCCATCCTGTTTACGGTCGGCCGATCCCTGATCGCCATGTACCTGGCCAACACGGCCACTGCCTCGACCTATGGCGCGGCCGGATCACTGGTCCTGCTGTTGCTTTGGGTCAACTACTCCTCGCTGATCCTGCTCTACGGTGCGGCCATCACGCGCGCGCATTACGAGGCGCGTGGGCGGCGAATTCGCCCCGGCGCGAGCGCGGTCTGCGTTCATCGTGAGCTGGTCGAGGAACCCTCGGTCGAGTGACTCTCGGTTGACGTCATGGAGTAGGCGGGCAGGTCCAGGCGCGCATCGCCATGGGTCAGCAGATCCTTGAGCAGGATGATGATGCCGGCCACGCACAGGAACAGTCCGTAGGTCAGTGCGATGGTCTGAAGGTGGCGCAACAGGAAAAACATCTCGGGCGCTTCGATCGGCACCCATACGATCGGAGCCATCAACCCGAGGATGGCGATGAACGCGTAGACCATGAAGCGGATGAAATGTACCGGAACACGCTTGATGCTCAAGCCGTAAACGATGGTGGCGACGATCAGCACACTGGCGGTGGCCTGAACCGTCACCATTGCGCGTTCACCGATGAAGACAAAACGGCTTTCTTCGTATTCCGCCTCGCCGATTCCTCCAAAGAAGAAGACCAGCAATGCATTGATGAGCAGGAACATCAGGCATAGCAGAAATGGAAACCAGAGGGTCCGGTTTTCACGGGACAGCTCGAAGCCGGATGCCGTCCACCAGACGAAAATCCACAATGGCAGGGCCGTGGCATAGATCAGCAGTGTGCTGGCGACGGTCATGTGGTTCCCCTTGAGTTCGAGCAATGGAGCGACAGTATCCCGGATGCAGTTCAGATCCCGGAAAGCTGATCATGCTAATGCCGATGGCGGGACTCCGGCAAGTATTGTCGGCGTTTGAATCGAAGGTGGGTATCCCGGTTTCGCCAACCAGCAGGTGATCGATCAGAATTCCAATGCTTGGCAACTCATCCTGACCGATCATCTGCCGGCTGGCACGACCGGGGATTGGTTCACCAACCGTTCGACCTTGGTTGACCGTCAGTGGCGTGTCACTGGCGGATGACGGCCGGCTTCATCGGGGCGAGCAGTGCCAGTACCTGGTTCTCCAGTCCGTAGGATACGTCGTTGCGACGCATCGCCCACTGGAAATCCTCGACCAGGGCATTGAATTCGGCGGCCGTGATGTCGAGCGCGAAGTGTGCGCTTTCCATGTCCATTCCCTCGTAGGCGCACGGGCCACCGGCGAGCTGGCAGATCTGCTCGGTCAGATGGAATTTCAGATCCGGGATGTCGACCCCTTCGAAGTGGTGCGCGATCCGGTCATTGACGAGGATGCGCTCGACAGCATCGTCGACGAACTCCTCGATCGCCATACGGCCACCGAGCCGTTCATAAAGCGACGAGTCATTTGTGCTCATGCGCTCGTAAAGCGAACGGTCGTAATTCTTGACGTCGGCCGGATCGTCCACATCGTGTGTCGGCACGCTGCCACACGCGGCCAGTACGAGCGCGACGACAAGAAGTGAAGTGATTCTGGTAAAGGTATGCATGTCAGGTCTCCGGTTCAGAATGAGGCTTGCAGGGACAGGTAGGCGGCATTCGAGCTTTCCTGGAATGGCAGGTTGCCGAGGTTGACCCAGGCTGCGGTCACCGAGACACTCTTGGTCGGCAGCCATGCCACGAATATGTCGTAGACATCGTCTTCCCTGGCCAGGTCGGGCGCGCCAAGCAGGCCGAGTACCGGCTGGTTCGACAGCCGGTCGGACTGTGTGCGGTATTCGGCGCCGATGACGACATTCGGGTGGACGAACAGGGCCGCCGACATTTCGTATTCGAGGTTGTAGCTGTTGTCGCGGTCGAGCAATTCACCGTCGAGCGGATTGACCACTTCCCGCCCGAAGCCGAGCAGACCGTAGGCGTTGGCGCGTGTCGCTCGCACGGTGCCGTTGAGCAGCAGGTTGCGGCCGGCCGGCACGCCCAGAAAGACTTTGGTGGCCGACAGATAATAGTCCGTGCCGCTGTCGTCACGGGCTCCGAGTAGTGCGGGAATGCCGACATCGCCCAGGTAAGGCACGGTTACGCCACGGCCGAAATCACGGTTGCGCTTGTGCTGGACGCCGAGCGCGACTTGCGGCATGAAGCTGGCCTGATCAAAAACGGCATCCCCGAACAGGCGCACCTTTGCGCCGATGATGTCCATGTCGATGCGGGTCGAGGCTGCAGCGACCGGTCCCGGTGGTCCGAGAATGGGCTCGAGACCGCCAACCAGGGCGCCTGCGGTGCTTTCGACAATGTGCTGATCCACCTCGAGTTGCTGCCGGGCCAGCGAGAGTTCGAGCCGGTCGAAGAAACCGACTCCGACGCCGTAGGACGTCAGGTCATAGTGATTGATCCCGAGATAGGTAAAGTGAGCCGAGCCGCCGATCTCGTCCTCGGTGCCCATGCCGGTAATCAGGGCCCAGGGTGTCAGACCCCCGCCGCCGGCGCCCTCGAACTGGGTCACGCCGCCGGTACCAAGCAGTTTGCCCCCGGAAGCAATGGCCTGGGCACTGCAGACCAGCAAAACCAGCGTGGTCATTCGCCTTGTCAACATGTTGTTCTCCTCGGATGGTTTTTGACCAGGGCGGGGGAATCCCCGCGTGAAATCTTCACATTTCGTTGCATATACGCAGGCAGAGTCCGCAGTGGATGCAGAAGTCTTGGGAAGAGCCTCGCCATGTTGATGAAAGTGGAGAATCCGTCAGGTACCGGCGAGATTCCCGGAATTGCCGAGCAGTTGATCGAACGCATCTGTGCCTCGGATGAAAATGCCCTCGCGACCTTGTTCGACCTGTTTGCCGATCGTGTTTACTCGATCGCGGTGTCCATCATTCACAGCAGCGCGCTGGCCGAAGAAATCTGCTCCGATGTTTTCATGCAGGTGTGGATGAAAGCCGACGGCTTCGATCCAACCCGCGGCTCGGCCAAGGCGTGGATCTTCACCATCGCACGAAGCCGGAGTCTCGATTGCCTGCGCCGCGAGGCCAGGCATCGGCATGAACAGGCGCATACCGATACCGGTCTGGGTGCGTATACTGCACACCACACGCAAGAAACATTCGACCATGCCGAAAAGGCAACGGCAGCCAGTGCCGTCCGGCAATCCCTGCAGGCCCTCAACAGCGGGCAGCAGCAAGTGATACGGCTGGCATTCTTCAAGGGGCTGAGCCACCAGGAGATTGCCGATCGGCTCAGTCTGCCGTTGGGGACGGTGAAATCTCACTGCCGCCGCGGGATTGGTCGAATGCGCTCCATGCTTTCTCGATTCGACCCGGCCCGATGACGATGCACGATAACGGCGACAAGACTAGCGACGCTCCTGGCGAGACCCGCTTCGACGATGTGCTCGAGCCCGAGCGCAAGTCGAAGTTGAAGCAGCGTCTGCTGGCCAGTGCCGGACAGTCGATGACGGTCGTGCGCGGCAGTGATCAGGACTGGGAAAGAGTGCTCCCGGGAATATACACCCGGGTTCTGCACTGCGATGAAGCCGCAGGTGTCCAGACGGCGTTGTGGCGAATGGATGCGGGGGCGAAAATTCCGGCCCATCCACATGAACATGACGAGGAGTGTTTTGTGCTGGAAGGCTGCCTGGAGCACCGCCAGGAACGTTATCACGCCGGCGACTACATGATCGCTCCGGCCGGCACTCGACATGCCACCATCTCGAGCCCGGACGGTGCGCTGATGCTGATCAGGGGCGACATCATTTCATGGAAGGATCGGCTGATGCTGCGAACTGCCCTGGCGCTTGGGCGGTGACTCAGGAGGCGCGACGACCATTACGCCGCACTCTTGCCAGTACGAGCATGATGACGATCACTGCCAGAGTCGCCAGCAGCAGTGTGCTGACAAGGCCGATTGGAAAGGCCTTTTCGAGGTGAAATTGCCACGGACCGCGACGTTCTCCCCGGTCATCGATCATTTCCACCTTGAGGCTGTGCCAGCCGAATTGCCGCAGTTCCACCTCGAATCCCCTTGAGCGTTGCCACTCCATCCAGCTTTCGTCATTGTCGACAGACAATCGGTAAAGCGCGGCATGCGGCCGTGCGAGGTTGGCGGGCTGGACAGCCAGGCGGACCATGCTGTCGCCGATGGCGATGGAATCACCGGCTTTGACTTGCTCATCAGGCCCCTCCAGCAATAGCGAAAGATCGGTATCGCCTGGCGCGCTCATTTCATGCTGCCCCGTGTTCCATCGCCACAAGCCCTGTTTCGCTGCAACGAGCAGTTCGTTGTGTCCCACCGGCGCCTGCCCGGCAATCCAGTCGCCCGGGGCGGGCAGACCATCGCGATGGTCAAACCAGGACCACCGTGATATCTCACCCGACCTGGCGAATTGCAGTCGCTCGATGCCGTCGGGTCCGAGCAGCATCAGGCCATCGTCGCCACTGCCGGTCAGCGCAATCACCGGTTGGTCGTCGGCATGCAGCGTATCGACCTGTCGACACTCCGCGAAATTGTCCGGGTCGATGAGAATCAGGCCCTGATCGGTGGCGATACCGACGCGGT
>SKSJ01000074.1 GCA_007123055.1 Wenzhouxiangella sp. | reverse complement strand
CTGGCACTGGGTGACCTGGCCGACAACGATGGACCCACGTCTACCCATGCGCTGGGAGCCGACAGCAACGCACTGGATGTTGCCGAGGACTGTACCGGCATGGATGGAGTGACGCCTGTCCTGGAAGACCAGCGCGGAACCAAAAGGCCACAGGGAGAGTATTGCGATGTCGGAGCCTACGAACGAATCGCGACCATTGATCCGCCGCCTCCGGATCCAATATTCTCCGATCGTTTCGAGCAACCCTCGGGCTGATCAGCCCGAGACTGAGTGGTCATCGAGGTGGTGATTCTTGATTAGCCTGTAGAGTTGCGCCCGTGACACCTTCAGGTGGGCGGCAGCCGTCTGAACGTTGCCGCCGGCAGCCTTCAGCGCCTGTGTGATGGCCTCGCGTTCGGCACGCTTGCGGCAAGCACGCAGTGATGTCACCTCCTGTGGCACCGATGCACCATTACCCGTTGCCTGGGACGACAGTCTCAGGCCGAGATCATGGTCACTGATGGTCGACCCGTCACCCATCACGAGAGCCTGCAACACGCGGTTCTTCAGTTCACGGACATTGCCTGGCCAGTGGTGCTCGAGCATCGCCTCTACGGCGCGCTCGTCCAGTTCCCGCACGGCCACTTCGTACTGACGTGCGAAACGGTCAATGAAACACCGGGCCAGAGCCAGCACGTCGTCGCCACGCTCGCGCAACGGCGGCGCATGAATCCTGAGGGCCCCGAGCCGGTAGAACAAATCCTCTCGAAAGCGGCTTGCGCGGCAGGCCGATTCGAGATCGGTATGAGTCGCCGCGATGATGCGAACGTCAACCTCGATTGGCTCGCAACTCCCCAGGCGCTCAAAACTGCCCTCCTCCAGGAAACGCAGCAGGGCAATCTGGTTATCAAGCGGCAGGTCGCCAATTTCGTCGAGTAACAAGGTGCCGCCTGCAGCAGCCTCGATCCGGCCGATGTTGCGGCGCTCGGCACCGGTAAACGCACCTCTCTCGTAACCGAACACCTCGGACTGGAACAGAGAATCGGGCAAGGCCGCACAGTTGACCGCCACGAAGGGCCCGACCCCGCGGCGAGAATGCTGGTGCAACAGGTTGGCAACCATTTCCTTGCCGGTGCCGGTCTCTCCGGTGATCAGCACCGGCGCATCGACCGCGGCAAAGCGCTGAATCACGCGTTGCAACTCGGTAATGGCCGGACTCGAACCAATCAGCTCCGCACAGGCACGTCCATTGTGACTACCCATTGCAGGCCTCCATGTATTCCCCATTTTCCGGCAGGATCAGTTTCACACCCGACTTGGCTGTCCATGCGACCGGGCAAGGCACTGCGATCTCGACCATGACCTGCCCCTGACCATCGAGAACCAGCGGTATGTCGCCAAATCCAGCGACACTGTCGAGGGTCAGTCGTGTCGGCTGGTCGAATATCCGGTTATCGAACCGAACCGGCACCATGTGGCGCCCGGCGACAGCCAGTTCGATTGCGGCTCTCAGCGGGCAATTGTCTCGCCCCTGGCCGGTGCACACGCGCAAGCCGGAGTCCTTGTGGGTGTTGACTTCAATGGCTTCCGGCAAGGGTCCCTGACGTTCAAATGCACCGAGATCGGCAAAGCCGCCCGCGAAACGCGGGTCACCATTTCCGCGTTGATCCCACACAAGCCGGTTGCCATCAGCGTCCACCGACGCTGTGGTATCGGCAAGGTTGATGGCCGGACTCTCTCCGCTGAGCGACAGGGTCATGGTCGGACCGTTGTAGTAATTCAGCCTCTCGAACCGAGGATCGACCGTCAGCACCGGCTTGCCGCAACCGTCGTGATCACCATGAATCAGGTTGTGAGTCATTGTGCCGACCGCCCCGGTGTGGTGGCACTGGCTGCCAGCGCCGGAGAGAATGGAATTGGCCATGGACAGCTCACCACCGTGCGCATCCACTGCACCACCCTGCCCGGCCACGTTGTCATGGAGCGTTGCGTGGACGATTCGCAACGATCCATCGATATTGGCGATCGCCCCACCTTGCCGGGCCCGGTTACCGATCAGGGTCGAATTCACCAGGAAGGCATCACCCATGGTGAAGATGGCTCCGCCGGCATCGGATGCCTCGTTGTCGAACAGGCTCACACTATCGACCAGCAGTCGGCCCCGGTTGAGAATTGCACCCCCCTTATCGCCCAAGCCGTCGCGCAACGTCACTCCCCGCAGCGTCAGGCTCCCACCAGGCGCCACCTCCAGCAACCGATGTTGTCCATCGCCGCTGATGGTGACACCATAGGCACGCCACAGCAGGCGGTCGATGAAACCATCGATGGTGACCTCGCCACGAATCACGGGCAGCGGACCATCGAGCCGGATCGTTCTCGGCGTCGAGAACCATCCTTCCCGGTCACCAAAATCAATCTGGCAAGGAATATCTGCACTGGCAGCCTGTTGCAATGCCTCGTGCAGGGATCCCGCGCCGGTTGCTGCATCGGTAGTGACGGTGAAGCGACAGGCCTCGGCCATCGCCTGCATCGGCAGCAACATCAGCAGCAGAAGGATCGCGCCTTCTGTCCGACACTGCAGCATTCGCCTCGCCAGCCTCACTCTCCGCCTCCGCCAGCAGCGCTGCCACTCGTGGACTCAAGCACCACCTGAACCTCCTCGGCGCCCAGACCGACCGGGACATGCTGGACGCGCCTGGTGACATGGCCATCAGCCCGGGCGATCAGTGCGTAATGGTCGGCGCCCAGGTTGGAAAAGACGAACTGGCCGTCGAGATCACTACGCACCTGGCGCACGGACGTGCTGTACGAGTCCGGGTATTGCTCACCCCACTGCAGCGAAACCGTGACACCGGCGAGCGGAACACCCTGTTCATCGAGTACTCTGCCGAACAGCCACTGTTCCCCCCAATCCATGGGCACGACGACCTGGTTGTCACTGCGCGACTCGACACGGATGCCGCGGGCCTCGAGCCGGGGCAGCGAACGGGTCTCGAGTTGCACGACGCCGGCCGCGATGTCCGGCAACCAGAACTGGCCTGCCGAATCTGTGACAAAAGGGATTGCCGACTGTCCGGCTGGCGTGGTCGGTCTCGCCCACAGAGCGAAGTTGGCCAGGGGCTGTCCACCCGGATCGATGACGGCACCGAACAATCCGGCCCGATCGTCTCGCTCCAGCTCGATGTCGCGCCGGTTGTTGCCGGCAAAAATGGCCATCGGTTCCGAAACCCAGCTGGCATAGCCTTCCGGGGGAGCCACCCCGAGGAGGAAATGTCCGCCCGGTTCCAGCTCGTTCATCATGAAATGCCCCCCGCCATCCGTCATTGTCTGGCGGTGGACCGATGGACTGGAGGAACTCAGCCAGATGCGCGCATCGGCAATCGATTCACCTGCCGGGCCGGTCAGTCGGCCGGCCAGAACCGCACTGGCCTCGCGTGGCTCCAGACGGACATCGAGGCGAACTTCCGAGCCCGATCCGGTCGAGGATGATGTCAACGCACGACGCTTCACCAGGTACTCGGGATGCCGGAACTCCACGACCGGGGCCTGACCAGCCTTGGGCCACGGTCCGGCGACGCGGTAAGCGCCATCGGCTCCACTGCGCGTTTCATCGGCACCCAGCAGCCTGACCAGCACTCTGTCCAGCGGCTCTCCCGATTCGTCATGCACCATCCCGTGCACGGCCACTTCGCCCTTTGCCCGCAAGTAAATCTCGACCGATGCAGACCCGGCGCGCACCTGCACATTGGCACCGTGGTGGGTATCACTTTCGGGGACGCCGAGAACATACTCCCCCTGCTCCAGCATTTGAAAGGAGAACATGCCCAGCGCATTCGTGACGGTACTTCCGGGATCGGCCAGGTACGCGGACATCGAGTGTCCCTCCACCCGGATACCTGGCAGCGGCACGCCGTCGGCATCAAGCACCGTTCCAGCTATTTCCAGCTCGGGATCATCGTCGACCTCTCCATCTCCACGGCCTGTCAGCGGGGTATTTCCGGGAGGAATATTCCACTCGGGAGAAACAGTATCCAGCTCCAGCGACATGAGTTCGATGTCCCGGGCAGGTACAGAACGAGATGCCGACTGGTCCAGAACCTCCGGAAACGAATCGCGCTGTCGGACTTGCCGTGATCGATGACGCCCTCCATCGGAGAGGTTTTCGGGCTCAGCTGCCGGGCTCGCGGTTTCCATCGAGCCAGGCCCGGAATCAATGGAATCGCCAGCTGGCCAGACGGTCGCCAGGTCACCACCGCGGAAAAGATAAGCCAGGGCCAGCATGCCGGCCAGAAAGACGACCAACAACCAACGTGCGCGCCAAAGACGCCCGACCAGCCGGTCCTTGGCGAGCTCACTGGATCGTGCCTGCCCTTCAGTCACCATCGCCTACCTCACTGCCGGAAGTCAGCAATTGAATTTCTGGACAATTTTCAGACTGCCCCCCGACAGCCGATTCCTGACACGACGATGAGGATAGGATTCCCATCCCACATAGCGCATCATTCTGTGCACTCTATCACATTTATGGGATTGGGAATAGGGAGATACACAGCAAAGCGCCCTGCCGGTGTGCCACCGGCAGCGCGCCAATCAAATGAGGAGTGGACCCGGGTCGGGACTCAGGTCACGATAGTGATCGGGCTGCGAGCATGCCGACTGACCTTGTCGCTGACGCTCCCCATCAGCAGGGTCTGCATGCGGGACAGACCGCGCCGACCCATGACGACCAGGACGCTGTGATCATCCTCCGTGTAGCGGATGATCTCCTCGGCCGGATCACCGATCGAGGTCTCTTGGTCAATTTCGACAGAGGTCTCGCCAAGTTCCTTGCGAATGTTATCGAAAGCTCGCTGCGCAGAAGCCTGCGCCGCCTGGTCGATATCGGCACGGGACATGCCAGCCATCCCGATGATCTCCACCGAAGCGGCCGGAAACACGTAAAACAGTCTCATCGGCACGCTCATGGCGTCGGCCATTTCCAGGCCGAAGCGGGCCGCGCGAATCGAGTTCTCGGAGCCGTCGATAGGCACCAGGATTTCCTTGATGTGTTCACTCATTGTTGTTCTCCTCCCATCTCAGTAAGGGTTGTCTACAGCTTACATCATGACGCAGAACCCGGCGGTGGGACTTGATCTGCCTCAGTTCAACCAAGCAATCGCTCCAGATCGTCCTCATCGAGTATATCGATGCCCTTTTCGCGGGCACGCTCGACCTTGGAGCCGGGTTCGCTGCCGGCGATCACCGCCGTGGTGCTTCCCGAAACGCTCCCGGTGACCCGGGCACCCAGCGCCTCGAGAGCCGCCTTGGCTTCCGATCGGGTTCGCCTGGACAGCGCGCCGGTCAGTACGTAAGTGCATCCCGACAACGGTTGCTCCGCACTTTCGGCCGGCGAAGTCACTTCGTAGCGAATGCCAACCTCTTGCAACTGTTCGATCACTTCCTCGTTGTGAGGCTCGTCGAAGAAAGCGCGAATGTGTCGGGCCATGACCGGGCCCACGTCGCGCACCGATTCCAGTTCCTCAACGTCGGCTTCGGCCAGCCTCTCCAGCGACCCGAAATGACGAGCGAGATTCTGCGCGGTGACCTCGCCCACCTCGCGAACACCCAGGGCAAAGAGCAGTCGGCCCAGTTCCACCTGCTTGCTCCGCTCCAGCGCATCGAGCAAATTGTCGGCCGACTTCAGTGCCATGCGGTCCAAGCCGGCCAGGGTATCCCGGTCGAGCCGGTAAAGATCGGCCGGTGAGTGCACCAGGTCACGATCGACCAGTTGTTCGATCAGGCGGGTTCCAAGTCCGTCGATATCCATGGCCTTGCGACTGGCAAAGTGTTCCAGCGCACGCTTGCGCTGGGCCGGGCAGACCAGCCCTCCGGTACACCGTGCCACCGCCTCCCCCTCCACCTGCTCGACGGCCGAATCGCACTCGGGACAATGCGTCGGCATGGACCAGGCATCGGGTTCACCTTCACGACGCTCGGGAATCGAGCGCACGATCTCGGGAATGACATCCCCGGCCCGCCGAACGACGACATAATCGCCGGGGCGCACATCCTTGCGGCGCACCTCGTCGGCATTGTGCAACGTGGCATTGGTCACCGTGACTCCGCCGACGAATACCGGCTCGAGTCGCGCCACCGGTGTCAACGCACCGGTCCGGCCGACCTGGACATCGATATCCAGCAGCCGCGTGACTTCTTCCTGTGCCGGAAACTTGTGCGCCAGCGCCCAGCGCGGCGCGCGCGACACCTGGCCCATTTCGCGTTGCTGGTCGAGGTCGTCGACTTTGTAGACCACACCATCGATGTCGTAATCGAGCTCACCGCGCTTGCGACCGATGGCATCGTAGTATTCAAGCAGCCCGTCGAGCCCGGCCACCCGGCTCGCTTCCGCGCTGACCGGAATTCCGAATTCCCGCAACCGCTCGAGGATGGCCCAGTGGCTGTCGGGAAGTCCGTCCGTCGTGGCCGCCCCGTAGCAAAAGAAATGCAGGGGGCGGGTCGCTGTCACCGAGGAATCGAGCTGACGCAGGCTGCCGGAAGCGGCATTGCGAGGGTTGACGAAGATCTTCTCGCCTGCGTCAGCCAGACGGGCATTGAGTCGTTCGAAGCCCGAGCGCGTCATGAAAATCTCGCCGCGCACCTCGAGGCGCTCCGGCACATCCTGCCCACGCAACTTCAGGGGAACGGCCCGGATGGTGCGGACGTTGGTCGTGACATTCTCGCCGGTCCGACCATCGCCACGCGTAGCCGCCAGTTCGAGCCGGCCCCGTTCGTACCGCAGGGCAATTGCGACGCCGTCGAGCTTGGGTTCGGCGCAATATCGCACCGTTTTCACATCGATCTGGTCCCGGATTCGACGATCGAACTCCCCGACCTCCTCGCTGCTGAAGGCATTGCCCAGAGACAGCATGGGAATGTCGTGGGTAACCGTTTCGAAACCCTCGGCAGGCGCCGCCCCGACCCGTTGCGTCGGCGAGTCGGTTGCGATCAGTTCGGGATGTCTGCTTTCGATATCCTCGAGCTCACGCAGCAGCCGGTCATACTCGGCGTCGGAGACGACCGGGTCATCGAGGACGTAGTAGCGATAGTTGTGTTCTTCGATCTGCTCGCGCAAGGACTGGACCCGTGCTTCGGGGTCCCGGTTGTCAACCGCCATCGACGCCTCCCTTCGGAGCGCCGACCAGACCATTGACGCGATCGTACTCCCGCATCTCCTCGCGAATCTGCGCGATGCGCTGGCGGGTCAGCAGACACTTGCCGTCGTCAAGCACATCGGCCTCGAGCAGCTCGGCCAGCCGCTGAGCGGTGGCATGCATGGCATCCCAGGCATCCAGCGCACTGACCGGGGCCGGCAGGGTCAGAAACAGCGTCACGCCGGGCGTGTCGAAAACATTCCAGGAGCCCGGGTCGAAATAACCGGGCTTGGTCAGGTTGGCCATGGAAAACACCGGCTGCTTCACGCCTTCCTGGCGACGATGGAAGATGTTCATCTCGCCGAAGTTCAGACCGGCCTTGATCGCCGAATCGAGCAGATCGGAGCCGTTGATGCGCCGCTCGTCGCGGCGGCAGATGTAGAGGTAGATGATCTTGTCCGGCGAGCGCGGCACCCCGGTTTCTCCGGATTGCGCCGGACTGCGCACGCCCTGTTCGCGCTCGCCGTCCCAGCCGCCCTCGTCCCACAGCGAGGCCGTGTCATGTGCATCGGTCCCCGAACCGTCGACTGCCGACTCGTCGGCAGGCTCTTCGGCATCGACATCGCCCAGCCGCGGCTCACGGCGTTCCCGATGGGCCTCTCTCCAGCGCGCATGATTGCGCCGGCTCTCCCCGGCCGGTCTGTGCAGCAGCACGATCAGGGTCAGAATGACGATGCCGATCAGGATGAGAATCAGGCGCAGATTGTCCACGAATCCAACCTTCTGCGAAGTGCAGTCGAGAGTGTAACCGAAGGCCGCATGACCCGGTCAGGCCCGAGCCATTTCCACGGCCCGGTCGAGATCCACCGACACCAGCCGCGACACGCCGGGCTCGCGCATCGTCACGCCCAGCATCTGGTGAGCCACCTCCATGGTCACCTTGTTGTGAGTCACCATCACGAACTGCACCTGCTCGGACATCTCGCGCACCATGTCGGAGAAACGCCCGACGTTGGCGTCGTCGAGCGGAGCGTCGACTTCGTCGAGCAGACAGAACGGCGCCGGGTTCAAGTTGAAGATCGAAAACACGAACGACACCGCGGTCAGGGCCTTCTCGCCGCCCGACAGCAAATGGATGCGGGCAATACGCTTGCCCGGCGGCCGCGCCATGATGGCCACGCCGGCCGACAGCCAGTCCTCGCCGACCATTTCCAGGTGTCCGTGGCCGCCACCGAACAACCGCGGAAAGAGCTTTTCCATGTTGCGGTTGACCTGTTCGAAGGTTTCGCGGAAGCGCGTGCGCGTGTCGCGGTCAATGCGCGAGATGGCCTTTTCCAGGGTCTCGAGGGCATCCTCCAGATCGGTGTGCTGCCGGTCGAGATACTCCTTGCGTTCCGACTCGGTGTCGTATTCGTCGATGGCCGCCAGATTGACCGGCTCGAGCCGGCGGATCTTTTGTTCCAGCGACTCGAGCTCGGCCTGGTACTTCTCCGCCTCCGCCCCCTCGGGTAACTCTTCAAGCAGTTCCTCGAGGTTGGCGTCCAGTTCCTCGATGCGAGCGGCGATGCCTTCGGCCTTGAGTTGAGTTTCCTTCAGTTCGAGCTGGCGCCGGGACTGCTCGGAACGGATTTCCTCGGCGCCGGCACTGGCCGATTGCCGGGTCTCGTCCTGCTTGCGCCACTGCGCTTCGAGCGCCTCGAGCTGCGAACGTGCATCGCGCAGGCGCTTTTCGACTTCCAGGCGTCGCTCGAGCAATTCGTCACGCTGCTTGTGCTGATCGCGAACCGGCTCGTCGCCCTGGGCCAGCGCCTCGCTCAGTTCCAGATAACGCGACTGCAATTGCCCGACCTGGTTGTCCATGCGCTCGATCGACTGGCGCAAAGACTCCAGGCCGGCGCGTGA
Source organism: Wenzhouxiangella sp. (assembly GCA_007123055.1). GTDB lineage: Bacteria > Pseudomonadota > Gammaproteobacteria > Xanthomonadales > Wenzhouxiangellaceae > Wenzhouxiangella. Next base: position 6,811 of record SKSJ01000074.1, on the reverse strand, counting down.
CGATTCGACCTTCAGCGACAGCGCCTCCCGCTTTTCGCTCGCCTCGCGACGGGCACGGCGAGCCGCCTCGCGCTGCTCGTCCAGTTGCGACTTTTCCCGCACCAGCGGCTCACGCTCCGACTCGGAAGCCTGCATGGCGGCCATGGCCTCCTCGAGTTCGGCACGCGCCTGGCCCACTGCGCTCCTGTCTTCGTCCTGGCGCTTTTCCAATGCCTCACGTTCCTCGGCCGCGGCCTGGCGCTGTCGCCGGGCCGATTCCAGCCGACTGTCGACAGCGCTGGCCTGGCCCTGCAACTGAGCCCGCTTGCGCTGCATCTCCTCGATGCGGCGACCGGTTTCGGTCAGGTTGCGCTCGGCTGTTTCCAGCTCTTCGCGCTTGCCGGAAAGCGCTTCCTCGATGCCGGTGATCCGCTCGGCATCGTTCTCGATCTCTACGGCCAGTTCACGAATCTCGCGCTCTCGCTCGAGCAGACCGGTGCCGGCCTCGTCGGCTTCGGGCTGTCGAATCCAGCCATGCCCCAGCCAGATGCCATCCGGCGTGACCACCGACTCGTGCTCCGACAGGCTGCCCAGCATCTGCTTGGCACAAGCCAGGTTCTCGGCCGGGTACACGCGTCCCAGCACCGATGCCAAAGCCCCGGCGCCGATGACCTTCTCGGCGAGCGTACCGGCCCTGGCCTCGAACTGGCGGCCGTCGGCCAGCATCAGGCCGGCCGGTGGCAAATCACCGCCCAGGTACTCGTCAAGCTTGCCGACACGCACGGCCTTGAGCCAGGCGGCCAGTACCGTCTCGACCGCGCGCGTCCATGCCGGATCTTTCAACTCCAGCGCCGACATCACGCGGGCCTCGGCGTCGATGGCGCGCTCCTGTAACCAGGCATCGAGTTCCTCGGCGGTGCCGCCGTCCTGGTTGAGCAGCCGCAGCGATTCGATCCGCGCCTGGCGCTCGTGCCGATGCGCACGGGCCGATTCCAGTTCGTTGCGCAATGCCTCGATATCGCGACGCATGCCGGCAATGGCGGCACGTTGCGACTCGGCCTGTTCGCGCGCGGCTTCCAGCTCTTCGTCGGTGGTTTGCAGGCGTTCGCCGGTCTCGGCCTTTTCTGATTCCAGCCGCTCGATCACCTCGCTGCCACTGTCGTCATCAAGTGCCTTGAGTCGCTCCGCGGACCGACTCATGCGCTCGTCGATATGCTCGATGCGCTGCCTGAGGAGTTCGGTACTGCTCGACGCCTTGCTCGCCTTTTCCTGATGTGCCTGCCAGCGCTGCTGCCAATCCGACAGCGCCTGTTCGATTCGCTCGACTTCCGCGATGGCCGCGGTCTCCATCTCGCGCGCTTCGTCCAGCTCCGGATTAATCCGGGCCAGCAGTTCCGAGGTCTCCGTGACCTGCGCCTTGTCGAGTACCAGGTGTTGCTTGAGTTCGTTGAGCTGCGCCTCGGTATCGGCATGCTCGGACTGCTGCCGCTTGCGAATCTCGCGCTGGTGCTCGATGGCCTGCTCGATTCGCGCGATTTCCCCGGCCACCTCGTAGAGCTCGCCCTGTACCTTCGAGACCGCCTCGGAGGCCGAATGCTGCTTCTGCCGCAGCGTCTCCAGTTCCTTCTCGGCCTCGCGCTGGCGCGCCAGTGTCTGCTGGAGGTGATTCTCGACCTCGCGCAGAGCCTTCTCCTCGCCTTCGGCACGCACCCGGAACTCACGCCAGCGCAACGCCAGCAATCTCGCTTCATCGTCGCGGTAACGGGCCTTGAGCTTGCGGTAGCGCTCGGCCGCATTGGCCTGGCGCTTGAGCTTGTCGAGATGCTTGGAGACCTCCTCGCGCAGGTCGGAGAGCCGCTCGAGATTCTCTCGGGTGTGCCGAATTCGGTTCTCGGTTTCGCGGCGACGCTCCTTGTATCGCGAGATGCCGGCGGCCTCTTCAAGAAAGCCACGCAAATCCTCGGGTCGGGCTTCGACGATCTGGGAGATCATGCCCTGCTCGATGATGGCGTAGCTGCGCGGGCCCAGGCCGGTCCCCAGGAACAGGTTGGTAATGTCCTTGCGCCGGCACTTGGTGCCATTGAGGTAGTAGGCCGACTGACCGTCGCGACTGACCTGGCGCTTGACCGAGATCTCGCTGTAGTCGGCGTACTCGCCGCCGGCTCGCCCGTCCGCATTATCGAAGATCAGCTCCACCGTGGCCGTGGCCACTGGCTTGCGCGCACTGGAACCGGAAAAGATGACGTCGCTCATCGATTCGCCGCGCAACTGGCGGGCCGAGCTTTCGCCCATCACCCAGCGCACCGCGTCAATGATGTTGGACTTGCCGCACCCGTTGGGCCCGACGACACCCATCAGATTGGACGGAAACTTGATCGTGGTCGGTTCGACGAAGGATTTGAAGCCCGACAGTTTGATTGCGGTCAGTCGCATTGACGCGTTGCCCACCCAGGAATTGTTGTAATGTACTCGGCTTTCGCCACGGATTCACAGGACTTCCCCACGACATGTCCAGTCAGCCCAGCAAGGAACTCGAAACTTTCCCCAATCCGCAGCCGGCGCGGGATTATACCATTCGCATTCGGATGCCCGAGTTTACCTGCCTGTGCCCGAAAACGGGACAGCCGGACTTCGCCGAGCTGTTCCTCGAATACGTTCCCGACGAGCTGTGCGTGGAGCTCAAGTCACTCAAGCTCTACATCTGGAGCTTTCGAGATGAAGGTGCGTTTCACGAAGCCGTTACCAATGAAATACTCGGCGACCTGGTGACAGCAACCCGCCCTCGCTTCATGCGGCTGACCGCCGAATTCAAGGTACGCGGCGGCATCTACACGAACGTCGTCGTCGAACACCGGGCCGAGGGCTGGCAGCCTCCCCAGCCGGTCAGTCTTCCCTGAGCAAGGCCTCGGAAAAAACCGACCGACGCGACTACTCCTCCAGCGGCAGCATCGGCTCGATTTCGGCCTGTTCGTAGATTTCCTCCACCAGTGACTGGCGGCGCTGCTGCAACAGGCTGCGCGCGATTCCCTCGCGCACCTGCTCGAGCGGCGGCGCCTGCAATTCACGCTGCTCAATCACCTTGACCAGTCGCCACCCCTGTGGCGTGTCCAGCGGCAGCGTGGCCACGCTTCCGGGCTCCCGGTCCTGCAGCGCGGCAGAGAATTCCTCGGGCACCTGGCTGAGGTCGATCCATCCGGGTTGCTCGATGGCCAGGCCTGCTGCCTCCGCCTCGGCACGCACGGTATCGTAGTCGTCCAGGCCATCATCGATACGGGCCAGGGCCCGAAGCGCCTCGGCCTGTTCCGGATACGTGATGGTTTCGATCCGGTACTGGGTATCCCCGGCACGTTCGCGCTGCCGTCTATAGACCGCTTCGATATCCTCGTCGCTCACCGGGTGCTGGCGCTGCAGACGACCGATGTATTGATGGTTGAGCAATTCCAGTTCACGCAGGCGAAGCTCGGCACGCACCTCCGGCTCGTCAGCCAGCCCTTCGCGCTCGGCGACATTGGCCACCGCGCGCATCCGGATCAATTCATCGAGCAGTTCTCGCATGCGATCGTGATCATCCTCCCCCACTCCCTGTGCGCGCATGACGCGTTCGAGCATCGGCAAGGTGACGGGCTCGCCGTCGACGAGCACCAACACGACATCGTCATCTTCGACGGACGACTCGGGCCCCGGCTGACATCCAGGCAGCAGAAAAAGAGTAATGAGCAAAAACAGTAATTTATGATTCATTTTCAGAAAAGGCCTCAATATTAAGCGCATGGATATCGGTCTGCATCAGCTCACCCACGGCAGCGTAGACCAGGCGGTGACGCGCCAGGCGAGGCAATCCCTCGAAGCGATCACTGACAATCCGGACACGGAAATGACCACGTCCGTCGGCCGCGCCCGGATGACCGCGATGCAGATGCGAGTCATCGATCACCTCCAGGACACTCGGCGAGAAGGCCTGCTCCAGCCGCTCGCGAATCATTGCGACGCGGGCCTCAGTCACGGCAGCACCCCCTTGAACGGATGGACCTCGGCACTGGCCCAGGCACCGGCGTGGATGTAGGGGTCGGCACCGGCCCATTCCCGCGCCCTCTCGAGGTTGGCAAACTCCGCCACCACCAGCGAACCGGCAAAACCGGCCGGCCCCGGATCCTCTGCATCAATGGCCGGCAAGGGCCCGGCCAGCACCAGGCGCCCCTCGTCGGCCAGGGCCCGCAGTCGTGCCAGGTGGGCCTCGCGCGCCGAAGCCCGTCGCTCCAGGCCGTCCTCAGCCTCACGTCCAAGAATCATGTACAGCATGGATCTCTCGAAGATTGCAGAACGCCTATTGTACGCAGGGATATGCGAAACCTGGTGGCGGAGGTGCGACCTTCGACCCCTGAGCCCCGAGCCCTGATAAACTTCCCCCATGACAGAATCCGTCGAAAAACCGGCCGGCCAGCAGGAGATGCCCTTTGCCGTCGTGCAGGGGGAGCCACTGCTCAAGTTGCCCGACGATCTCTACATTCCGCCGGACGCGCTCGAAGTCTTCCTGGAGGCATTCGAGGGTCCGCTGGATCTGCTGCTGTACCTGATTCGTCGTCAGAATCTCGATATCCTCGATATTCCCATCGCCGAGGTAACCCGCCAGTACACCGGCTACATCGAGATGATGAGCGACCTGAAGCTCGAACTGGCCGCGGAATACCTGGTCATGGCGGCCATCCTGGCCGAGATCAAGTCGCGCATGCTGTTGCCACGCCCCCAGGCCGAAGACGACGAGGAAGAGGATCCGCGGGCCGAACTGGTAAGACGCCTGCAGGAATACGAACGCTTCAAGAAGGCCGCCGAAGACATCGACGACCTGCCCCGCATGGAGCGTGACCTGGCCGTGGCCGAAGCCGAGGTCGAGGAGCGCGGCGAAATCAAGCTGCCTCCTGAAGTCGACCTGCGCGAAGTACTGCTGGCCCTGCGTGACGTGATGGCGCGTGCCGAAATGCTGGCGCACCACCAGATCCAGGCCGAACCGCTGTCGGTACGCGAGCGCATGGCGCGCATCATCGACCTGGTGTCCAGCGATCAGTTCGTCGAGTTCGAACGCTGCTTCGACCTCGAAGAAGGCCGCATGGGCGCGGTCGTCACCTTCCTTGCGTTGCTGGAGTTGCTGCGCGAACATCTCATTGACCTGGTCCAGCAGGAACTGTTCGGCAGCATCTACCTGCGCAGTCCCACGGCCCAGGCCTGACCGTAATCTTTCCGACGCACATGGATATCGAATACCTCAAGCGAATCGTCGAAGGTGCCCTGCTGGCCGCGGGCAATCCTCTCAGCCTCAATCAGCTCAACAGCCTGTTTCCACCCGACGAGCAACCGGGACACGGGCCGCTGCGCGAGGCGCTGGCGGCACTGGATGCCGAGCTGGCTGACCGGGCGGTGGAACTGAAGGAGGTCGGCAGCGGCTTTCGCCTGCAGATCCGCAGCGAGCTGATGCCGGCCATCTCGCAACTGTGGACCGAGAAACCGCCAAAATACTCACGCGCCCTGCTCGAAACACTCGCCATCATTGCCTACCGGCAGCCCATTACCCGCGGCGAGATCGAACAGATTCGCGGTGTGTCGGTCAGTTCCAATATCCTGCGCACTCTGCAGGAACGCGACTGGATCAAGGTGATCGGCCATCGCGATGTTCCGGGCCGACCCGAGCTGATCGGCACCACCAAGGCCTTTCTCGACTACTTCAACCTGAAGTCGCTCGACGAATTGCCTACCCTGGCCGAAATCAAGGACATCGACAACCTCGAGCCGGAACTCGAGCTTCAGCATCCCGCCAGCGACGGCGAGAAGACAGGCAGTGACAAGGATCATGAGAAAGAAGACGCAGCGCCGAACGCCGGCGAGCAGTCCGACGGGCAGCCCCCGGAAGAAACCGGCGACGAACCGATCGACAATGAGCCAATCGACCAAGGGCAAATCGACGAAGAAGGGGCCGTCGAAGAAGCGCCCGACACTGAAGAAGAAAGGAAGCCGGCCGCAACGCACGAAGCGCAAGGCGACCAAGGCGAATGACCGTCAAGCCGACCTGACTGCAACGGTCGGACGCGAGCGCCTTCAGAAGGTACTGGCACGGGCCGGCCTTGGTTCCCGCCGGGCGCTGGATGAGCGCATCGGTGCCGGCGAGATTCGCGTCAACGGGCAGACGGCAGAGCCCGGCACCACCGTCGGTGAAGGCGATATGGTAGAGCTCGACGGTCGCCGGTGGCAGGTCACGGGCAGCCAACCGAACCACCAGACGCTGATCTACTTCAAGCCGGAAGGACAGGTCACCACGCGCAAGGATCCCGAAGGTCGTCCGACCGTATTCGACAAGCTCCCTCGACCAAAAGAAGGACGCTGGATTGCCATCGGCCGACTGGACATCAACACGTCAGGGTTGTTGCTGCTGACCACCGACGGCGAACTGGCCCATCGCATGATGCATCCCTCGGGAAATGTGGATCGGGAATACCTGTGCAGGATTCGTGGCGCCGTCAGCGATGAGCAGATCGAGCAATTGAAGGAGGGGGTCCGGCTCGACGACGGCATGGCCCGGTTCTCCGACATCGTGCCCGGCGAGGTAACCGCCGGGCATTCCTGGTACACCGTGGCCATCATGGAAGGCCGCAACCGCGAGGTTCGACGGCTATGGGAAGCGGTCGGTGCCCAGGTTGCCCGGCTCAAGCGCGTGCGCTTCGGGCCGGTATTCCTGCCCAGCAGTCTTCGACAGGGCCGTTTTCAGGAGCTTAACGCAACCGATCACCGCATCCTGCGCGAGGATGTCGGCCTGAGTGGCCGGTCGGCTGAACTTGAGCTGGTG
>SKSJ01000090.1 GCA_007123055.1 Wenzhouxiangella sp. | reverse complement strand
ATTCCCAGACGGTTTCCAGTTCCTGGTCGTAGCCGCCGGCCGGCGTGGTCGGACAGGTCGCCAGCGCGCCGGTGCTGCGGTAGTAGGTTTCCCAGTGCTTGAGGCTCAATTCAGTTTTTCTCCGCTTCCAGGGTCGCTGCAACGAAAACGGCCCGCGTGCAGCAGGATAGCGCAAGCGGGCCGGGCTGAAAAAAGTGCGGCGGGCCAGTGGCCCGCCGCACGGTCTTGCTTGATCTACTTGGCGATCAGGCAACCAACTTAGAAGTTGGCGCCAATCGTGGCGTAGACGTAACGACCCAGCTGGTCATAGCCGCCAAGCGAGTTGGCGTTGAGCGACAGCGTGCTGCCAACCAGCGGCGGTTCCTTGTCGAGGATGTTGTTGACACCCAGCGTGACTTCGTAGTGCTCACCGAAACGCATGGAGCCGGAGAGGTCGAAGTAGCTGTAGGAACCGAGACGGTTGTCCTTGTCTTCCGACAACAACAGATCGGTCGTCAGCGGCTGATCGTCGGTGCCGATGTAGCTCATCGAGCCGATCAGACGCCAGCGGGCGCTGACCGTCCAGTCACCCATCGAGTAACGGGCGTTGGCGACGTGGCGCCACTCCGGCGTCTGGCAGGACGTGTTGAGGCGTCCGGCACAGTCGTAGGTGGCGTCATCGTTGACGCCCGGCAGCGGAGCGATTTCCTGCTCGAGGAAATAGCTACCGGCAAACGAGGTGAACAACATGCCGGCGCCCAGACCCATGCTGTAGGACGCGTTCACGTCGATACCACGGAAGGTGAACTCACCGAAGTTGTCGGTCAGGTTCTCGACGTGACCGGCCTGGGCCGGGTCGGAACCCACCCACAGATCACCGGTGGACGCGTTGCGGTTGACCTTGTCACACAGGAACGGGTCGCCGGTGAGGCCGCAGAAACGCAGCACGGTTTCGGCACCGATCGAACCGATGCGGTCTTCCATCTCGATCTGCCAGTAGTCGACTGCCAGGGTCAGGCCGTCGAGCGGCTGGGCGACCAGGCCGATGGTGAAGGTGTCGGCTTCTTCCGGCTCCAGGTTCGGGTTGCCACCGACGAACTGGTTGTACTGGGCCGCCGGGCTGGCCGCGATATTGCCGTACTGGCCAGCGGTGACACCGGTGCGTGCGCACTGTTCGGCAGTGAAGGCAGGATCGTCGCCGGCGCACGGGTCGTCACCGCTCCACAGCGCGATCTGCTGCTGGGCGAACAGTTCGTTGGTGTTCGGCGCACGAATGGCACGGTTGAAGCCACCGCGGATGCGGTAGTCCTGCATGACCTGCGCGGCAAAACCGATCTTCCAGGTGTTGACGCTGCCGGAGGTGCTGTAGTCGGAGTAACGATAACCGAGGTCCAGCGCCAGGCTGTCGAGCGCGCCGGCGTTGGCCACCAGCGGCACGGCCGACTCGAAGAACAGCTCGTCGACGCGAATCTCACCAGTCACCGGCGGACGCGGGCCACCCAGGCCAGCGAAGTTGCCGGCGGCCATGTTGGCGTCACTCAGGCGCTCGTACTGCTCGCGGCGCCACTCGTAACCGGCCACCAGCGAGACGGGGATGCCGTCGGCCGAAGGCAGGCTGTAGCCGGTATCACCGGTGACGTAACCCTGCAGAACCTGCATCTGGTTACGACCCTGGCGCATGCCGACGCCACCCTGGGCCAGCGCCGCTTCTTCGCTGATGTCGTTGCTCCACACGTCGTAAGGCACACAGCCGCTGGACGAGCCCGGCGGGCACAGGAACAGCGCTTCGGCCAGGCGCGACGGGATGAAGTCGTTCTGGTTGGCCTCGGACGAGGAGTTGCGGGCCTGCATGAAGGACACGTCGTACGACCAGTTGTTGTTGATCATGCCCTCGGTACCGACCACCATGCGGAAGTTGGACGCTTCCAGGTTGGCGATACGCGGACCACCCTCGACGTTGCGCTTGCCGACGTAGACCGGGCCGACCTGGTCGGTCAGACCGAAGTCGTTACAGAAGCTGCCCAGGAACTCTTCGTCACAGTCGATGAACAGGGTGTTGACGAAGAACGTACCCGACTCGGCGATCTGCACGTCGTTGTTGGTGTTGGCGAACATCGTCTCGATGTACGGCTGGAAGTGATCGTTCACTTCGTAGCGGATCTGCGAGCCGAAGGTCCAACGCTTGTCCGGACGCTGGAAGTGGTTGATCGGGGCGTAGTTGTAGAGCTCGCCCAGACCCGACTGCCATGCGCCTTCACCACCCGGACGGTGCGCCCAGAAGGTGCCGGTGTTGTCTATGAAGTCCGGATCGAAGACCAGGAAGTTCGGCTGCGGTGCGGTCGAGGAACCGCCACAGACGCGGCCGGACTGGTCGAGGGCACACGAGGAGTAGTCGCGCTCGCCCTGCAGCAGGGTTTCGTTCTCGCGGTAGGTCAGCCAGCCCATGGCATGGCCGCGACCACCGTCGAAGAAGCCGCCGGCACTGACGTCGACAAACTGCGACTCGCCGTCCAGACCAACGTTGCCGGTCGGATAGTCGAAGCCGGCCTCGTCCATCAGGCCCTGCATGTAGTCGTTGTCGTTCTTGTGCTGGTAGCCCGCGTAACCGGCCTGGATGCTGAAGCCGGTGAAGTCGGTGTCGAGAATGAAGTTGACCACGCCGGCCATGGCGTCGGAGCCGTACACGGCCGAGGCACCACCGGTGAGGATTTCAACGTTCTTGACCAGGGCGGCCGGGATCTGGTTGAGGTCACGTGCCTCGGAGCGGATGCCGCCCGGCGGCAGACGACGGCCGTTGACCAGGGTCAGGGTCCGGTTCGACCCCATGCCGCGCAGGCTGACGGTCGGGAAACCGGAGGTCGGGTTGACGGTGAAGGCATCGCTGACGGCGCTGGCCTGCGGGTACTGGCCGACCAGGTCTTCGATACGCGTGGTACCGGAGTACTGGATGTCTTCTTCACCGATTTCGGTGATCGGGGCAGACGAGGTGACGATCGGGCTGATGATTCGGCTACCGGTGACCTGTACGCGGTCAAGGGTGGCCTCTTCTTCTTCGTCGTCATCCTGCGCTGCAACCGGTGCGGCAGTCATCGCCATGCTGGCCAGGACGCTGGCGCCCAGGGCATAGCGGATTGCCGTGGCAAGTGGGTTACGGTTGTGCTTCATCAGACTCTCCATTGTCTTTTGATTTCTGGTTAAAGCATTCGATACTAGTATCGACAGCATTGTGTCGGAGCGGAAAAAGCCAGCTCATCATGGCACGCCAAGAGGCGGCCCGATCAAATCGGCCCTCCGACTCATCGCCGATACTAGCACCATCGAAAGGCAATGAAAAGGGGTTTGTTAAGGCTTTGTAAACCTCGATTGAATCTTCGCTGAACCCGTACTTCATTGACTCTATTCGATTTTTTCAGGCGCAGTCATTTTCGTTCACTCCGCGCCTGCCGTCGGTTGCCGGTCGCCTCCGATCAGCGAGACGCGGCAACGGCACGCTCGACGCGCGCCAACTCCTCGCGCAACCCGACCGGAACACGGTCGCCGAAACTGTCCATGTGCTCGGCGATGGAGCGCAGCTCGTCCGCCCAGGCAGACGGATCGACAGCAAGCAATGCAGCCATGTCCGGCGTCTCGTCCAGGCCGTCGACATTGATCGCACCATCGACCGGCAGATGGCCCACGGCAGTCTCGCGCACCTCGGCCTCGCCACGGCAACGCGCCAGCACCCATTCGAGTACACGCATGTTGTCGGTAAAGCCCGGCCAGATGAAATTGCCCTCGGCATCACGGCGGAACCAGTTGACCTGGAAGATCTTCGGCGGCCGGGTCACTTTCGAGCCGACCTCCAGCCAGTGGGCCCAGTAGTCTCCGAAGTTGTAGCCGCAAAACGGCTTCATCGCCATGGGGTCGCGGCGCACCACCCCGACCTTGCCGGTGGCGGCGGCCGTGGTCTCCGAGGCCATGCCCGCCCCGAGCAACACGCCGTGACGCCAGTCGCGCGCTTCCAGCACCAGCGGCGCGAGTGCGGCACGCCGGCCACCGAACAGAATGGCGTCAATCGGCACGCCGGCCGGATTCTCGGCCTGGTCGGAATAGCTCGGGCAGCGCTTGATGGACACGGTGAAGCGCGAATTGGGGTGTGCCGCCGGGCCACGCTTGGGATCGAAATCCCGGCCGCGCCAGTCCTTCGCCGGCACCCGCTCGTCCAGCCCTTCCCACCACGGCTGGTTGTCGTCGGTGACGGCCACGTTGGTGAAGATGGCCTCGCGGTCGAGCATGGCCAGGGCATTGGGATTGGTCTGATCGCTGGTACCCGGCGCCACGCCGAAGAAACCCGCTTCCGGGTTGATCGCCCACAGGCGGCCATCCTCGCCCGGATGCAGCCAGCAGATGTCGTCACCCACCGTCCAGACTTTCCAGCCGGCTTCGCGATAGGCGGCCGGCGGAATCAACATGGCCAGGTTGGTCTTGCCGCAGGCCGACGGAAACGCGCCGGCCACGTAGCGGACTTCGCCTTGCGGATTCTCGATGCCGACGATGAGCATGTGTTCCGCCAGCCAGCCTTCGGTGCGCGCCTGGTAGCTGGCGATGCGCAGTGCGTGGCACTTCTTGCCCAGCAGCGCGTTGCCGCCGTAGCCCGAACCGAAACTCTGGATGCTGAGTTCCTCGGGGAAATGCATGATGTAGCGGCGGTCGGGATCGAGCTCACCGGTCGAGTGCAGGCCCTTGACGAAGGTGCCGTCACGCTCGATGCGCGCCAGCGCTT
>SKSJ01000081.1 GCA_007123055.1 Wenzhouxiangella sp. | reverse complement strand
TTCGAGCGCGACTGCGAGGCGGTCATGGTGCCCGAGGGCGCCGAAGTGGAACTGCCCGCCGGCACCGTCGGCTACATCACCCAGTCACTCGGCGGCACCTACACCATCTACGTCGACGGGCGCCTGTTCCGCCTGTCCGGCAACGATGCCGACGCCATCGGCAAGGAACCGCCGCCGGTGCCAGAATTGCCTGACAACGCCAGCGATCAGGATGTCGAACAACTGGTCTGGGACCAGATGAAGACCGTCTACGATCCCGAGATCCCCATCAACATCGTCGACCTCGGCCTGGTCTACGAGTGCCAGGTCGAAAAGCGGGAAGACGGCAGCCGTCACATCCACGTCGAAATGACGCTGACCGCCCCGGGCTGCGGCATGGGCGACTTCCTCGTCGCCGACGTGCGCGAACGCCTCGAGCGCATCCCCACCATCGAGCGTGTCGACGTCAAGATGGTCTTCGACCCACCCTGGAACCAGCACATGATGAGCGAAGAGGCCCGCCTGGAAACGGGGATGTTCTGAAGCAGTGCCCGGGGATGCAAACCGCAAACCGGGCTGCCGCGGGCGGTTCTCGAGGGTAGGCCGGCGTTGCATCGCCGGCGCAATCGGGCGCCATCTGTAGCGGCTGTGATCCCAGCCACCTCCCCCGATCCATATTCCGTAGAATCAAGCGTTGGTCATCCCCACCAGGGGCGTATCCCATCAAGCGTCTGATTTTTCTTGTCCTGTTGCTGGCATTTCTCGGGCCTGCCTGGGCGGCCGGGTCCGAACTGATCCTGCGGGATGCGCAGACGGGACTGGCTTTGCAGGGGCAGGTGGTGATGCGGGAGGTCGATGAGTCGGTGGTGCCGGTGGCGCATGTGATTGATCGGCTGTTGGCAGATCGCCTCCAGAGTGAAATCATGGAGGTCGATGCTCGAGCGACCTTGCTGGCCGATCAGCCGCTGGCGGTGCGTGCGGAAGCGGACGGTTATCGGCCACTTCATGCCGTCCTGCGTCCGCAGGCGCTCGCCTCGGGATGGACCCTGATGCTGGATCCAGAGACAGCGCATGATGCGCCAAAACCACATGCGGCTGAACGGTTGCTCGTCTATGGCTGGGTGCATGATCGTGAGGATTTCGAGCCGGTGACGGGTGCCCGGGTGCACGTCGATCACGAGGTCGTGGAGGCAACCAGTGGGGCGGACGGTTACTTCGAACTGGATATCCCCGCGCCGGCGATTGTCGATCATCGGCCGAGACCTTTCGAGCTGCACGTTGAGCATCCCGATTATCCGGATTGGCGCCGGTCCGGCATTCTGGCGGGTGCTGGTTCGCTTTCGATGCAGGTCGGTCTGGGCGCCGAGGCACCGGCCGCTGCTCATCGGGTCTTGGCCGATCCCGACATCGGCCCGGAACCCACAACGCTGGATGATACGCAGCCAGTGGCGCGTGAGCTGACCGGCGATGAGCCGCCGGCCAGCGTCACCGTCGGTTTTGCAGATGCCGGATGCACCGAGACCTGCGGCCGGCCCGGCTGCCTGAACGCCTGTGCCCACAGTTGTGTGTTCTCGCTCGAGACCTATACCCGCCGAGGTGTGCCGAACGAGTGGATCGGCTCGTGGAATGCCGACGCACTGGCTGCCGGTGCGGTGGCCTACCGCAGTTTTGGTGCCTGGCATGCTTTCAATCCATTACCCGAGGGGGACTGGGATATCTGTTCGAACGCGTGCTGTCAGGTCAACAACGACGAGACTCAGAGTGGGACGGACCAGGCCGTGGCGCGCACCGTCGGGCTGATGCTGGTGCGCAACGATGACGTGTTCCGGTCCGAGTATTCGGCCCAGAACAACAATTTGCTCGGTAGTCGCGATTGTTCCAACGTGGACTGTGACCCTGGCACTGGTCTGTGTGCTTGTGGTGACGGCTTTGCCGGTTCACCGTCGACCGACTGGCCGTGCCTGGCCGATCCGCCAAGTGTCGGTGACAGTTGTTTTGGGCACGGCCGCGGCATGAGCCAGTGGGGCAACCAGTTCTGGACGCTGGAGAGCGAGCCGAAGAACTGGAAGCAGCAGCTCGATCATTACTACAACGCCGACGATGGCGGCGACAGCGACAGCTTGCGGACGGCGACGATTTCGCAGGTGCTGGTGATCGACGAGGTGCGCGTGGTGCCCGAAAACGTCATGCCGGGGGAGGCGTTCACCATCGAGCTGGATGTGCGCAACCTCGCGGTCGAGGCGCACGAGGCGGTGCTGATCGGTGCCAGCATTCGGCGGGCCGGCGGTTCCTTCATCGACGACAGCGACAACGATCAATTGCTTGTCCTGCCGGCTGGCGCTTCGACACAGTCGCGCACGTTCCAGGTGCCGGGCGCTGCCGAGTGGGGCGTGTACGAGTTGTGGGTGTCCTTGAGGATCGATGTCGATGGTGATGGTCAGATCAGTAGCGATGATCTGTCACAGCACCAGGTGATGCGGTCCGACGCGGTCGTGGTCGGCGGCGGGGTGTTTTTCGATCGATTCGAAAAGCAGTAGTTGTCGTCCCGGCCCTGGAGCCGGGACCTCGCTTTGCGTGGCTGCCGTGCTGTCACCGTGCGTGCGAGGCCCCGGATCAAGTCCGGGGCGACGGGAAAGGGAGGGTGTCCGAGGCCCCGCATCAAGTTTCGTAGGATGCGCTGAGCGTCAGCGAAGCGCATGCTGGACAACGATGGCATAACCCGCACCGAGTGGGTGCGGGTATGGGGTGTCCCGGGCAACAAACTCCCTTTGTGGTGGTTTGGTCGGCCGCTGGCCGATGCGCTTCGCTTTGCTCAGCAGCATCCCATGGGTACCTTGGTTCCTGTTGTCCTCAGCCCTGCCAGCTGATCGCCACGAACAGGCTGCGGCCGTGGGCGTTGAATCCGACCAGCGGTTCGTAGTGCTTGTCGGTGGCGTTTTCCAGCCGGCCTTCGAGCTGGAAGCCATTGCCCAGCGGGTAGCCGGCGCGCAGGTTGACCAGGGTGTGGGAGGGCAGTTGCTCGGCGCCGACATCCAGGCGCGAGCCGGTGTAGACGATTTCGCCGCCCAGCCATCCGCCGCTGGCCAGCAGATAATCGGCCGAGAGGGCGGCCTTGTGCTCGGCACGACGCAACAGTTGCTGGCCTTGGTCGCGGTCTTCCGGGTCCTGCCAGGTGTAGCTGACCTGGGTGCGCCACTGTTCGAAGTTCAGCTCGTGGCGCAGCTCGGCGCCGCGGATGCGGGCTCGGTTGATGTTGATGGCCTGGAAGTCCTCGCCGCTGAAATCGATCAGGTCGTCGATGCGGGTTTCGAACAGATTGAGCGTGACGCGTTGGCCCGCCACCGCCATGAATTCGATGCCGGCCTCGTGGGTCCAGGAGGTTTCCGGGTCGAGTTCGGGGTTGCCGGCGAACAGGCCGCCGAAGCCGGGTGAATAGAGCTGGTTGAAGTTGGGCGCACGGAAGGCGCGCCCGGTGCTGGCGTAGACGCGCCAGCCGTCGGCGAAACGCCAGCCGCCGGCCAGGTTGCCGGTCACGGCACTGCCGAACTGTTCATCTTCATCGACGCGCAGGCTGGCTTCCCAGTCGACGGTGTCAATGTTTCCGTGCAGGCCGGTCCAGGCGCCGAGGTTGTAGCGGTTTTCGGCCCAATCATTGCGACTCACGCCGGATTCGCGCCAGCCATCCACGCCGACCATCCAGAGCGCATGTTCGCCAACCAGGCGTTCGGCCTGGATTCCGGTCTGTACGCGACGGGTGATGGCCTCGGAAAACCCGAACGGGGTCTCGGTGTCGAGGCGGTCGCGGTACAGGGCGGCGCTGGCCAGCCATTGCCACGCCCCGGTGCCTGCGTGACGGAACTCGGTCTGGAAGGCGTAGTTGAGGAAGTCCGACTCGCCCTGGTCGAACTCGACCTCGCCGTCGGCCGCGCGTGCGCTCCAGCTCAGGTGGCCGCCGGCCAGTTCGGTGGCGCCACGGGCGTTGATGCTGAGGTTTTCGAAGCCGTCGTCATCGGGATCGAAGGCAAAGCCGCGCTCGTTCTGGGCCGAAAAGCCGCCGACCCGGCGCCCGGCAATGCTCAGCCCGAAGGATTCCGAGCCCCAGGCCGCCGACAGCGAACGGTCGCGATAACGGCCATAGGCCGCTCGCGCCGAGACCCCGTCGGGCTGACGGGTGAAGATCTGGATGACCCCACCGATGGCGTCGGAGCCGTAGCGCGCCGCGCGCGGGCCGCGCACGATCTCGATGCGCTCGATCTGGGCCGGATCGAGGATCTCCCAGGTGAAGCCGCCGGTGCCGGCCGCTGCGACGCGCACGCCGTCGACCAGGACCAGCACGTGGTTGGAGTTGGTGCCGCGCATGAAAGTGCTGGTCTGGCCACCGGGGCCGCCGGCCCGGCTCATGTCGATGCCGGCCTCCAGCCTGAGCAGTTCGAGCAGGTCGGGGGCCTGGCTGCGCTCGATGGTGTCACGGTCGATCACGCTGACGGCAGCCAGCGGTTCCTCGATCATCTGCTCGCTGCGTGTGGCGGTGACCAGCACGGTGTCGTGGTCGACCGTCTCGGCCAGGGCATTGATCGAGATGACGGACAGGCCGGCAGCGGCCAGTCCGGCATGGAAAGACTTGTTCATTGTTTTCGGCTCCTTGCGCTCACCCGCGCACTGGTCGGGGAGGGTGGGAGCACGAGAAGCCGGCACGCGCCGTGCAGGCATCGCCGCCTCCGGTCGCCCACCGCAACCCGATTCTGGTTGATGACAGCAGGCCGGTCTCCTGACTTCCGGCG
>SKSJ01000112.1 GCA_007123055.1 Wenzhouxiangella sp. | reverse complement strand
CTGAAGGACTACATCAAGACCATCGGCCTGTTCAATTCCAAGGCGACCAACATCATCCGCACCTGTCGCGACCTGATCGAAAAGCACGACGGCAGGGTGCCGGACAACCGCGCCGACCTCGAGGCTCTGGCGGGTGTGGGTCGCAAGACCGCCAACGTGGTGCTCAACACCGCCTTCGGCCAGCCCACCATGGCCGTCGATACGCACATCTTCCGGGTCTCCAACCGCACCGGCCTGGCGTCGGGCAAGACCCCGCTGGCGGTGGAGAAGGCGCTGCTCAAGCGTGTACCCGCGCATTACCTCAAGGACGCCCACCACTGGCTGATCCTGCACGGCCGCTACACCTGCACCGCGCGCAATCCCAAGTGCCCGGAATGCCCGGTGCTCGACCTGTGCCGGTTTCGCAAGAAGAACCTGCCGGCTTGACGGCTGACGGGCGCTACGCACAACTACTGATGGCGCCTGCAGAAAGCGGTATTTAACATTGGTCGTGCTAGGATTCTTGACGGGTATCAAGATTTTGTGCCCGAACATCCAATACCAACACGGAGGTATCCATCATGGCTGACAGAAAGTACCTGGTTTCCGCAATCAGCACCGTCGCCGCTGCATCCTTTTCGCTGAGCGCCATGGCGGCCGGCGACAATCCCGTCGACCCGTTCGAGGCCGAAGAACTGCCGGCCGGCTTCATGGTCGCCAGCTCAACTCTGGCCGAAGGCAGCTGTGGTGAAGGTAGCTGTGGTGAAGGCGCCTGTGGCGAAGGCAGCTGCGGCGAAGAAGATGAAGACAAGGATGAAGACGACAAGGACGAGGAAGGTGCCTGCGGTGAGGGTGCCTGTGGCGAAGGCGCCTGCGGCGCAAGCTGAGTCGTTCTGACATGAGTTCCGCAACCTTCCCCGTCGAAGGCGCCGGACTCGGCCTGCGGCGGGCCCTGCTGGGCCCGCTGCGGGAGGCCGACCTGTCCGCAGTCGGTTTTATGGAGGCCGCCCCGGAGAACTGGATCGGCGTCGGTGGCCGGCTGGGTGAACAGTTCCGCGCCTGGACTGAACGGTTCCCGTTCATCTGCCATGGCCTGTCGTTGTCGATCGGCGCCCCGGAACCGCTGGAC
This sequence comes from Wenzhouxiangella sp., assembly GCA_007123055.1. Lineage (GTDB taxonomy): Bacteria > Pseudomonadota > Gammaproteobacteria > Xanthomonadales > Wenzhouxiangellaceae > Wenzhouxiangella. The sequence continues at coordinate 3,684 of SKSJ01000112.1, read as the reverse complement.
CGCGAGTTTCTCGGGCGCCTGAAGCGCTTTCTGGACGAGCACGAGATCGCCGGCTATTCCGACCACCTCAGCTATTGCTCGGAGCACGGCCACCTCTACGACCTGATGCCGATCCCGTTCACCGCTGAAGCGGTCGACTGGGTTGCCGGGCGGATTGCCCAGGTCCAGGAAACGCTGGGGCGACGGATTGCCGTGGAAAACATTTCCTACTACGCCACCGTCGGCGCCGAAATGAGCGAGCTCGAATTCATCAACGCGGTGGTCGAAAGAGCCGATTGCCTGCTGCTGCTCGACGTCAACAACATCCACGTCAACAGCGTCAATCACGGCTACGACGCCGACGCGTTTCTGGCCGGCCTGCCGGCCGACCGCGTGGCCTACATTCACATCGCCGGCCACCACAACGAGGCCGAAGACCTGATCGTCGACACCCACGGTGCGCCCGTGATCGACCCGGTCTGGCGCCTGCTCGACCGTGCCTACGAGAAACTCGGCCCGGTGCCCACGCTGCTCGAGCGAGACTTTAATTTCCCCCCCGTCGAGGAACTGCTCGCCGAGGTCGAACAGATCCGACAGCATCAATCAGCCCATGAACCCGCCCGACACGAGCAACAACGACACGCCTCCTGAATCGCTGCTGGAACTGCAGCGCCGGTTTGCCGGGCACCTGCGTGACCCGGACTCCGTGCCCGCACCCGAGGGCGTGGAAGATCGCCGCATGGCCATCTACCGGCGCCTGTTCTTCGGCAACCTGCGCAACCTGATGGCAAAGAACTTTCCCGTCCTGCGCCGTCTCATCGACGACGACGGCTGGGACCGGCTGATCCGGCAGTTCATGGTCGAGCACCGCGCCCGCACGCCGATGTTTACCGAGATCGGCCACGAGTTCGTCAACTTCATCCAGGAGCGACAACCGGACGGGCTGCCACCGTTCACCGCCGATCTGGTGCACTGGGAATTCCTGGAAACGATCGTCCGCCTGCACGCAGCCGACCTGGCGTCCATCGACGTGGATGCACAGGCCGATCCCATCGAGGGTGTTCCGGTCACCAACCCCACAATGCAGCTCGGCATCTACCACTGGCCGGTCCACCAGATCGGGCCGAATCTGCAACCCGAGACGCCGCTGGAGGCGCCAATCGTGCTCGCCGCGTGCCGGCAGCGCGATCACACTATCGGATTCATGCGTTTCAACCCGGTGACCGCGCGACTCGTCGAGTTGATGGGTGAGCGCTCCAACAGCAGCGGTCGGGACCTGCTGGTGACCATCGCCGCCGAAATCAACGCACCGGATACCGAGACTGTCGTTCGTTCCGGCGCCGGGATGATACGGAAATTGTGCGAGGCCGGATTCGTCCTCGGTGCGAGAAAAGCCGGTCAGTAAATCCCTTCCAGCTCGAACCCTTCCTCCTCGAGCAACCTGATCAGGCCCTCGTCGCCCACCAGGTGCAGAGCGCCGACGGCGATGACCAACCCCCCTTGTTCCAGATGCGGCAAGGCGCGCCCGAGCATGACGTGATTGCGCTGATTCAGACCGATTTCGTTGAAGTGGCGCACAACCTCCTCGTCCACACCTTCGAGCTGGTGTTGCGACAGGGCCTCGAGCTCATCCAGGTCCCCCGCCAGATAGGCCGACACCAGTCGCTCGAAGGTTTCGGGCATGTTCTCGTGCTCTTCCACGGCGGTACGGATCAACTCGAGCTGGGCTTCGTGCGACATGCCCTTGAGAAATTCCAGCTGCTCGTCGAGCGTTTCCAGAGCAATGACATCCAGGCCCATGCCCCCGGCCCGGAACGACAGCGCCAGATCCATGAACAGACCCGTCTGCGGTGGCGGCACGGACAGGGTCATCGCCGCGGCCCATGGCCGCAGACGTCTGACTGCCGGTTCTCCCATGCCGTAGCTTTCGTCCAGGATGCGCACCACTTGATCGTAAAGTTCCGCCTCCAGCACCTCGTCCAGGCCACTATCCTCAAAATGCATGGCCTGCTGCAAGCGCTCGAGCATGGTCGCGTCCGGCACCAGTTCGAGTGCCAGTCGATCCGATTGTTGCAGGGCCTCGATCAGTTCCCCGGGAAAATCCAGCAGACGCGGGTCCTCGCTGTGCACGGTACCCAGCAGCCAGTTCTGACGCCCTTCATCGTCGGTAACCGACCAGAACACCTGGGCACTCACGCCGCTGGTCGACACGGCCAGCAGGGCGATCAGGACGATTCGGGCAACGTGCATGGGGCATCTCCGGTGGTCAATCAGGCCAGACTGCATTATCCTGAACTTTTGCCCCGACTGGAACCCAATGCCCCGAATTGCCGATCGCTTCCGCGGCTTTCTGCCCGTGGTGGTTGATGTCGAAACCGGCGGATTCAACCCGCAAACCGACGCGCTGCTGGAACTGGCCGTGTCCATCATCGAGATGGACGAGGACGGCTGGACCCACCCCGGCGAAGTGATGATGCGTCATGTTGAACCGTTCGAGGGCGCCAACATCGAGGCCGCGGCATTGGAGTTCAACGGCATTCGTCCCGATCACCCGTTGCGCCCGGCGGTGGAAGAACGACGTGCCCTGCAGGAGTTGTTCCTGCCGGTCCGTCAGACCCTGCGCGCCACCGGCTGCAAACGAGCCGTACTGGTCGGCCACAACGCGCATTTCGACCTGTCGTTTCTCAACGCCGCCATCGCCCGCACCGGCTACAAGCGTAATCCCTTTCATCCGTTCAGTTGTTTCGATACCGCCACCATGGGCGGCCTGGCGTACGGTCAGACAGTGCTGGCACGCGCTGTCCAGGCCGCCGGACTCGATTGGGACAAGTCCCAGGCACACTCCGCCGCCTACGACACCGAACGCACCGCCAGCCTGTTCTGCAACATCGTCAACCGCTGGCGGCACCTGGAGGAACTCGAGGAGGCCGGCGAGTACCACGCTTGAACCCGGCGTTCACGGGTCCATATTGATACTGACAAGTCCAAACAATCACCCAAACAGCAAGGAGCGACTGCATCATGGCTTTTACACTCCCTGATCTGCCCTACGCCAAGGACGCCCTCGAGCCGCACATCTCGGCCGAGACCCTGGAATACCACTACGGCAAGCACCACCAGACCTACGTCGACAAACTCAACGGCCTGATTGAAGGTTCCGAGTTCGCCGACAAGTCGCTCGAAGACATCATCCGCGCTTCCAGCGGTGGCGTATTCAACAACGCCGCCCAGGTCTGGAACCACACTTTCTACTGGCACTGCCTGAGCCCCAACGGCGGCGGCAAGCCGTCCGGCAAACTGGCCGAGCTGATCGAACGCGATTTCGGCAGCTTCGACGAGTTCGAAAAGAAGTTCAGCGATACCGCCATCGCCACCTTCGGTTCCGGCTGGGCCTGGCTGGTCCAGAATCCCGACGGCAAGCTCGAGGTCGTGTCCACCTCCAACGCCGACACGCCGGTGCGCGGCGAAGCCACGCCGCTTCTGACCTGCGACGTATGGGAGCACGCATACTACATCGATTACCGCAATGCGCGGCCGAAGTACGTCGAGTCGTTCTGGAAGCTCGTCAACTGGGATTTCGTCGCCAGCCAGCTCAAGGACTGAAGCCGCGAAGTCGACAGCCATCGCACCATGGCCGCCGACGGGCTACCGTCCCGTTGGCGGCCGATTCAGCCTGGATGTGTCGCGGGCACCACACACGCCACG
>SKSJ01000044.1 GCA_007123055.1 Wenzhouxiangella sp. | reverse complement strand
GCGTTCAATCTGAGCCAGGATCAAACTCTTCAGTTTAAAAGCAAAATAGCTTTAGACTTTCGAGCAGATCCCGCCCTGGAATCAAACGTATTAACGTAATTCTAGGACAGGTCGCTCTCAATGGCATCGCACCAATTGAGGGCGCCCACACAAATTACCTGCATCTGTTTTTAAGGAACTGTTAGCGCCTGGGGCGTTTCGCTCACCAGGCCGGCCATTATAGCCTGAATCTTTCTGGCGTCAACATTTTTTTCAAAAAGTTTTCGCCGTTCCGCTTTCGGCAGGTCCGCGAAAACCGCGTCATGCCCAAGCGAGACGCGCATTATAGACCCCATTTTTCTGGCGTCAACAGCTGGTTGCAACTTTTTTGAAATTAATTTTTCGGAAGCCGTTAAGTAGCTGATTTTACTAGCCGTGACCTGAGGGGGCGGAGGTCTGCACCCAGGGATCGGGTTGGTCCAGCATATCCAGGCGCTCATGCAGACGATCAAGCAGGAGGTTGGCGCAGCCGCCCGGGGAAACGCGGGCCTCCAGGCTGGACTCCGGTTTGCGCCCGGCCAGGTCGTCGAGCTCGGCGGCGGCCTGGCGATACGCCGCGCGGAACGGCTGCCCCTGACCGACCAGCTCGTTGGCGCGGTCGGTGGCGTGCAGCTCCGGGGCGATCGTCGCGCGCATCCGTTCGGCATCCCATTCAAGCCCCTCGAGCAACCCCGGCACCAATGACAGCCCATCAATACCCCGCGCAAAGGCACGGATCAGGGGCGGCTTGGTGTCCTGGAGATCGCGCTGGTAACCCGACGGCAGGCCCAAGACGGCTTCAAGCTCCGCCCGGGCACCCACGACCGTGCCATGCAGGGCACGAAGCAACTCCACTGCATCGGGGTTGTGCTTGTTGGGCATGATCGATGATCCAGTGCAAAACGCGGCCGACACTTTCACGAATCCGAACTCCTGGCTGGCGAACAGGCTCAGATCCCAGCTCAGTCGTCGCAGATCGGCGGTTGCCGCCGACAGGGCATCCAGCGCCCGCAGCTCGACCTTTCCGCGAGCATTCTGGGCGTACTGTGGGTTGATCACGAGGCGGGGGAAACCCAGTTCCTCGGCCACACCGTCGCGGTCAAGCGGCAGGTTGACCCCGAAACCGGATGCCGTGCCCAACGGCGAGGCATCGAGCCAGGCACCGATATCCCGCGCCAGTGCGAGGTTGTCGATGAAGGCTTCGGCATGCCCCGCCCACCACAAGCCCAGCGAGGAGGGCATGGCCTGCTGCAAATGGGTATGACCGGGCAATGCCAGGCCGGATTCTCGCTCGGCGCGCTCCAGGCAAATCCGGGCAATCGACGCACACACCGCGGCCAACTGCCGCAGGCGGTCTTTCATATAGAGGCGAAGCGCCACGGCGACCTGGTCATTGCGGCTGCGCCCGGCATGAATGCGCCCGCCAATCTCGCCAAGCTCCCCGATCAGCCAGGATTCGATGGCCGAGTGGCCATCCTCGAAGCGTTCGTCGAGCACGAACTCGCCGGAAACGAAGGCCGCCTGAAGTCGATCGAGACTCTCGGCCATGGCATCGGCCTGCGCGGCGGTGAGCACGTCGATGCGTGCCAGGCCGCGGGCATGGGCCTTGCTTGCGCGGATATCGAACGGCAGGAGTTCGCGGTCGAGCACCACGTCCTGACCGGCCAGAAATCGCATGACCCGCTCGTCGACCTCGCCGGTCGAATCCTTTTTCCAAATGTAGTCGGTCATTTCATTGGCCAAGGTCTGGTGGGAAAAGAAATAACACGAAGCACACAAAGAAGGGCACGAAGTTCACGAAGGAAAACACGGATGTCGAAGAGGAGTCGGAACCTGATTAACCTCGGGACGGCCATTTTCTGATGCGGCGCACGACGATCCAATGCGCTCGACTCTGTGCCACCCACACCCAAACGATGCGCCTGAACCCAACCCATCATTCTCTTCGCGCCCCTTCTTCGTGTTACGAGTTCCTGCTGCCGGAAAACAAGCCGGTCAATTCGTCGAACCCCAGTGCCAGGTTGATGTTCTGCAGGGCCTGGCTGGCGGCACCTTTAAGCAGGTTGTCGAGGGCGACCACGAAGGTGGCCCGCATGGGGTCACGCTGGTCGACCGAGAAACCGCCGATCGCCAGGCGCGGCGTGTTGGCCACCTGGCGAATTTCCGGAATATCTTCGCTGACATCGATCAGCGCCTCCCCGGCCAGCCGATCACGGTACAAATCAAGCAACTCACTCGCCGAGAGCGTTTCGGTCAGCGTCACGGCGACAGTCAGGGAGATACCGCGAAAGAACGGCGCGACATGGGGGTGGAAACGCACCGGCCGGGCCAGGTGGGTGGAGATCTCGGACTCGTGCACGTGGCCGGTCAGCGCGTAGGGGATCACGTTGTCGCGCAGGCGTTCGGGGTCGTTACGCGGGCCGGGCGTTCGTCCGGCACCGCTGTAACCGGAAAGACCGAACAGCACCGGCGGCGCGGCCAGGGAGCGGCGGATCGGCAGCAGCCCGAACAGGGCGCCGGTGGCATAGCAGCCCGGATTGGCGATTCGACGCGAACCGGCGATGGCATCACGGTTGAACTCGGTCAGACCGTAGGTCCAGTCACTGTCGAAGCGCCAGTCCGCGCCCAGATCGAGTATGACGGCGCCGGGATGGGCCGCGGCAATGGCCTCGACCCATGGCGCACTCTGCCCGTTGGGCAGCGCCAGCACCCAGACATCCGCGGCCACGTCCGCCACGCCGTCCGGCGTCAGGTCATCGAATCGTTGCGAGGCATTCGGCCAGGCAGGTACTTCGTCGATGATCGGGCACCCGGCGCTCGAACCGCTGGTCGCCAGCACCAGCTCCAGCCCGGGATGGCCGGTCAATAGGCCAAGCAATGTGCTACCGGTGTATCCGCGCGCTCCGATCAAGGCCAGTGTCTTATTCATCTGTTGAGGTGCTCCCCGTTGTCCAACCGGAATCACGGCCGGCGGCGTCGTCGGCCAGCCGCGCGAGTTGCTCGTGATCACTCACGCCTATGGTATAGACGATCCACTGGCCCTTGCGGTGGGTGGTATGCGATTGCTGGAAATACCAACCGGCTATCGGATTGGCCGCGCGGGCACGCCAGTAGAGTTGCGGGCAGTGCTGACGCACCGCCTGCCACAGCGCCGCGCCAAGCCCCTCGCCCTGGGCCTCGGGGGTGACAACGAACTTGTCCAGGTAAGGAATCCCGTCGACACCGTCGACCAGCAGGGCCGCGGCGCGTCCGCTCTCGGCGATCAGAAGCCCGCGGACCGCTCGACCCTCGAGCCAGTCGGGGCGCAAGCGCTGATCGAAGCTGTCTTCAAGCAAGGTCTCGAATGCACTCAACCGTTCGGCCGGCACCCGCTCGTGAAATTTGATGACCTCACCGCGGCGGATCAGTGTGCCGGCCCCGGTATGGGTGAACAACTCCCGGGTCAGGTTGGCCGCCGAGGTGATCGACACCGAGGCATCCGTCGGCAGCCCCTCCAGCAGCTCTCGAATCTGCATCAGCTTCAGGCGCATGCCCGAGTGCACCCAGTCCTGCGAAAGCAGATGGTCATAATCGTTGACCAGGCTGATCGCCGAGATCACCCGGTCGCGATGATCGAGCAGTCCGCCGGTACCGGTCAGAAAGATGACCTTGTGGGGCTTGACCGCCCAGACCAGTTCGCGCGCGGCGATGTCGGCATTGATGTTCATCACCTGGCCCGATGCCGATTCCCCGAGGCAGGCCACGACCGGCAAGGCGCCGCTACTGATGGCACTGCGCACCGGCTCCAGCTCGACCGACTCGATCTCGCCGACCAGGCCCAGGCGTTCCGGGTCGGCCAGCCGGGCATTGAACACCCCGTGGAGAACACCGCGGGCACGCACCCCACGCTCTTCCAGCGCATCGACCAGGCGGGTGTTGGCGCGATAGATCACCGGTCGGGCCACCGCCATGACTTCCTCGGTGGTCACTCGCAACCCGTCGCGTTTTTCCACTGCGACGCCAGCGGCTTCCATGGCCTCGTCGAGCTGGGGGCCGGCCCCGTGCAGCACGATGGGGGTCAGCCCCAGCCGGTGCAGAAAGGCCAGTGCCGCGGCCAGCTCCTCGAGATCGTCACGCATCACCGCGCCACCGATCTTGACCACGGCAAAGCGCGATTCCTCCACGCGCGAGAACTGCTTGAGATACTGCCGGGCCTCCCGGCTCGAACCGAGCTGGCCGAGCAACTCGACCACGATGCGTCTGAGCTCAGGCATCGGTCACGATTCTCCGGTAAAGGTCGAGGGCGTGTTCAAGTTGATCGAGCGCCACCCATTCGTCGACGGCGTGGGCCTGGGCGATATCGCCCGGGCCCAGCACCAGCGCGGCCAATCCGGCCTCGGAAAACAGCGAGGCTTCGGTCCAGAAATCCACCGGGCGCCCGATGGTCAGGCCATGGCGCTGGCAGAAGGCGCGCGAAGCCTGCTGGTCACGCCCGGCCGCCGGCAAGGGCGAACCGGCAAACGGAATCAGCCACTCGGCATGCCGGTCGGCACCGGCCAGGTCCTTCAGCGCTTCGAACAGCACCTCGTTGCTCTGCCCCGGCGCCAGCCGCGCGGAGTAGTGAAGGCTGGCGTCGCCGGCAATCACGTTCGACTTGGTGCCGCCGGACATGAGTCCCAGGTTGAAACAGGTCGGTCGGCCGGCGGCCGCCTCGTGACGACAGTATTCCAACGCCGCGGCCGTCCAGCAGGCCAGGCGATGGTTGGCATTGTCATCCAGTGCACGCAGTTCCGAAGAGTGCCCCATTACGCCCGAAAAGTGGCCCTTGACCGACAAGAAGCCGCGGTGGCCAAGAATCGCCTCGCCGCGGGTCGGTTCG
>SKSJ01000051.1 GCA_007123055.1 Wenzhouxiangella sp. | reverse complement strand
TTCCAGGTACTCCCGGCTCTGCATTTCGATCAGGCGCGAACTGGTGCGCTCGAAGGGGGCGGCCAGGCGCTTGCCGTTGTAGAGCTCGGTGGGGTCGGTGGCGGCCGAGACGATCAGCTTGACGGCGCGGTCGTAGCATTCGTCGACAAGGTGGATGAAGCGGCGGGCGGCGTTGTTGTCCTGCTCGCCCATCTGCGGAATGTCGGAGAGAATCAGTGTGCCGAAGCGGCGTGCCAGCTCGATGTAGTCGGCGGCCGCGCGCGGGCCTTCGCACAGGGTGGCGAAGTCGAACCAGACGACCGAGCCGGCGCGCTTGAGGGGCTGGATGGTGTGACCTCGGATTTTCAATGGTGCGCCGGAGATCTGCTCGCCGGCAGCCAGGGCCTGAAACTCTTCGGCCAGTTCGGCCTGGGCGCGTTCGTCGGCGGGGTGGTGATAGACGGGATGGCGGATCAGTTCGCGCAGGCGGTAATCCTCGGCACCGTCCAGCGTCTCGATCAGGCAGTGTCGCTCGATGGCCGCGATGGCAGGCAGGAATCGCTCGCGCTGGAGGCCGCCAGCATACAGATCGCTCGGCGCGGTATTGCTGGTGGCGACCAGGGTGACGCCGCGGGAAAACAGTTCCTCGAGCAGGACGCCCAGGATCATCGCATCGCCGATGTCTGAGACGTGAAACTCGTCAAAGCACAGCACGCGGGTGCGATCTGCTACGCCCGCGGCGACCGCCTTGAGCGGGTCCCGGCGTTGGTCCTGCAAGCGCAGCCGGTCGTGAATCGTATCCATGAACCGGTGAAAGTGGATGCGCCAGGCGTCGATCCCGGCCTCATCGAGGCTTTCGGCGAGCAGATCCATCAACATGGTTTTGCCGCGTCCGACACTGCCGTGCAGGTACAGCCCGGTGACCTGGGGATAACGCTTCTTGAGTCGGCTCAACAGGCCGGGGCGGTTGGCCTGCAGGCGTGCGAACAGGTCCTGGAAATGCACCAGCAGGCGGCGCTGGTCGGGATCGTGGGTCAGGCACCCTTCGGCAACCAGGTCCTCGTAGCGTTTCAGTGGGCCGCCGGAACCGGCTTTCTTCCCCGCCATGCCTGATGGCCCACCAGCGTCAGGGCAGGTTGGGCTGAACGTGATTCTTGATCAGGCCGCGCAGATCCATCAGTCGTCGATGGAAGAAATGCCCGGTACCGTCCATCACGATCAGGTCGGCATCGCCCTCGAGCGAGTCGGCCCACTTGAACACCGCTTCGGGGGAAACGACCTCGTCCTCGTCACCCTGCACGACCAGCCACGGGCAATTGGGCGGCATCAACTGGTCGAAGCCGTAACGCTCGACCGGCGGAGCGATGGTGATGAGCTGGCGAACGGGCAGATCCTGGGCAGCCTTCAGGGCGACATAGGCGCCAAACGAGAACCCCCCCAGCCAGAGATCGTCATCCGGGCAGGTCTTGCGAGCCCACTCGACCACGGCAACCAGGTCGTCGAGTTCGCCCTGACCGTCGTCGAACTCCCCTTCGCTTTCGCCGGTGCCGCGAAAATTGAAGCGCACGGTTCTCAGGCCGAGCTCGCGCAGGCTGCGTTCCATGATGGTCACCACCTTGTTGCGCATTGTGCCGCCGTGGAGCGGATGCGGGTGGCACAGCACGGCCACGGCCGGGCGAGCGTGGTCGGGCTCGGGTACGTCAGCCAGGCATTCTAGGCGACCGGCCGGGCCAGTCAGGAAAAATTCGGTGGTGTCAGTCGGAAACTGCTCTGGATCCATTAACATTGGTTGTCCTCGGCGCCATTGCCGCACCCCTCGAGCGCGGGGGGCACATCATAACCCAGTCACATCCGTCCATGAAAATCGTGACCCCATGAATCACCTGGCCCATGTCGTACTGGCCGGAACCGATGATGGCCTGCGCCTTGGCGCCTTTCTCGGCGACCATGTGCGCGGACGACAGGCACTGGCCACGCTGCCGCCTTCCTGGGCCGACGGTGTGGTGTTGCATCGGCGCATCGATACCCTCAGTGATGCCCATCCTGCCGTTCGCGCCCTTCTGAAACGGCTTCAGCCGCCCTGGCGCCGATATGGCGGAGTGATCTTCGATGTCTTGTTCGACCATATGCTGACCCGGCACTGGGCACGTTTCGGTCAGGTGCCGCTCGAACGCCTGGCTGGAGAGATCGACGAGTTGCTTGCCCGCAGCGCTCCGGACCTGCCTGATCGCCTGGTCCTGTTCAGCCGTTGGGCTTGCGAACGGGGCTTGTGGATGCGCTACGGCGATCGGGAGATGGTCGACGAGATTTTCCGTCGGCTGGCGCGACGCCACGGGCGTCCCGGACCGCTGGCCGACGGCATAGAACTGCTCGATGCCATGGAAGATGACATCGAGCGGGCATTCCTGGAGATGTTTCCCGACCTGATCGAGCAGGTCGGGAAAGAAAGACGGCGGCTTTACTCGATGCGATCGAGCATGTAGTCGACGGAAGCGGCGACCTGCTCATCGCTGAGATCATTGCGGCCCGCGCGCGGCGGCATGGCCCCCAGACCGTTGATGACCGACGCGATCAGATCACTGCGATCCTTGTCGAGGCGATCGCCCCAGGTGTCGCGCGTCAGCGTCGGCGCACCGGCTACGCCAGCGTCGTGACAGGCGGCGCAGACCCGCTCGTAGATCATGCCGCCGTCGGTCGATCCATCGAAGGCCACTTGCGGCTCGGTCGCGGCGGCCGCGGCCGCCTCGGCCTGGGCCGCGGCACGGCCGGTTTCGCCAGCGTATACGCCGGCCAGCGGCTGCAGTCGCTCTTCCACGGCGGCCAGGCGCGCGGCACTGGGCTCACGCTCCTGGGTTTGGTGAATCGCAAGCGCCAGCAGGACGATCAGGACGGTGAAGACCATCAGCGCCACGACGACGATGCTGAAGTTTTTTATGAAAATACGATCATGTTCCTCGGACACGCCGGACAGACCTCATGTTGAATTCGGGGGATTGCTGCCTGCTGGCAGGTTCGTGGGCGCGATTATAGCCCAGTGCCGCTGCCGTTGGAATGTAGTGCGTTCATGCCGTCATCGCGCGATGGGCCAGTGCGGCACCTGTCAACGCGCCTGCCAGGGGGAGCGCGGCGATCCCCGCAAGGCCCCATGGCAGCCCCGCCAGCAGCAGCAAGAGACCCAGTGGCATGGCCAGGAGAATCCCCACCAGCCAGCCCACTGCGCGCCAGCCGGTCATGGCGGCGGCCAGGGTTCCGCCCAGGATGCCGCCCAACAGCCAGATTGCGCAGACGGCAAGAAATTCGGCCGGCGGCAGGGCGGTGCCGGCGGCCAGCGCGGCATGAGCGTGCGCACCACCGGTGAATACCTGCAGTCCCGCCAGCAGGGCTTCGACAACGATGACGGCGATCGCCAGGCCGCCCGCCACGGCACGCATCATGCAGATCACCCGTCGGGCTCCTTGCAGTGGAAAATGACGGGCAAAGTCTAGCAGGCGGACGTGCGGCGTGGTCGGAAAGTGACTCGCAAGCTATACTCTCGTCATAATCCAGCGATGCTGCCGACGCAAGAAGAAGGCTGAATGTCCACCGTATCCAGCGCCTTTCCGATGCCCGTTTCACCCAAGAGCCATCCATGAGTGCCGACGCAGGCCGCATGCCGACAGTGCGTCGACGACGGAGCGTGGTGTTGGCCGCGCTCATCCTGTTGGCAGGCTGCGTTGGAACCGTGTTGCTCTTTCATGGCCTCCAGGCTGCCGAACGTGGCGCGGTCGAACGCCATGTCCACGGGCTGGCGTCGTTCATCGAAGCCGACCTGGTCGGCGACCTGCAGGAGCAGGTCAATGCCCAGCGACGCATGGCCATGCGGCTGGCACTGGGCGGCATCGACCAGGGAGAACTCTGGCAGATCAATGCGGAATTGTTCCTGCGTCACTACCCCTTCTACCGCAGGCTCGCGGTACTGGCGCCGGATCTCACCGTGCGCGCCGTGCGCAGCGGAACCTCACCGGACATTGTCGCCGGTGATTCTTATCCCATCGATGCCGATTACCTGCAGCGTCTCGATCGGGCAGTCGAAAACGGACAGTTTGTCGTGACCCGACCGGAGTACCTGTCCGACGGCACGCCCGGCATCACCTTCATCACCCCGATCGGACAGGGCGAGGCCCACGCGGGCTTCCTGGCCGCGGTGATGCTGATCCCGGACTCGATCGAAGCCATGCTCTCGGCGCTGTTTCGCGACGAGTTCCGGCTCCGCGCCGTTCATCGCGGTCGCGATGTCTATCCCTATCCAGCCATGGAGGAAGTCGAGTCCCAACGGTGGGACGCCGAGTTCACGCTCGATCCCGACGGCGACGACGAGGGCATGACTTTCATGCTGGCCCTGACCGAGGAGAGTCGAGCCCAGATCACGACGATCCTGCCGACCGTGGTCCTGATCAGCGGCATCCTGCTCAGCGGCCTGTTTGCCATGGTGGCGTGGCTGGGCGTCAATGCCGTGGGTCAGGCCCGCGTGCTTGCCGAGTCCAATCGGCGACTGGAGAGTGAAGTCCACGAACGCGAGCAGGCCGAGGAGACCCTGGCGTTTCTCGCCACTCACGACAGCCTGACCGGGCTGCCCAACCGGACCGGGAGCACGGAGGTCATCGAGCAACTCATTGGCCGTCACGGCAACGATGATCGCCAGATGGCCCTGATGTTTCTCGACCTCGACCAGTTCAAGGACATCAATGATTCGCTCGGCCACCAGCTCGGCGACCGCCTGCTGTGCGAAGTGCCGCGTCGGCTGTCCGGGGTCCTGCGCGACCAGGACCTGGTCGGGCGCCACGGGGGCGACGAGTTCCTCATCGCGGTGGTGCGCGACAGCCGCGACCAGGTCGAGCAGCTCGCCGGTAACATTCTCAGAACCCTTGATGGCGGGTTTGCCATCGACGACCACCGACTGTTCGTTTCGGCCAGTATCGGCATCGCTTACTATCCCGATTCCGGCCGCAGCGTGGCCGAGTTGATCCAGAATGCCGACACGGCCCTGTTCAAGGCCAAGCATGCCGGCCGTAACCAGTTCGCCGTGTTCACCCGCGAAATGTTCGCCCAGGCCCAGCACCGGCTCAATCTCAGCCGTGATATCAGGCACGCGCTGGAAGATGGCGATTTTCGCGTCGTCTACCAGCCCATCGTCGATGTCGACTCGCTGGAACTGGTCGGCCTGGAAACCCTGCTGCGCTGGCAGCACGAGAAGGGTTACATGGTGCCGCCCCAGGAGTTCATCCGCGTGGCCGAGGAAACGGGGGTCATCGGGCGCCTGGGCCAGTTCGCGCTGGACCAGGCGCTGTCCGATCTGGCGCGATGGCAGAAGCTGGTCGATGCACCGCCCTGGATCGCGGTGAACGTGTCGGGGGCACAGGCCCACGAAGCCGGTTTTGCCGAGCAGATCAGCGTCATGCTGCATCAGTATCGGATCGATCCGGAACTGCTGCACCTGGAAATCACCGAGGAGGTCCTGATCGAGAACCTCCTGCGCAACCGCCGTATGCTGCAGAAACTCGACGAAATCGGAATGCGTATCGTCGTCGACGATTTTGGCGTCGGATACTCCTCGCTGGCGTACCTCAAGAACTTCCCGATTTCCGTGGTCAAGATCGATCGCAGTTTCGTGCGCGATCTGTCCACCGACCCGGAAGACCAGGCCATCACCCGCACCATTTGCGGCCTGGCGCAAGAGCTGGGCATGCGCACGGTCGCCGAGGGCGTAGAGCATGTGGAGCAGCTTGAATTGCTCAGGAGCTACCGCTGTTCACATGCGCAGGGCTTTCTTTTTTCGCGGCCGGTCGAGCGGGCGGAAGCCGAGGCCATGATCCGCGGCGAGTGCGGTTGGCTGGATCTCTGCCCGGCGGCCGGAGGTGAGGCGGTCTCGCGCAACCGCTAGCGCTTGCCTAACGCCAGGATGTGAGGTGTTGTTGCGCCCACTGCAGTGCTTGTTCGCCTGACAGTGGCCGCGAGACCAGGAAACCCTGTGCCCTGTCGCAGCCGATCTCCTTGAGATACTCCATCGTGTCGAGATCCTCGACGCCTTCTGCCGTGGCACGCAGGCCGAGGCTGTGACCGAGTTCGACGATGGACCGTATGACCGCACGCGACTCCTCCGAGCGCGAGGCGCTCATGACGAAGGACTTGTCTACCTTGATCTCGGAAAACGGCAGCCGGACCAGTTGCAGCATGGACGAGTAACCGGTGCCGAAATCGTCGATCGACAGCTGGAATCCCTTCATTCTCAAGCGCGTGAGCAGATCGAGCGAGCCGACCGGGTCCTCCATGGCGCTGGTTTCGGTCAACTCGAAGACGAGGTTGTCCGGGTCGATAAGGGCGTCGCAACAGTTCTGGTGAACAAAGTCGATGAAGCCTTCGTCATCCAGGGAACGTGCCGACAGGTTGATCGACAGGGTGAGCTTGCCGAGCAGCGAAGCGTGCCAGGCATTGGCGCCGATTCTCGGGCAGCTGCGTAAGTCGGTCGCGAACCAGTCTATGGCCTGCTTGATGATCTCGCGTGTCATTCGGCCGATCAGGCCGCTGGATTCAGCCACCGGAATGAACAGGCCGGGGGGCACCACTCCGCGTTCAGGACATCGCCAGCGCACCAGCGCCTCGAATCCCGCCAGGGCGCTGTCGGCACAGTTCACCTTGGGTTGGTAAACCAGTTCCAGTTCTCCACGCTCCAGGCCAGCCTCGAGATCCTCGGGAGAGATCTCGTGGCGGCGGCGATCCGTATCGGGGTGCGGGTCGGGCTCGATGTCCACAATTTCGGACTTCTGATCGGCAAGCAGTTGGCGCAGGTCGCCCGGTGCAAACGGCTTGGCCAGGACGCCGCCGATGGTCAGACCGTGTTCGACGGCCGAGCGGCGTGCCGCATCGAGTACGCGGCTGCCGACGCCGCTGGTGATCAGGATGCGGGCCCGACAGCGGCGCTGCGCCAGTTCCACCAGTACTTCGACACCGTCCATGTCCGGCATGACCAGGTCGAGTGCAATATGGCTTGGGGTCCAGGTGTCGACCAGCTCGAAGAACTCGTCTGCGGCAGTCGTGGTGCGGGTATGAAACCCGGCTGATTCGCCGATCACGCTGATCGTTCGCGCGATCAACGCGTCATCATCGAGAATCAGCAGTTTATTGTTGTCGTTGCTCATTTCGGTCGTTTCCGGGCTGATGACCCTTTTCAAGACTTGCTCAAGACCCCGCGGACCCGCCGTGCCAGTTCGCTTGGGCGATAGGGTTTTTCCAACAGTTCCACATCAGGGTCCACACGCCCCTCATGCACGATAGCATCCTCGGCATAGCCGGAGGTATAAAGCACTTTCAGGTTGGGGCGTCGCTCGACGGCGCGATCGGCCAGCTGCTTGCCGCTCATGCCGCCGGGCATGACCACATCGGTGAACAGCAGGTCGATATCGATGTCCTGCTCGAGCGTGGAAAGTGCGGCCGGGCCGCAGTTCGCCTCGAGCACACGGTAACTGAGAGCAGTAAGCTGTTCGCGGGCGAAAGACCGGACCAGCTCGTCGTCCTCGACCAGCAGTATGGTGCCCGAGTCGGGCTGGGCGGCATCGGAAGTGGCCTGGTCGTTGGCATCCCGGTCGGCCACCGATTCCTGTGTCCAGGGCAGGAGTATCTCGAAACGCGTACCGCCCCCCGGTGTGGAGTGGACTTCGATGTGACCGTGCGTTTGCTTGACGAAACCATAGACCATCGACAGGCCGAGTCCGGTACCCTTGCCCTGCTCCTTGGTCGTGTAGAACGGCTCGAACACGCGGCTGATCTGCTCCGGGTCCATTCCCATGCCGGTATCGGTCACCGACAGTGCCACGTACCGGCCGGGTGCCAGCTCAAGCGTTCTCGCCCGTTCTTCTGTCAATTCTGTCGTCGACGTTGCAATCTCGAGTCGGCCGCCGCCGGGCATGGCGTCGCGTGCATTCAGGCACAGGTTCAGTACCGCGCTTTCGAGTTGACCCTTGTCGGCAATGGCGCGGCATGCACCGGAATGCAGTTTGAGGATGATCTCGATGTCCTCGCCCAGTGAGTGCTCCAGCAGTGCAGTCATGCCCATGATCAATCGATTGACGTCAATGACGCAGGGTTCCAGCGCCTGGCGACGTGCAAAGGCCAGCAGTTGCTGGGTCAGATCCGCGCCACGCTGGGCTGCCTCGGCCACCATGCCGGCGAGTGCGGCGTCCTGGCTGTCGTCGGGGATTCGCTCTCGCAGCAGGTCCGTATTGCCCAGGATAACCGTCAATAGATTGTTGAAGTCGTGGGCGATGCCGCCGGTAAGCTGGCCAACGGCCTCCAGACGCTGCGATTGCCGCAATTGTTCCTCCATGGCCAGTCTATCCGTGATGTCTCGCTGCACCGCCACGAAGTGCGTGGTGCAGCCGTCGCTGTCGTTGACCGGCACGATGTCGATTTCAACCTGGAACGGCTCGCCGTTCTTGCGGTAGTTGAGCAACTCGACCCGGACGGCCTCCTTGCTCTCCAGCGCAACACGGATGCGGTCGAGTGGCTCGCGCTCAGAGTCCGGTCCCTGCAGCAGCCGCGGCGAGCGGTCTAGGACCTCGTCGGCGCTGTAGCCGGTTATGCGTTCGAAAGCCTCGTTGACATAGACAATCCGTGGACCCGGGTTGTCGATCGGTTCGGCTTCGGTAATCAGCACCACGTCGTTGATGCGGTCGATGGCTGTCTGCAGCAAGCGCAACCGCGCTTCCGATTCGTGGCGCTTTGTGATGTCCTGGAAGTAAACGGCGAGACCCTCGTGGGAGGGATAGGCATGCACTTCGAACCAGCGCGCAAGTGGTGGGTAGCAGGCTTCGAAAACCACCGAGACGCCGTGCTCCATCGCATGGCGATAATTCGATTCGAACAACGAGCCAATGGCCTCCGGGAATTCTTCCCACACCGACTTGCCCAGCAAGTCGTTCGCGGTCCGCTCCAGCATCTGTTCTCCGCGCTGGTTGAGGAAAGTGAATCGCCATTCAGGGTCGAGCAGAAAGAACCCGTCGGTGATGCTCTCCAGCGTGGTGGTCAGTCGTTGCGCCAGGCGCTTGCTGCGATCAACGCTCATGAACGCGCCGTGAGCGCCGACAATCTTGCCGCTTTCGTCCCGCAGGGGATGACCCATGGTGCGGACCCAGATGCGCCGCCCGGCCGTATCGATGATCTGCACTTCCTCGTCGAAAGGTAAACCTTCGTGAATGCAGCGTTCATAGACGTCGCGAATCCGCTCCCGGTATTCCGGGGCGTAGTAGTTGATGCCGTCGTCGACTCTGGGGCAGAAACCGGGTTCTCTACCATGCAAGTGAGCGACTTCACTGGTCCAGTGAAGTCGCCCCTCGTCGAGTCGGACGGACCAACCGCCGACCCCGGCGATGTCACTGGCCATCTGCAGCATGCGATCGCTTTCGGCCAGTGCCGATTCGGCACGGCTCCAACCGTGCTCGGCCTTCTGTCGGCCCGCGAGGTGGTGCAGTACCGCCAGCACCATGACGCCGGTGGTGACGATCAGCGCCATCGACACCAGTCGGTTGCCATAAATGTACTGGGGTGGAAAATCGGGTGGCGCCGAGGGCGACAACGGTAGTCCGGTCAAAGTCAGCAACGCGGCGACGACGGTAACCGCAACGACCAGGCGGCGGCTGCCGGACAACATCGAGAACAGCACGACGGCGACATAAAGGATCCCGTGCGCGAAGCCTGCCGGAGTGAACAGATCCGTGACGGCCACGATCGCCGTGGCCACGATCAGCAAGACTGCACTGAAGCGCCCCCTGCGCGGTGATTTTCCAAACGGAGGAGACGCGAACAGTTCCTTGAGGGACCCTGACTTGATCATTCGGTCTGCCCTTCAGCGATCAAGCACTTTTCGTACACGCCTGGCCAGGTCATGGCGGTGGTAGGGCTTGGCCAGTAAATCGACGCCGGCATCGAGGCGTCCGTGATGAACGATGGCGTTCTGCGTGTAGCCGGAGGTGTAGAGTACCTTGATGTCCGGCCTGACGGCCTGTGCCTGTTCGGCCAGTTGCCGGCCGTTCATGCCGCCGGGCATGACCACGTCGGTAAACAGCAGGTCGATGTCGTCGCGCTCGCGCGCGATGGCCAGTCCATCGTGCCCGTTGGTGGCTTCGATGACCTCGTAGCCCAGACCGGAAAGCTGTTCGCGCGCGTACTCCCTGACCAGGTCGTTGTCCTCGACCAGCAGAATGGTTTCACTGCCGTGCAGGTCCAGCGGTTCCGGCTCGTTTTCGGCGGGGTGTATCTCGAGCTGGTCGGCTGAAGGCAGGTATATGCGAACGGTTGTTCCCTGCTCCGGTTCGGAGTAGATGCGGATGTGGCCTTGTAATTGCTTGACCAGGCCGTAGACCATACTCAGGCCCAACCCGGTGCCGTGATCCTTGGTGGTGAAGAATGGTTCGAATACCCGTTCGATATCGCCCGGTTCGATGCCGCATCCCGTGTCGGAAACCGCCAGCAGTACGTAGCGCCCTGGAGTGACTTCATCGAAGCCGGCCGCGTAGGCCGGGTCGAGGTCGACGGCCGAGATTTCCACGGTCAGTCGGCCGCCGCCCGGCATGGCGTCGCGTGCATTGATGCACAGGTTGAGCACTGCACTCTCGATCTGCGCCGGGTCGACCAGGGCCGGAACGGATCCGACGCCAGTCTCAAGTTGCAGCTCGATGTCTTCGCCCAGGCTGCGTTTGAGTAATGGCCTCATGCTGCCGATCAACTCGTTGATGTCGATGACTTCCGGCTCAAGCACCTGGCGGCGGGCAAAAGCCAGCATGCGGCGGGTCAACTCCGCTCCCCTTTCACCGGCGGTGCTGATCATTTCCGCCAGATCGGCTGCCGGGTGGTTCGCTTCGTGCAATTGTTCTTGCAGCAGCTCGGCATTGCCGATGATGACGGTCAGGAGGTTGTTGAAATCATGGGCCATGCCACCGGTCAGCTCGCCGACCGCCTTGAGTCGTTCGCTGTGGGCGAGTGATTTCGTCAGCCGGCGCTGTTCGAGCATGCGGGCAAAATGCGTGGCGACGCCGTTGACCAGTGCCTGTTCCTCGGGAAGGAAGAGTTCTTCATCGGGCATGGCGTCGGTTGGCCGGGTTCGGTATCCAACCATGATTCGGCCGAGCACCTGGTCGCCAGTCCGGATTTCACTGTCGATCACCGCGATGGGTTCGTGCCATTTCGGGCAGATGAACTGCTGATCCTCGAAGTCGATTCGGGCCATGGCATCGGCCTCGAAACGCATGCTTTCCGGCAGCAGGTCGACGATACGGCCGGCCACTTCCGTGGGCTGCAGGTCACCGCTGGTCGTCAGCTCCAGTACCTGGAAAAGGCAGCGCAGTTCCTTGATGCGCTCGTTGAGTTGTGCCTGGTAGTCCCGACGCTCGGTGATGTCGCGCGCCACGCCGGCCTGCCGAATCATGTTGCCCTGTTCGTCGAGTACGGGGAAACTGCGATCGCTGATCCAGCGAATGCTGCCGTCGGGACGCACGATCCGGTATTCCGCATGGTAAAAACCGCTCGACTGGTTGCGGATGGCATCGATGACGCGCTCGCGATCCGATTCGTGAATGGCCTCGGCCCAACGGTCCGGATGCGCCAGTGCTTCCTCGATGGATTGCTGCCAGATGTCCTCGTAGGCGGGGCTCAGGTAAAGAATTCGGCCGGCACCCGGGTCGGCAAGCCAGAACACTTCACCGATACTGTCCGCGATCTGCTGCAGGCGTGCCTCGGTCTCGGCGAGCTGGCGTTCATGTTCCCGACGCTGATTGGCCATTTGATTGAACGAGCGAGCGAGGTCGCCCATCTCGTCGGTGCGCTTCAGTTCAATGCGGGCATCCAGGTTGCCACGGCTCATCGATTGCAGTCCGGCGTCGATGGCGCGGATCGGATGCACGAGGCGACGATGGATCACCACGGCGGTCAGGAGTACCAGCGCGCCGAAAAGGATCGTGATGGTCACCAGACGCTGTACCGCGCCATAAAGTGCGTCGAGCATGCCGGCGTTGCGTTCGTTCAGCAGTGCTTCCAGTGCCTCGCGTGCACCGGCATGGTGAATGCGAATCTGACGCGAGAGTGTCATCAGGTAATCGGCCTGTTGTCGAGAATTCTCGGTCCCCAACCCCACTGGCAACGAGTCGAGGAGAAACTCACCCATCAGGGCGATCTCCTCCAGGTGGCTGGATGCCAGTCGGGCCTGGCGGTGGTCGATGGTGGCCAGTTGAGCGCGCACGCGGCGTGCATCATCGGCCAGGGCGGCGACCACCGTGGTCTCCAGGCGAACCAGCGTGCTGAAGTCGATCGCCGCGCTCATTTCGTGAATGCGTTGCTGGTGCGTTTCCAGCTCCGAAATGCCATCGAGGTGCTGGTTGATTTCCTGCCACGCAAGCGCTCCCCACACGGCCAGGAAGAGCAGGCCGGCAAGTACCGCGACCAGGCCGACGGATGCGAGTGTGCGAAGCTTCATGGGCGTGTCTCCCGGTGACCGCTGGTCAGCAGGTAATCCGGCAGAGTGACGCGTCCCGGTGCCACCTCCCGGAGAGGGGCGCCATCAAGGTACTGGCCCGGTTCGGGGATGGTCAGGGCATCGAATTGCGGCCAGGTGGCCAGCCATTCGAACTGCGTGCCCAGGTTGACCAGTACCGACCAGTTCATGCCCAGTCGCCACAACATGTTGGCCGCCGACGTGACCAGGTCCGCGCCGTCTCGCCCCGTGGCCTCGGCGTGAAGCGCCAGTGTGCTTTCCGGTTCGGCATCGATCATGTCAATGGCGTCGATGTAACCGCGCAATACCCGTTCAACCACGGCGGGCTGTTCGGCAACGAACTCTCGAGTGCTGAGCAGCAGCCAGTTGACCGTGTAGAGCATGCGCATCGGAAGAATCGTGACCGCCCCGTCGAGCGCCTCGCGCAAGGCGAGATCCCAGGGCTGCCAGATGACCGCGGCATCGAGATCTCCGCGCTGCAACGCCTCGGCCATCTCGGCAACCGGAGTATCGATCAGTTCGATGCCAGCCGCCTCGAGACCGTGGAAACGGCCGAACCGCGACCAGCCGTAATGGCTGGAGGTACCGAACATGACCCCGACGCGCCTGCCGGCCAGGTCCCGCGGCGAATCGATCCCGTTCCGCGAGGGGGCAATTACGTAATGCGACTGGTTCGACAACGCTACGCTGCCCAGAACCACGAGCGCCGAGGATCCCGGCCCACTGTCGTCGAATGCACCGACCAACGCCATGGCGGTCGGCGTGGTCGCGGAAAGTGCGAACTGTGCCTCGCCGGCCAGCAGATGCATAAGGGCTTCCAGCCCCGAACCGTGCAGGTCTACTTCGATGACTGGTGCGTCGTCAGGCCGGCCACGATTGAACAACCCCTGCCGGTCCGCCACCCAGGTCGGCGCATCACCGACCCAGGCCGAGCCGGCGATTCGAACCGTATCGCGGCTTTCGGCCAGGGACGGGCAAGAAGCGCACAAGGTCAACAGCGCCGCCAAAGCAACCACGATAGCGCGATAGCCCCCCCTGGCCGTGCCCCTGCATGTGCCGTGTTTCATGGCTGTTCTCCTCCCGCGGTGTCGCGGGCCTCCCCTTTTGTCGCTCATTCCAGCATTTTTGGCACAGGTTTGCAATGCAGCGGGATCTGTCCCTGCAACACCTTTACATTACCGCGTTGCCCCCACATCAGTTAAAATGCGGAACTTCGGCAGCGCCGCAGCCATCCTGCCGGGTCGAGCCCGAAGGGTTCGAGCAGGATTCGCCTACAATATGTTTTATAGCGCCCGTAGCTCAGCTGGATAGAGTACTGCCCTCCGAAGGCAGGTGTCGCAGGTTCGAATCCTGCCGGGCGCGCCAAATTCCAGAAGAGTGCCTTGTCTCCCGACGAGGCATTTTCGTATCCAGCTGCCCCAATTCGAACCTGCGACAAACAACAATCAGGTTCGAACCGAGCGCCGCAGGCGCGAGCTCGCTGAAACGCGAAGCGTTTCAGTCCGAAGGACAAGGCGCGCAGCGCCGCAGCCATCCTGCCGGGCGCGTCAGATCTCAAAAGTGCCCCGATGTTCGAGGGATTCAGGCTGCCTCGACTCGATTCCGGCCGGACCGCTTCGCCCGATACAGCGCCTGGTCGGCCTGCCTGATCAGTTCGGCGCCTTCTGCGACCCGGTCGCTGCTGGTGGCCACGCCGACCGATACCGTGACCTGTTCGAGCAGTCGGCCTTCCTGGTGGATCCTGAGGCTTTCGACATGCTCGCGCAGGCGCTCGGCCACGCCGATGGCATCGTCTCGGCCGGTGCGCGGCAACACCAGCAAGAACTCCTCGCCGCCGAGACGGCAGGGAATGTCCATCTCGCGGCCAATCGTCTTGAGTGTGCGTGCCAGGTCGACCAGCACGGCGTCACCGGCATCGTGTCCCCAGGTGTCATTGAAGCGCTTGAAGTGGTCGGCATCGAAGACGATGACGGAGACCGGCTGACCGGTCCGTTGGCTGCGGGCCAGCTCGCGTGCCAGGCTCTCGTCGAGATAGCGCCGGTTGTAAAGCCCGGTCAGCGGATCCTTGATGGACTGGTTACGCAACGCTTCGCGCAGCCTCAGATTGGCAATCGCCAGCGCCGGGGATTCGGCAACCACGTGCGCGGTGTTTCGATCAGCCTGTTCGATCGCACTATCTTTGCGTGCACGCAGCACCAGTACGCCGAGCACCTAGTCGCCGCTGTTGAGCGGGACACAAAGGACTTCGGCGCTGTCATCGCCAGCGACGAGGTGTTGGCAGGATGGATCGCCCGTTTCGGGGCGGAAATGGTGCTCGTAGCCGGATCGAAGCGCCCAGCAGGCTTGCGGTTCGAACGCCGACTGCTCGCGATCCAGGGGTGCATCAAGCCCCCAGGCACTGACCGGCTCGACCAGATCGCGCGAGGCGCGATGCACGCAGATCGCCCCGGCCAGTTGCGGGAGAATGCGAGGCATGTATCGACCTGCCACCGACCAGGCTTCATCGATCTCCCGGCAGGCCTGCAGAGACCGGCTCAGGCGATCCATCGCCAGTGCCTGACGATCCCTGGCAGCCAGATGCATGGCCATGCGGTTGAATCCTGTGGCTGTCCTGGCCAGTTCGCGGTTGTCGCTGACATCGAGCTGATCCGGGCTGTCGCCCGATTCGATCTGTCCGGCGGCCAGCGAGATCCTCCTGAGCCCACGGCCGATGCGCGACAGCAGGCCGCCGATCAGCAGCAGCGCGATGAACACCGCGACCAGCGGGCCTGCGAGTCCCGCAGCCAAGGCCGTCTGGCGTTTGCCGGCACTGCTGGCGATCTGGTCATCCAGCAATGCCTGCTTACGAGCGATATGCCCGCGAATCAGCATCTTGATCTCGTCGACCAACGCCTTGCCCGTTCCGTCGGCAAATAGCGCGTGCACGCGTTCCATGTCATTCATCGACATGTCGGCCGGTGAAGATCTCATGCGTCGACGAAGTTCGATGACGGGCAATGCCACTTCGTCGCGATAGTCTTGAAACAGACTTTCGGCGCGGTCGAGATCGGCCTGCCCTCCGACGTCGTCCAGCCATGTCTCTCGCGCCATCACCAGGGTGGAATCGAACGCCTCGACGGCGCGGTGGTAAGGCGCCAGAAAGGACTCCTCACCGCTGAGGGCGAATCCGCGAAGCCCGGTCTGCGCCTCCAGTACACTCGACAGCAGCGTCTGGTTGACGACCAGCGCTCGGGAGGTGACTTCGAGTTGCTCCTCCACCTCGGCCATGCCCCGAACGGCCTGGTAGACCAGTCCCGAAACCACCAGCGCCAGAGTCAATGGAATCAGGGCGATCAGCATCAGTTGTGCCCGAAAGGTCCATCTCGGGTTGAACAGCAGGTTCCCGGGCTGGCGTTTCACGGTATGCCGCTCCTGGCGACTGGCACGAGTGAAGGCCGGGGAGTTGCACCGGCATAAGTGTCATTGTAGATACTCGAATTAGGGAATGCCATCAGCTACCACTGACGTGCGGCGTTTCGGTTCGAGTCAGCACTGGCGCCCGTGGCTGGTTCGACGCATCATGTCTGACTCGTTAATCAGGTCATGGTCGGAGGGTATGCGATGTCTTGTTTTCATGATCGGGTGGTACTGGAATGGTGCGGCGATGTCGCGATGGTGGCGCTGAATCGGCCCGACAAGTACAACGG
>SKSJ01000232.1 GCA_007123055.1 Wenzhouxiangella sp. | reverse complement strand
CCATTATACGACGCCCGCACAATCAGGAATCCTAGACGAGGCCGGGCATCGAATCAAGAAGAAATGCCGGGATGCCGACGGTCGGCATCCCGCATTCATCGGGCTGACTACATCACGTCTCCGCGCAGCACGAACACCGAGCACTTTGCCTTGCTGGCCAGCTCGCCGGAACGTGACGGAATCAGGTGCAACTTGTCCGACACATTGGGCACGTGCGATGCCGTGACGATGAGATCGGCACCGATGTCGTCGGCCGCTTCCAGCAGTTTCTTTTCAAGCTCGATGGTCACATCGGTGCTGTCCTTGGTCAGCGACGCCGTCTCGATCCCGTGCTTCTCGCCCTGTTCAGCGGCGAACTTCTCGAGGTGCTTCGCATGCTCCTCCGGCGACTTGGCTGCACGATTGGGCACGCGCCCGGCCACCGTGACGTAATAGACGGTTGCGTCCCACTCCTTGGCCAGGGTAGCCGCAATCTCGAGTGAGCGTTCCAGCTTCTCGATGTGCTGGAGATCAACGGGAATCATGATCTTGTCAAACATGGTCATTTCCTCATCAGTGCGGGTGAGCGGGCGGGAGGAACCCCCGCCCGCAGGCCATTTCATTCAAGCGGTCTGGGCGCGTCCGTGCCGGAGCAGCACCAGTTCGTGCCGAAGCCCGATCGCCAGACTCACGCACATGACCAGCAACACGATCACGAACGGCAGGCCGGTACTGACCGATCCGGCCTGGAGCGCACTGAGTGCGGCATCACCACCTACGGCGAGCAGTACACCGGCAATCAGGCCCTCGATGACCACCCAGAACACGCGTTGCGAGGTCGGTGCATCGGTCTTGCCGCCAGCCGTGATCGAATCCAGCACCAGTGAGCCCGAGTCGGACGAAGTGATGAAGAACACCAGCACCAGGCAGATGGCCAGGAAGGATGTGATCTGCGTGAACGGCAGGTTCTCCAGCATCTGGAACAACGCCAGCGAGCTGTCGCCTATGCCGTCCGCCAGGGCACCAACCTGGTCGGTGACCTGGGTAAGGCCGTTGCCGCCGAATGCACTCATCCAGATGACGGTAACCACGGTGGGCACGATCAGCACGGCGGTCATGAACTCGCGCACGGTTCGTCCACGCGAGACACGGGCGATGAACATGCCGACGAACGGCGACCACGAAATCCACCAGGCCCAGAAGAAAATGGTCCAGGAGTGGTAGAAGACGTCGTCCTCGCGCCCCACGGGGTTGCTCAACGGCAACAGGTACTGAAAGTATCCACCCAAGGTCGTTCCGGTGTGCTGAAGGAAGGCAATCAGACCCCCGGCCACCATGACAAAGCCGAGCAGGACGATGGCCGCGATCATGTTGATGTTACTGAGCAGCCTCACACCGCCATGGATGCCGCGCAAGACGGATATCAGGGCAATCGCAGTCACGCCGATGATGATGGCGATCTGGGTCGTCAGACCACCGTCTATACCAAACAGGAAGTTCATGCCGCCGGCCGCCTGCTGTGCGCCCAGCCCCAGCGAGGTAGCCAGGCCGAATAGAGTGGCCAGTACGGCCAGGGTATCAATGGCATGCCCAATCGGGCCCCAGCAGCGATCCCCGATCAATGGGTAGAAGGTGGAGCGGATGGTCAGCGGCAAACCCTTGTTGTAGGCAAAGAAGGCCAGTGACAGCGCCACCACACCGTAAATCGCCCACGGGTGCAAGCCCCAGTGATACATGGTCGCGCCCAGTGAAGCGGAGGCGTTACCGCCATCGACGTTGAGCGGTGTTCCGAACCACTCTGTGAAATACCCCACCGGTTCGGCCACCGACCAGAACATCAGGCCAATCCCCATGCCGGCCGCGAACAGCATCGCGAACCAGGACGGCAGGGAGAAGTCGGGCCTTGCCTGCTCACCGCCGATGCGGATCTTGCCCACCGGCAGGACAATCAGCGCCAGGCAAAACAGGACAAAAATATTTCCGGCCGAGAGAAACAGCCAGTCAAACTGCTCCCCGATCCAGACCCGGGTGTTGTTCAATATCTCGTTGGACTGCTCGGGGAAGAGCAGAGAAAGAACAACGAAGAGCAGGATCAAGGCGGCACTGACGGGAAAGACCGGATTGTGCAGATCCATCCCCATCGTCTGGATGTTGTCCTGGCCGATTTCATAGTCGGTATCGTAGAGGTCCTCTATTTCCTCCACGATCTTCATTTCTTCATTCTGATTGTTCTCAGTCATGCTGCGTTCTCCTTGTGCTGGAGCACAAAAAGCTCAATCGATGCGCCGGTTGTTCTTGTCGTTCCGGCGCATGATCGAGCTTCCTGACCTCAACGGCTATCAGAAGTAATAGCCGATGTTGATATTGAAACGGGAGTCCCAGCGACCGGCCGTGGTCGCATCAAGGCCGATGCCGTCACCACCGGCGAACCACATGTTGCGGCCGGTGATCCAGTCGAAGTAGGCGAAGACACCGCCGGCAGCCACTGAACAACCGGTCACGCTCTGCACCGAGTTGGCGCCGTTGTCCACGTCAGGATCGACGTAGGTGCCTTCGTTGTAGCAATTGGCCCAGGTGATCGGCCCCCAGTCAAGGTCAAAGGACCGGGAGATACTGTAGGTGTAGGTATTGGCCTTGGCCGCCATCATGAACGGGAAGGCGAAGGCACCTTTTTGCACGAAGTCGTCGGACACACCTTCGGGGTTCTTGGGGCTGTATTCGTAGCGCAGCGCCTGCAGGCGCAGGTTCCACGGCCCGAAGTAGGAGTCCAGATGACCGCCGATGGCCCAGCGATCACCGTTGCGCTCGGTGATGCGGTTGTACATCTGGCCGGCCTGCAGGCTCAGGCCGACATCCATGCGCGAGTCGTCCCCCAGGTCGATATGACGCTCGGCCCGGAAGTTGAGCTGGTTGGTCTCGGTGTTGCCCTGGTCGCCACCGGTGACCAGGTCGAAGGAATAGCGGTCGGCGCGGGCGTCATTGGAATACTCCGGGTTCTTGAAGAACCCGTAATGAAAGGTCCAGTCGTCACTCGGTGTATGAATGAACTGCACGCCGGTGTCGTAATCGTCCTCGTAGCCGAGGTAGTAGTTGCCCGTGAACCAGAAGCTGTGGCTCATGTACGGCAGAATGCCGAACGGCACCCGGGAGATACCGAGCTGCATCTGGAGTTCGTCGGAGAAGTCGTAGCCGACCCAGGCATGGTGAATGGCCTGGAAGTCGTTGTAACGACGCCATTCGGCATCGAGTATGACATTGCCGACTTCACCACGGAAATTGACGCGGAACAACTCCAGCTCGAAATCGCCGTAACGATCCTTGCGCTGGTCGTTGTAATCCTGCCACCAGACGTTGAGACGAACGGCGCCGCCGACGTCGATACCGTCAGCGTCTTCTTCGGTCACCGACTCCTCGACTTCAACGATACGCGTCTCGATCTCCTCGCGCTCGTCGCGCTCGCGGTCACGTTCCTCGCGCAGTTCGCCGAGTTGCTGCTGCATCTCCAGCAGCTGCTGCTGCATGGCTTCGATCTGCTGCTTGAGCAACTCGGCCTCGTCTTCCTCGGCCGAAGCAAATGAAGTGGAGACGGCAGTCGCCAGAATGGCGGCGCCGAACAACTTGCACAGGTGATGATTCATGCAGACTCCTCCCAGTTGACTTGCAGGTCGGTAATCCGCGACGAGAACGGGCTTGGAGTCCCCAGACAGCCACGGCCCACACTCAACCGCGCACCACGACGAAACTCCGGGTTAAGGCACACCCTGCCCGAGGCAAGTTCGGGCCGTGCCCCGCTCTTGCCACGGAATTAATTTCGTTATAACACCACGGTAACAGATCACGCAACGCTAATGCAATGCGGGAGGTGGGTCACATTTACACTGTTCGGCCAGGGCCAGCCGGGCCCGGCGACGCTCAGCATCCGGATCGATGGTGACCGGGCAGGCGGCGATCGAGTCAACGTATTGGGTCGGCAGTTTCAGCCAGGCCGCACCGGCAAGAATCAGGGCACGGTACCAGTCGTAGGGGCGCATCCCATCCGTCGTCCAGTGCGACGGCGTCAGGTAGGCCAGAGCCGGTTGCCAGCCGCTTTCGAGACGGACGTCGAACCGAAACGTCTCGTAGCCGCCCCCACACCCCTCGAAACGATCCAGGGCCGGCAATTGTTCCGGCTGAACACGGTAAACCGCCGCCCAGGCCACGTTCTCGCTTCCGGGCACCGGACGCAGGTTGGCCTTGGCCGACCCATCGGCACCCCGCTTGTCGAAGCACAGTCGCCAACCGGGCAATTCCACCACACCGGCCAAATCGATTTCACCAATGCGCTCACGCAGGCGACGTGGATGAAGATTGGAGCCGTAGGCGAGGTAGAGAAGGGACCGGTCGTGCGCCATTACACCAGACCGCGCGGACGAAACAACTCGTCATGCAGGTTGAGCGCATAGCGATCGGTCATGCCGGCGACATAGTCAAGCACTTGAGTCAGCGTATTGGCTTCGGCAATACGGTAGCTATTCGGGATCTGGTCGGGGTGCTGCATGAGGTGTTCGACCAGCTGGTGGATCACCCCGCGGGCCCGCTCGGCCTGGGACCGGGCCTCCGGGCGAAGATAGACGCACTCGAACATGAACTCGCGGAAATGCTTCATCGCCAGCAACACATCGGCGGACATGGTCACCTTGCCACGCTTGATCGATTCGTCGATCACCGCCTCGATCATGGCGTTGATCCAACTGCGTCCGTTGAGCGGCCCAAGCACATCGGTGATCTCGGCCGGCACGTCAGCGGCGGAGATCACGCCAGCGCGGATCGCATCCTGCAAATCATGGTTCAGGTAGGCAATGCGGTCGGCAAAACGGCAGGCCCAGCCCTCGGCCGTGTGGGGCGGTGGCTTGACCCGCCAGGTATGGGCGCGAATGCCGT
>SKSJ01000019.1 GCA_007123055.1 Wenzhouxiangella sp. | reverse complement strand
TGGTGGCGACCTGCGCATCGCCGAAATCGGTCTTCGCCTGCAGGCGCCGGACCAGTTGACGTCCGGATGCAGCATCGAGTGCAACCGGCAGCGCACCGGTCGTGCGCGACTCGGGCAGATCGTCCAGCCATTCCTGGACCGCTTGCCGCCCGTCGGCGAAAAGCTCGAGCAGCCGCACAGCGGCGCAGATGGCATCACCGAACGGGTACCAACGCCGGGAGACAATGATCTGGCCGTCCATATCTCCGCCGAGCGCGGCATCCTCATCCACCATGGCCCGCGCCACGGGGACCCCGCCGGCCGGCGCCATCACGGCGCGTCCGCCTGCCTTTTCCACGAGCTGCGCGAGTCGACCCGAACCGCGGACATCCATCACCACCGCCGCTCCCGGTTCACTTGCGAGCATGGCGCGAGCGAGCAACATCAGAACCTGGTCGGTACCGGCCACTTCACTATCGTTGCTGACCAGGGCCAGCTGATCGCCGTCACCGTCGAAAGCGAAACCCAGGTCGGCGCGGAAGTTGCGGACGCACAGACGCAGGTCCTCCAGGCACTCGGGATCGGTGGGATCGGGCCGGTGGTTGGGGAAACTGCCGTCGACATCGCAATAGAGAGGGATGAGGTCGAGCTCCAGCGCTTCGAACAGGACCGGCACGATGTTGCCTGCAACGCCGTTGCCACAGTCGACCACGACCTTGAGCGGACGCTTGAGGGCCACCGTATCGGCCAGCGCGGTCGCGTAGGTGCGGGCAACATTTTCCTGAACATAGCCGCCATCGCCCTCGGCGAACTGCCCACCGATGGCGATAACGGCCGCCTCGAGCAATTGCTCACGCCCCAGCATCCGTCCACCCAGCATCACCTGGAAGCCGTTCTCGGAGGGTCCGTGGTGCGAGGCGCTCACCATCACGCCACAACCGTCGGCCATTTCACTGGCGGCATGCCACAAGGCCGGAGCGGGGACCGAACCCGCCTCGATGACGTCCACTCCCGCATTGCGCAGCCCCCGAATCACAGCCGACATCATCAGTGGACCACTCACGCGCCCGTCGCGACCCACGACCATCGAGTGATGGCCCTGCGCAACGGCCATCGTGCCGATCGCCCGCCCCAGCATCGTCGCACGCTCCGCATCCAGCGACTGATCCACAACCCCCCGGATCCCGCCTGCCTTGAACATGCCGGGTGAAAACAGATCGCTTTCCGCAACGGTCGCGAACAGACCGGCCAATTCATCAGGCTCCTCCGGTTCCGGCTGGGGTTCGGTTTCCGGTTCGGGTTCAGCGGAGGACCCGGCTTCGGAATCCGATTCCGCGTCCAGTGTCGACGGCGCGACGTCGAACAGCTCATCGACCGACTCGGCCGGTTGATCGGCCAGCTGATCAGTCGATGTATCGATCGACTCATCCCGCTCAAGCGTAAGCGGTGCCTCGTCGTCCGACACGCTCTGCCCGTCGCTTTTGTCCTCATCGTCCATGACCGCGTCGAGGTCGAGCAACGAGAGGTCCTCCCCGGCAGGCGACTCAGGCGGCACCTCATCGACTGCCGGGCCGGATTCCTCCGGGTGGAGCCGGGAATCCGGCTCGTCGTCCATCCCGGGGATGCTGAACTCCAGGTCACCAGACGCGGGCCGGTCATCATCGCTGGACTCCGGTGCCGATTCCGACTCGTCGGCATCTTCGATCTGCGCCAGAATCTCGTCGAGGTCGGGCACATCAAGCTCCAGTCCACCGTCCGAAGACGCCGGCGAAGACTCCTTTTCCGGCGCCACTTCGGGCGCGCTTGCCGGTGCACTGTCACGCGCATGCCCACTGTCCGGCGGCGCCGCCTCGTCCTTCTGTCTCTCGTCGGGATGTTTGCTGTCGCCGAAAGGCAGGTCTTGCGGACCGTCGCCTTCATCGAGCAACCAGTCGGGCAGGTCCGGCTTCGGCTCTTTGGGTTCAGTCGCTTCGGGTCCCGGGGGGGGTGTTGCACCGGTGGCGGCCGGGCGCGACTCCGGCGACGCTGCCGGCGGCGGCTCGCTTGTAGGAGGCGATGCGGCAGCCGGTGTCGCGGGCGACGGTTCCCGGGCAGGCGGATTGACCAGGCGCCCGACCGCATTGGATCTCAGCGCCACACCGATGATGGCAAGGAGCAATCCGCCGACGATAAGCAGCATCGCTTGTTCAGGCGGCAATCCGGCCCGCGCCGGCGGGGCGCCCCACTCGACGGCGATCGCGCTGCCTTCGACCGGCAGGTGGCCGGCTGCGGCTGCATCGGCGGGCGTATCCTCGGGCAGACTCCTGAGGACTCGGCCCTGTTGTACCAAGCGGATCCAGAACCCCTGATCGGGTGAAGTCATTCGGCCGACCACCAGCTCGACCGGCACCCGCAGCAGCACGATG
The DNA here is from genome assembly GCA_007123055.1 of Wenzhouxiangella sp. GTDB lineage: Bacteria > Pseudomonadota > Gammaproteobacteria > Xanthomonadales > Wenzhouxiangellaceae > Wenzhouxiangella. The sequence goes on along the minus strand of SKSJ01000019.1, from coordinate 2,520 downwards.
GCCTCGACCTCCTCGGCTTCATCGTACATCGCGGCGGCCATCGCCAGGTGTTCATCGGCCGTCCCCTCGTGGCGCACGCGCGCGCTCGCTGTGCCCCGACGACGTGCCTCGACAAGCATCTGCACCACCGCGAAGTCCGGGTCCGGGTAGCTCCCCACCTCGATCTCCTCGACGCGCGGCGGAAAAACCCTGACATCGACCAGGTCGGTCAGCCCCCGTCCGGCCAGCGCCTCGACAACCGGTGCACTCTCTTCCGGGGCCGCCTCGGGAACCTGACGAGCCGCGGCAACCACCGATTCGTGTCGCAAGTGGTGATTGATATCGTTGATGGCGCCGGTCATGGCGTCCGCATTCTGCTCGGCAATGGTTCGGCCGAGACCGGGGTCAACCGAACTGGTCATGTTGATCACCAGCATGACCAGTCCGGCCAGCATCAGCACGGCTCCAAGCACCAGGCCGACCGCACCGGCGGCGGGCAGCTTGTCCGCAATTCCCCCCGCCGATTGCCGTCCAGCCTTTCCTCTCATGATCAATGCGTTCCCGTGTGTCCGATGCCGCCATCGGCCCGTTCGGTCGCCTCGAACGCCTCGACCACCTCGAGCCGGACCTGAACGACCGGAACGATGACCAGTTGACAGATGCGCTGACCCGGTTCGATCACCACCGCCGATTCGGAACGATTCCAGCAGGAGATCTTGACTTCACCCTGGTAGTCGCTGTCGATCAGGCCGACCAGATTGCCCAGCACCAGGCCCTGCTTGTGCCCCAGCCCCGAGCGCGGCAGCAGCACCGCGGCCAGGGAAGGATCGTCCAGATGAATGGCCATTCCGGAAGGGACAAGGGCCGTTTCGCCCGGCGCCAGCTCGAGCTTCGACTCGATACAGGCCCGCAAGTCCATGCCGGCCGAGCCGTCGGTTGCATACTCAGGCAGCGGCCAGTCGCCGCCGAGGCGCTGATCAAGCACCCTGACTTTCAGATCCCTCATTGCTTCTTCCCGTTTCCGTCCTGCTGCATCTGTTCGGCGATAATGGCCACCAGCTCACGCGCCAGTATCCGTTTGGCCCGACTGCCGAGGTTCCAGTGACGCTCGGCGCCGAACACTTCCAGCGTGTTGTCTTCAGTGTCGAATCCACGATCATGACCGACCCGGTTGGCGGCGATCAGGTCGGCACCCTTCGCTTCGAGCTTGCCCCGCGCGGCCCGCTCCAGGTCCCGCGTTTCTGCGGCGAACCCGACCACGAAGGGCTTGGGCCGGCGCCTGGCGACAGTGGCGAGAATATCGGGATTTTCGACCAGTTGCAGGGTCAGCGGCTGACCGGATTTCTTGATCTTGTCGTCGGCCAGGCTTTCGGGGCGATAATCGGCCACCGCCGCCACCCCGACGAAGCCGTCGGCATTTTCCATCCGCGCGGTCACGACCTCGAGCATTTCCGAGGCGGTGGTCACGTCGAGTCGTTGAACACCGGGCGGCGTGGACAGCTTCACCGGTCCGGCGACCAGATCGACCCGCGCCCCGGCTTCAGCGAGCGCTTCGGCGACGGCAAACCCCATCCTGCCCGAGGAACGATTTCCCAGGAAACGAACCGGATCAATCGGCTCGTGGGTCGGTCCGGCGGTAACCACGAAACGCAAGCCAGCCAGGACCGGCTCGCTGCCGCCAAGTTCAGCGACAATCTCGTCGGGATCGAGCATGCGCCCGGGGCCCTGCTCGCCGCAGGCCTGATCGCCCACACCCGGCCCGACCAGCTTCACGCCGCGTGAGACCAGCATCCGGCAGTTCTCACGCACGGCTTCGGCATCCCACATGACCCGGTTCATCGCCGGAGCGATCCATATGCGGGCCTCGGTCGCCAGCGCCAGGGTCGATAACAAGTCAGCGGCGAACCCATGCGCGAGGCGTGCGATCACCTGGGCGGTGGCCGGCGCGATCAGGACGTCGTCGGCCCAGCGCGCCAGTTCGATGTGGCCCATGCCGGCCTCGGCTTCCGGATCGAGCAAGTGGGTGCGCACGCGGTGGCCGCTGACCGCCTGCAGGGTCAACGGTGTGATGAACGCTTCGGCGCCGGCACTCATGACCACGCGCACCTCGGCCCCGGCCTCCTGCAGGCGGCGCACCAGTTCCGGCGTCTTGTAGGCGGCGATGCCGCCCGTCACGCCCAGCAGGATCTTTCTACCGTTCAGAGTCATGCCTCGTGTGCTCTCAAAAGCCATTTTCCTACAAGCAGGCGGGAGATCTGCCCGATGTAGCCCTCCCCTCCGGAACACAGAATAACGGTTCGACCCCACCAAGGTGAATGTTTCGATGCGAATTGCCGACTGGCCGCAAACCGAACGCCCCCGTGAACGCCTGCTGGAACAAGGCCCGGCAGGCCTGAGCGACGCCGAGCTGCTGGCCATCCTCCTGCGCACCGGTTCGAAGGGGCGCTCGGCGCTGGACCTGGCCCGCTTGCTGATCAACCACCACGGCGGTCTGCGCGGACTGCTGGAGTCCGACCGCGACGCACTGTGCCGCATACCCGG
>SKSJ01000006.1 GCA_007123055.1 Wenzhouxiangella sp. | reverse complement strand
CATCAGTCCGCATATCCGCTCAGTTCCAGGTAGCCGCGTCCCAGCGGCTCGCCCGAGTCGGCGTCGCGTACTCGCATCGCACCTTCCCAGTAGATGACCGCGCCGTCCCAGCGCTGCTGGTCGAACAGCGGTTCGACCAGCAGATCCAGCTCGGCCTCCGGCACGGAGACCTGCCACGCCAGCGGCCAGCGATGGCCTTCCTGGTCGCGCCACCATCGCTGTTCGGTCGTGCTGAAGTCATCGACGCCGAGGTGGCTTGGCGTGCCGTCTTCGGCCACCACCACGCCGGCGGAGTAGCGTGACGGGCTGCCGTCGTGGTGGCGCAAACGGTAGACCATGAGGTCGCGTCCGTCGTCGAGCTGCAGCGCAAACCAGTCCCATCCGGCCAGGTCATCGGACAACTGGCTCGATCCCCATTCGCGGTCCAGCCAGGCGCTGCCTTCGACATCCCGCCACCGGTCGTTGACTCGAATGCGTCCGGTGGTGGCCAGACGCGTGGCCGAGTAATAGCGCGAGGCGTTGCCCGCTTCCGGGCCTTTCTGGCTGTAACCGCCGTCGCCCTGGAGAACGAACGGCTTGAGCTGCGCCATGTTCAGTTCCACGGCGAAGTCACCGGCATCCGCTATCAGCCGCCAGCCCTCATCGGTGGCGGTGACCTGCCAGTCGCGCAGCCACCAGCGGTCGCTCCTGGCGCCAGCCAGTCCGACCGCGCCGCGGGCAAAGCGCTCGGCCTGGTGAAACGTTTCCTCGACGCTGTCGCTGACGGCCAGGTGTGCCATCCACACGGCCTCGGCCTGCCAGGCGGAATCCGGCATCGGGCCGGGATCGAGCGCGAAGCGAAACAGCGTGAACTGGAACCCGACGGGTCCGGCCGGACTGTCCAGGCTGCCGGTGAAATACCACCACTCGTTGCGGTACCCCGGATGCAGGGCATGATCGGCCGGGAATTGCAGCGGCTCGGGCCCCGTCACGCGCCTGAACTCGTCGGGGGCGGCCGTCAGCAGACCGCCGGCCTGCAGCCGGACAGGCTCCGGCTCCGGCACGCGGGTCTGCCAGCCCAGCCAGCTGCCCAACGCCAGTGCGATCAGCAAGACAATGACCAGGTCGCGTTTCATCAGCGACTCCGCAGTTCGGTCGAAGGGTTGCGCGAGGCGATCTGCCAGGCGGGATACAGGCCGGCGAGCAGCCCGGCCAGAAGCGCCAGCAGGGTCATGGCGCCAATCGGGGCCACCGGCAGGCTCAGTGGCAGCGTCCAGCCGAAGGCACGTGGTTGGACCACCAGTGTGAGTCCGACATGGATGGCCGTCGCCAGCGGCACGGCGACCAGGGCGCTGGCCGCCGCCAGTCCGGTCGTCTGACTGACCACCAGGCCGGTCAGTCCGCGCCGGGTCAGCCCGAGGGCGCGCAAGGTGGCGTGGTCGCGCCGGCGCTCCAGCCCCAGCGCCAGCAGCGCGCTGACCAGGGCGATCAGCGCGATGATCCCGACCAGGACGGCCAGCGCCCAGGATATGCGGAACGTGCGATCGAACACGGCCAGGGTCTGGTCGCGCACCTGGTCGCGCGAGGTGAGCACGATGCGCTCGTCGATGGTCTGTAGTCGCTGGCGCCAGCGTTCGATATCGCCGGTTTCGTGAAAGTAGAGGCCGAGGCTGTCGCGCACCTCGTCATCGAACCACTGGCGGTAATGTGCGGCATCGACGGCAATGGCACCCTGGTCGCTGCCGTAATCGCGGTAGATGGCGGCAACCGGCAGGCTCACGCGATGTTCGGCCGCCTTGATGGTGATTTCGTCACCAACGCCCTTGTCCTGGCGACGGGCGAAGGGTTCGGTGATCAGCACGGCTTCACCGGCCATGAACGCCGCGCGCGCCGTGGCGGGGGCACCGGCGACCAGTTCGAAGCCGTCCCAGGCGTCCGCGGGCAGGTCGTAGGCGATCAGTACCCGACCGTCGGGCAGAACGCGTTGGCGGGCGCTCGAGAGTGCGGCGATGCCGTCCAGGCTGTCGATACGCTCGGTCAGGGCGGGGTCGATCACGCCCTGGCTGACGGTGACGTAGGCTTCGGCGCGCAGCAGACGGTCGATCCAGTCATCGACGGTGACGCGGAAGCCCAGGACCATCATGCCGATGCCGGCACTCAGTGCCAGTGCCATGCTCAGTGCCGCCAGCGCCGGGGCGATGCGCCGCCGCGAGGTGGCCAGCATGCCCAGGGCGCGTCCGGCCAGGCAGCGCTTCAGCGGCCGGCGCATCAGTCGCAACAACAGCATGCCGGCCGGAGGCGCCAGCACGGCACAGCCCATCAGTGCCAGAAACAGACCCCCCAGTGCCGCGGCCAGTCCGCCGGACAGCGCGGTGACCGCAACCCCGGCGATCAACAGTCCGGCTGCGGCCGGGTACAGGCCGGGTCGGCCGTCGTGCGGCTCACGCTCGTGGCGTACCAGTTGCCCCGGTGGTATTCGGCGGGCTTCGCGCCATACCGCCAGGGTGCTGGCCTGGGCCAACACCACCGCCAGCATCCAGACCATCAGGTAAAGCGTGACGGTCGGTCGGGTCTGTGCCGCCGGCACCAGCCGGTAGAGCTCGGCGATCGGCTGGCGCACCAGTCCCAGCAACTGATCGGCCAGCATGGTTCCCAGGGCGAGGCCGAGCAGGGCACCGAGGCCGGCCAGGATGAAGGTCTCGGCGGCCAGCAGGCCAATGATCTGCCCGCGCGTGACGCCGACGGCGCGCAGCATGCCGAAGGCGCGCCGGCGCTGGACCAGCAGGAAGGACAGCACGCTGTAGATCACGAACAGGCCGACGGCCAGGCTGAGCAGGCTCATGGCGCTGAGGTTGGCACGCATGCCCTCGGTCAGGCGGGCGGCGGCATCGCGCCGTTCACCGGCCGTCTCGATCCGGAACTCGTCCGGGAGCTGGGTTCGCAGCCACTCGAGGCTGCCGGCCGGCGCCTCGATCCAGCTCAGTTCCCCCTGGCGTCCAAGGGCGTCCTGGCCCATGGCAACGTCCATCAACAATCGGTCATCGAGGGCGCGTCCGCGTGCCAGGATCGCGGCGACCTCGAGTTCGTGTTCGGCGCCGGCAATACGCACGGTCAGGAGCTCGCCCTCATCGAGTGCCAGGCGCTCGGCGGTGGCCGCGTTCATGGCCACCCCGGAGGCGGTGCGCATCAGCGCGTTGATCTGCTCGCCGTCCAGGCCCATGCCGGTGTCACCGCCAAGCGACATCGGGTCGGTGGCCAGCAATTCCAGTACGCGGTCATCGAAACGCGCCCGCGCGGTGATGACCGGCACCAGCACGGGCGCACCGGGGCGGGTGGCCAGATCGGCAAGCAGCGACTCGTCGATACGCCCCGAGGGATGTTGTACTCGAACACTTTCGCGGCCGGCCAGTTCCTCGCCGGCCAGGTCCAGTGCGTTGATCAAGACATCGCGCATCAAGGCCACGCCGGTGACCACGGCCACACCGGCGGCAATACCGATCAGTGCCAGCAGAAGTTGTCCCGGATGCCGGTAGAAAAAGCGTCGCGATGACTGGATCAGCAGTCTCATTCGGCTTCGAGTCGGCCCTGTCTCAGCCACAGCGTGCGATCGCAGATCCGCGCTGCCTCCGGGTTGTGGGTGACCATCACCAGAGCACAGTCACGCCCGGCGGTGACGCGATCGAACAGGTCGAGTACGCCGGCCGCGGTCACCTGGTCGAGCGCGCCGGTCGGTTCGTCGGCCAGCAGCAACCGTGGCTCGTGGACCAGCGCCCGGGCAATGGCCACGCGCTGCTGTTCACCGCCCGACAGCTCGCCTGGCAGTCGTTCGAGCAAGGCTTCGATGCCGAGCTCGGCGGCCAGATCCCGCATTTTTCCGCCGTCCATTGGGCGCTGGTTGAGCCACATCGGCAATTCGATGTTCTCGGCCACGGTGAGGCTGTCGATCAGGTTGAAGTCCTGAAACACCAGTCCGATGGCATCGGCGCGCAGCCTGGTGCGACGGGGTTCCGGAGTGTCGGCGAGGTCGGTCCCCTCCACGTATACGCGTCCGTCGTCGGGCCGGTCCATGCCGGCAGACAGATGCAGTAGCGTGGACTTGCCGGAGCCCGAGGCACCCATGACGGCCACGCGTTCTCCGGCAGCCACCTCCAGGTCGAGTCCGTCGAGCACCCGGATCGTTTCACCCCCGGAAATGAAATGGCGTGCGAGCCCGACGAGGCTCAGTACCGTGTCAGGTGCCACCGGTGCTGCCCAGCAGGCCGCCGGCGAGCAGCATGGCGATGGCTGCCAGGGTCAGCGCCAGGCGCATGCGTCGGTGCCATCCGCTGCGGCCCTGCGCGCGCCATGGTTCATCGATGAACAGGTAAACGGTGTAGAGCGCGGCCAGCCAGAACATCGCCCAGTGCAGCGGCAGCACGATGGCCGGCCAGGACACCAGTGCCAGGGCGAATGCGGCGATCAGCAGCCACGGTCGCGGCGGCTCGTCGTCGAGGTGGCGCATCCACAGATGACCGGACCAGAAGGCCAGCAGGATGACCGCCCAGCTGACCAGCAGGGTATTCAGCCAGTCCGGAGAGGGGACCACGGCAATGATCGGCAGCCCCAGCAGGGGCGCGAGTCCGATCCAGCCAGTCAGTCTTGCGATCTTGATGCTCTGTGACATGTTTCGATACCCCATCATGCGTTGAGTGCCCGCTTCAACTATAAGGGAAGTGCGTGGGTGCCGTGGAGAGGGGGCGCACTTCGGGAACTTTTCGGGGGAGGAAGATTCAAAATTGACGTGCTTTGAAGACACTTCAGGGCTACTGAGCTTGGCAAGCCGGCGTACGTTGTGGTAGACTTGCAACCAACCTTGGTAAAGCCGCAACGGAATAGCTAAGGTCGCAGGGCGCGAAGCGAGGTACATCACTCCGACATCCATTGCCCCTCCCCCTCAAAGGGGAGGGGTT
>SKSJ01000004.1 GCA_007123055.1 Wenzhouxiangella sp. | reverse complement strand
TGTACCCCGGCATTTCCGCCGAAGACTGCCTGTTCGCCGACCTCGGGCTGGACCCGGCCGTCCATGGCTGCCAGAGCTACGAAGCCGGGGACTTCCTCTTGTATGCCCGCCGCATCGACCCTACCGCGGCACTGATCCTGTGGCAGCCGGCCGCGCTGGGCGACACATCGCGATCCACCTTCGAGACCGACCCGGCCTGGGTCCGGGTGCTCGGCGAAGTCCTCATGGCCGACTACCCGCCCGACCACCCGGTCGTCATTTACGAAGCCGCCGCGTTTCCACTCGACCACCCCCGCTGCGAGACCATCGAACTGGAACGACTGGATCAAGCCAGGCTCAGCCCGGTCTCCACCCTCTACCTGGCACCGGTCGCCCCACCGCGGATGAGCAAGGAACGGTTGGCCCGCCTGGGCGTGTCCGTCGACGATGTCGTACCGGCGGCCTTCCAGCAACACAGGGCCGACAGGACGCGTTAGCGGCGGCGACTTCGCCGACCCTGCCGATCAGGCATCCCGACTACCGCTGACCGGCCATCATCGACGATCAGGTGCGGAGTCGGCGCGGACATGGAGATCATGTCAGCTTGCCCTCCGCTTCCATGCGCCGAAAACGCTCCACGCCCTCGCTGGGTTCGAAGTCGTCCAGCTCGAAGACCTGGCGGACCTCGATCTCGCATGGATTGCCTTCACCGGCGGGGTTGGGAAAGCGCCGAGCCCAGGCCTCGGCCTCTTCGCGCGAATCGACGCGAATCATGGTGAATCCGCCAATCAGTTCTCGCGTCTCGGCGAACGGACCGTCGATCACCTCGCGCTCGTCGCCGTTGTAGCGCACCCGGAAGCCTTTCGATGTCGGCTGCAGACCGTCGGCGGCCACCAGCACGCCGGCGCGGGCCAGTTCTTCGTGGAAATCGGCCATGGCGGCGATGTCTTCGTCGCGCGGCATCTCGCCGGCCTCGACGCGTTCGTCACCCTTGACGATGATCATGTAGCGCATGTTGTCCTCCTCAATCCCTTGGGTCTTTGTTGATTTCCTGGACATAGGCGGTCAGCTCGGCCACCTTGCCGCCTTCGAGCCGGTAGATGTCGCAGAAGGCATACACCCGGCGCTGGCCGTCCTTGTCGGTCATGGCAATCTCGCCATTCACCGCGGCCCGGTCGCCCTCGAGGATGATGTTGGCAATATCCAGGTCCATGTCGGTGGCGTCACCGCCCATGTTCTCCAGGAACACCCTGAAATCCGATTTGCCTGAGACGGCCTGGCCGCCGGCCATGGAAAAGCGGATATCGTCGGTGACTGTTTCGACAATCGCGGGCTTGTCTTCGCGTACCCAGTACTCGTTGAATTCGCGCAGGAAGGTCTTGGTGTCGTTCATGAATGGCTCCGTCGGTTGGGTGGCAAGGGTGTGCAGGTTTCGCGTTCATGCGGGGTGTACTTCCTTGTCGAACGGCTGGGGTGCCAATCGACAGCCCTGACTCAATCGGTTTGCAGCGCAGCCAGGCGTTGCTTGAGAAAACGACGCTCGGTCTCCTGGGACGCCAGCGACAGGGCGCGCTCGTAGCCCCGACGGGCCTCGTCGTGCCGACCCAGGCGCTGGCACAGATCGGCGCGAGCGGCATGGGCGAGATGAAACTGCTCGAGTTCTCCGCTGCCAAGCAGTGCATCAACCAGCTCCAGCCCGACCGCCGGCCCCTCGGCCATGGACAGGGCCACGGCACGATTGAGCGTGACCACGGGCGAGGGCTGGATGCGTTCGAGCAATTGGTACAGCGCCAGGATTTCCTGCCAGTCGGTATCGTCTGGCTTCCCGGCGCGCGCATGGACCGCGGCGATAGCCGCCTGCACGGAGTAGGGACCGATGCGACCGGAACGCCAGGCCTGCTCGACCAGCGCCAGCCCCTCGGTAATCATCGCCCGGTCCCACAGATCACGATCCTGGTCTTCCAGGCGCACCAGTTCGCCGGCTGCATCGGTGCGGGCACGTCGGCGCGAATCCTGCAGCAGCATCAGCGCCAGCAGGCCCTGCACTTCGGCGTCCGGCAGCAACTCCAGCAACAGGCGACACAGCCGGATCGCCTCGGTGGCGAGATCACCGCGCAACAGGGATTCACCGGCACTGGCCGCGTAGCCTTCGTTGAAGACCAGGTAGACCACCTGCAGCACGGCATCGAGCCGTGACGGCAGTTCGCCCCGCGACGGTACCTCGTAGGGTATGCCGGCATCGCGGATCTTGCGCTTGGCGCGCACGATGCGCTGGGCCATGGTGGCCGGGCGGGAAAGAAACGCCCGCGCGACTTCCTCGGTAGTCAGGCCGCAGACCTCGCGCAGGGTCAGCGCCACGCGTGCTTCCTTTGCCAGCGCCGGATGACAGCAGGTAAAAATCAGGCGCAGGCGATCATCGGGCAGGTCCATTGTCTCGAAGCCGCGGTCGGCTTCGGCCGGCGCGACCGCATCCGGATTCTGCTCGACCAACTCGTCATGGCGCCGGCCGCGTCGCATGCGATCGATGGCGTTGAAACGTCCGGTCGAGACCAGCCAGGCGCGCGGATTGTCGGGCAGCCCCACTTCTCCCCATTGCGCCAACGCTGCCGCAAATGCCTCCTGCAACGCCTCCTCGGCGCGCTCGAAATCACCCAGCAGACGGATCAGGCTGGCCAGAACACGACGGGACTCGGCGCGGTAGATCGCCTCCACCGCGGCCTTGACGCTTTTGTCAGGGGGCTGACCGCCCATAATCGAAAATCAGGTGTCCAGATCGCGCACCGGCCGGACCTCGATGGATCCGACCCGCGCCGGTGGAATCTGTTGGGCAAATCGGATCGCCTCGTTGAGGTCCCTGGCCTCGATGAGATAGAAACCGGCCAGTTGCTCGCGGGTTTCGGCAAACGGCCCGTCGGTGATCGAAACCTCGCCGGCGCGCACGCGCACCGTGGTCGCGGTGGCCACCGGCTGCAGCGCCTGGCCGCCGACCATGCGTCCGGCCTCGAGCTGCCCCTGGGAAAAAGCGTGGCACTCGGCGTCCTCGGGACTGTCGGGCTGCCCGTGCTGATCCTGCTCGTCGGCATATACCAGGCAAACGTATTTCATTGCAGCTCCGATTCGATGGTCACATTGACTGGTCGAACGCCCCCGCCAGAATTCGACACCTCGTCCGGCCTCGATGCCAAGCATCGTCGTCCCGCACCATGGGGTCAAGCGCTGGCGCTCAGCTATTCGTCACTATGCCATCGCCTGCAGGTCGGCCTGGACAATCGGATTCAAGCAACTATCGTGGCACCAATTGCATGGCCAGTCGAAGGTAAACTCCGACAACTGAACGCCAGCCACCACCTGGAATCAAGCAACGATGACAGCGCACGACGCAAAACCCAATGCCGATCTCTATCCGCTGCCACCGCCCGAACAGTCCCGGGGCAAGGCGGGATGGCAATTTTTCTACTGGGTGGTCGGTGGTGCGCTGATCGGTTTTCTGCTGGCTCATTTCGACGTGTCGCTGTCACTGCCCTTCGACCGCGATCATGTCAGCCTGCCAACGATACTGGTATCCATCCTGCTGGCGCTGTGGCTGCAGGTCCTGATCCACGAGGCCGGTCATGTCGTGGCCGGCAGGCTTGGCGGCAAGCGGCTCCTGGTCGCCGGTTTCGGACCATGGCGGCTACTGCGCCAGGATGAGCGCTGGCACATTCAATGGGTCGGCCGTATCCAGGGCATCAGCGGTTTCGCCGCCATGTACACACCTCACGGGCGCACCGAGCGCAAGAGAGAGGCCGCCCTGTTCATGCTCGGCGGGCCACTGGGCAACCTCGTCGGTGCCGGGCTCGCCGTCATCCTGGTGTCCGTGCTTCCCGATGGTGCAAGTTGGCTGCGCGAACTGGCATTCTGGCTGTTCGCCATGGGACTGTTCATGGCCGCGCTCAACCTGGTGCCGCTCAATGTCGGCGGCTGGCACAGCGATGGACACCAGCTGCTGTCCCTGCTGCGCAACGACCCGTCGGTCTCGGCCGAAATGCAACGCGGTCAGTTGCTGGCCCTGACGATGGCCGGCATCCGCCCGCGCGACTGGCCGCAGGAACTGGTGCCGGCCGCACCGGGCGAGACTGATCCGCCGGCCGCACGTTTCGGCAGCCAGTTCTTTCGAATGGAGTTGGCGCTCGACACGGGAGATGCCGAGCTGGCGGGGGAATGCGCCGCCGCGCTGGCCGGCGACTTCTGGCACATGCCCGACGGCCAGCGCCAGGGCGCGGCAGTGCACCTGGCACTCCATGCGGCCTGGTTCCTGGAAGACCGCGACCTGCTCGAAGCCTGGCTGGAACATGTCTGCGGCGGCCTGGTCCGGCAGGATTGCGCGCAGGCCCTGCTCGAAGCCGAGGCCGCGCGCCTGAGCCGCCAACCCGAGGTTATGCAGGAAGCGCTCGAGCGCGCCGAAGCGGCCTTGTCCGGCGTCATCGATGAAGTCAGCCGCACCCAGTTTCGCGAACGCATCAACGAACTCGCCAGTCGAGCCGACAAGGTGATCAGGGCCTGAGGATTATCGGCATCCGGCCCTGTTCGGTCGCACGGGGTTCGGACCTGCAATCGGGTTCGGCCTCGGGGGATGTGGCCATTCCGGATTGGCGTCGGGAAATCAAAGCCGATCATGATCCCGCGATATATTCATCGAGATCAGAACGTTCGCGGCCACAACGGAGATGACCGCTGGTGGGCCGTCAACCCTTGCGGTTCGGATCGTTGCGCCCGAGCTGGTCGTGGCTGGAGACCCAGTCCAGCGAGGAGATCGCCGCGCCCAATGAAATCTCGCCGGCCAGCACCGTGCCGGCCACGATCTCGGCAAACTTCATCACCTTGCCGGGTCCATCGCAGCCCATGATTTGCAAACTCTCGGACTGAGTGGCCAGGCCGGTGCCACCACCGATGGTGGCGACGATCAGCGAGGGCAGGGTGATGGAGATAT
>SKSJ01000102.1 GCA_007123055.1 Wenzhouxiangella sp. | reverse complement strand
TGGTCGGAGCGGGGAGATTCGAACTCCCGACCCCCACAACCCCATTGTGGTGCGCTACCAGGCTGCGCTACGCTCCGACCGATAAAACTCTGCGTGCGGGGTCAAGCGGTTATTTTAACGCGAAATCGATTCGCGGGGCACTTGAATTCAAATTGATTGATGGAATGACAGGCTGGTCTCTGTCAGCGCCGCAGGACCTGCAGGACTTCTTCGAGTTCGACTCGCATCTGTTTCACCAGCTGCTGACTCATCGATACGTCGTTCTGGGCCTTGTCACCCTCCAGGCGCTGACGAGCGCCCTGGATCGTGAACCCCTGCTCATGCAACAGGCTGCGAATCTGGCGCACCATCAGCACATCGTGGCGCTGATAATAACGGCGATTTCCGCGACGCTTGACCGGCTTGAGCTGCGGAAACTCCTGCTCCCAGTAACGCAGCACGTGCGGCTTGACCGCACAGAGATCGCTGACCTCGCCAATCGTGAAATAACGTTTGGCCGGGATCGGCGGCAGTTCCTGGTTATTCCCGGGATCCAGCATATGCCTCTACCCTCGATCGCAGTTTCTGTCCCGGCTTGAAAGTCACCACTCGCCGGGCGGAAATGGGAATCTCCTCACCGGTCTTGGGATTTCGCCCCGGCCGTTCATTCTTGTCGCGCAGCTGGAAGTTACCAAATCCGGAAAGCTTGACGTTGTCACCATCCTCCAGCGCCTGTCGAATGGTCTCGAACCACGTATCGACAAACTCCTTGGCCTCGCGCTTGTTCAACCCCACCTCGTCAAACAGCGAGGCGGCCAGATCAGCCTTGGTCAATGACATCCCCTTCATCCTCTCAATTTGGCGCCGAAGCGCTCTTCGAGTCGAGCGACCAGCCGATTGATCAGATCATCGACTTCCGAATCCTTAAGGGTGCGCGAAACATCCCGGAAAATCAAGCCAATAGCCAGACTTCTACAGCCGCTTTCGATCCCCTCGCCCCGATACTGATCAAAAACCAGCGCTTTTTCAAGCAGATTGCCTGCTTCTTTGTGAAGGCTGTCGAGCAGATCAGCCGCGGCATGTTCATCACCGACCACGACGGCCAGGTCGCGGCGGACAGCGGGATAACGCCCCGTATCGTGATGGGCCGGTAAAACGGAACGGGAAACCGATGCGACGTCGAGTTCGGCCACGAAGATCGCCTGCCCGATGTCGAGGTCACGCTGCAGGGCCGGATGCAACTGCCCCAACCAGCCGACGGACCGGCCGTCGATGAGCACCTCGGCACTTTGCCCCGGATGCAGCCACGTCCACTCGCTGCGACGGAAGCGAATCTCTCCGTCGATGGCATTTCGCTCCAGCAGGTGTTCGATCTCGCCCTTCAGATCGAAGAAATCGGCTTCACGCGCGATTTCGCTGAAATGCTCTGCGCTTGCCGAGCCGGTCATCAGCAATCCCAGGCGTTCACGTTCGTCGAATCCGGCGTCATCGGCAACAAAGCAGTCGCCGCACTCGAACAGGCGGAAAGTGTCGTGCTGGCGGCGCAGGTTACGCGCGGCCACTTCGACCATGCCCGGCAGCAGGCTGGTCCGAAGCACCGCCATATCCCGACTCAATGGATTGGCCAGGGGCTGGGCACCGTGACCCACCCCGAAAGCTTCAAGCCGATCGAGGCCCACGAAGCTCCAGGTCATGACCTGCTGAAACCCACGAGCGGCCAGTTGCTGGCGCAGGATCCGACCGGGCAGCCGGGTTTCCGGCGGAACATTGAGAGTCAGACGCCCACCGGGGCGGCGGCTTGGCAGGCGGTCATACCCGTATATCCGTGCGACTTCCTCGATCAGGTCGGCCTCGATTTCGATATCGCGACGCGCGCTGGGCGCTTTGACGACGAAATCCTCACCGTCACGCCAAACCTGCATCTCCAGGCGTTCGAGAATGCCGCTCACCTCGTTTGCGTCGAGCTCCGAACCGAGAACGCGGTTGATCCGCCCGAGGCGCAAACGAACGGGTGCGGCTTCGGGCAGGTAGCGCTCCTTGCACTCCTCCACCACGGGCCCTGCCTGGCCACCAGCGATCTCCAGGATCAGGGCCGTAGCGCGTTCGACCGCCTTTCGTTGCAATTGCGGATCCACGCCGCGCTCGTAGCGATGCGCCGACTCGGTGGCCAGGCCCAGTCTGCGGGCGCGTCCGCTGATCACGACCGGATTGAACCAGGCCGATTCGAGGAGGATATCCCGTGTTTGCTCGCCCACCGCGGAATCCAGACCGCCCATCACGCCGCCCAGCGCCAGCGGGCTTTCATGATCTGCGATCAGGAGCATGTCCTCGTCGGGTTCGATCTCCTGTCCGTCAAGCAAGGTCATCCGATCACCCTTGACCGCCCGGCGCACACGGATGCCGCCTTTGATGGCGGCCATATCGAAAGCATGCATGGGCTGACCGAGTTCCAGCAAGACGTAGTTGGTGACATCCACAATGGGTCCCAGGCTGCGGATGCCCGAGCGGCGCAGCTTTTCGACCATCCACGTCGGCGTTGCCGCTTGCGGATCAATTCCCTCGATGACACGACCGATGTAACGGGGGCAGTCCTCGGGAGACTGCAGCTCGATGTCGATGGCGCGTTTCGATTCGGGATCGACCGCTTCGATCATCGGTGAATTGACCGGACAACCCTCGATCGCGCCGAGCTCACGCGCGAGCCCACGTACAGAGAGACAGTCGGCCCGGTTGGGCGTGAGGTCGATTTCCAGAACGCGGTCGTCAAGACCGAGGTAACTCGCCAGCGATTCCCCGACAGGTGCGTCGGCAGGCAACTCCATCAAGCCGGACGCATCTTCGCCCAAACCGAGTTCGGGCTCGGAGCACAGCATTCCGGCCGAAGCGACGCCGCGCAGCTTTGCCGGCTTGATCTTCAGTCCGCCAGGCAGTTTCGTCCCCAGCGTGGCCAGCGGTGCCTTCATCCCGGCACGTGCGTTGGGAGCGCCACAGACGATAGTACGTTCCTCGCTGTCGCCCTGCACCGTGCAAACACGCAGACGATCTGCATCCGGGTGCGGATCGATGGCAACGATCTCGCCGACCACCACGCCGTCGAGCGGCGGGGCCACCGGCTCCACCGAGTCCACTTCCAGACCGGCCAGGGTGAATCGCTCCGCCACCTCCTCGGCAGCCAGATCGGTATCGGCCCACTCGGTGAGCCAGCGGTAACTGATCTTCAAGCCTTGCTCCTCACTGGTTCCGGCCTAACGAAACTGGCGCAGGAAGCGCAGGTCGTTGTCAAAAAACAACCTCAGATCGTCGACGCGGTAGCGCAACATCGCGAAACGCTCCACCCCCAGACCGAAGGCATAGCCGGTGTACTCCTCCGGATCGATGCCGCAGTTGGTCAGCACATTGGGATGGACCATGCCGCAGCCGAGCACCTCCAGCCAGTTGCCGGGCGTGCCGTCGGCATTGCGCCAGCGCACATCGACCTCGGCCGAGGGTTCGGTAAACGGGAAATACGACGGTCGCAGCCGCATCTCGAGGTCATCCTCGAAAAAGGCATTGACGAAGTCTGACAGCAGCCCCTTGAGATCGGCAAACGTGACGTCACGGTCGACCAGCAGTCCCTCCACCTGGTGAAACTGCGGGGTATGAGTCTGATCCGAGTCGGACCGGAACACGCGTCCGGGAGCGACGATGCGCACCGGCGGCGACTGCTCTTTCATCACCCGGATCTGCACCGGTGATGTATGGGTACGCAGCAATCGACCGTCGGGCAGGTAAAAGGTGTCGTGCATCGCCCGCGCCGGGTGGTGCGGCGGAAAGTTCAGCGCCTCGAAATTGAAATAGTCGTCCTCGACCTCGGGACCGGTAGCCACGTCAAAGCCGAGTTGACGGAAGATATCAAGCAGCCGATCGAGCGCACGGCTGACCGGATGCAGCCCACCGGCCTCGTGACGCCGGCCGGGCAGCGTGACATCGACCGATTCGGCTTCGAGTTGCTCGGCCAGCCGTTTCCGCCCCAGCTCATCGCCTTTGGCCTGGATGGCCTGCTCCAGCGACTGCTTGGCCCGGTTGACCGCCTGGCCGGCTTCACGCCGCTGTTCGGGGGGGAGTTTTCCGAGTTCCTTGAGCTGGGCGGTCAGTGCACCCTTCTTGCCGAGAAAGCGGACCCGGACATCATCCAGGGTCCGCTCGTCTTCGGCGCCGGCCACCAGGCCGAGCGCCTCGTCCAGCAAGGACTCCGCTGCTGTCTGGCCCATGCTCAGCCCAGGCTGGACTGAGCTTTCTCGGCCAGCGCCTTGAAGGCGGCCTTGTCGTTGACGGCCAGATCGGCGAGCACCTTGCGGTCGATCTCGACCTCGGCACGCTTCAGACCGTTGATGAACCGGCTGTAGGACAGGCCGTGTTCACGGGCCGCGGCATTGATCCGCTGGATCCACAAACTGCGGAAATCGCGCTTGCGCTGGCGACGGTCGCGGTAGCTGTACTGGCCGGCCTTGATGACGGCCTGTTTGGCGACGCGATAAACCTTGCGACGGGCACCGTAGTAACCCTTGGCCCGGCTGAGCACCTTGCGGTGACGACGACGGGCGACCACTCCACGCTTGACTCTTGCCATGATCCTTACTCCTTACAGCTTCGGCAGCATCTGGCGGACGGCTTTCTCGTCCGACTTCGACACCAGGGTGGACGAACGCAGGCGCCGCTTGCGCTTGGTGTCCTTCTTGGTGAGGATATGGCTGTGGTAGGCGCGCTTGCGCTTGATTCGCCCACTGCCCGTGGCCCGGAAGCGCTTGGCCGCGCCCCGGTTGCTCTTCATCTTAGGCATTGCTCTGCTCCTTTTGTTTTACCTTCGTGCAGCGTTCCCCGGCTCACCCGGAGAAACTTTCTGTCGGCTGCATTCCAGCGAGTTGTAACCCGGACTTTCCATCCGGGATTGGTTCACGTTTTCTTCGGTGACAACATCATCACCATCTGGCGGCCTTCCATGCG
>SKSJ01000003.1 GCA_007123055.1 Wenzhouxiangella sp. | reverse complement strand
TGTCCGCTGCCGGGGCCCCGCCACTGGAGCTTGACCCGGGTGTCTACTGGCTGGTTGCCTATCCGGAGATCGACGTATTCTCGCTGGGTCCGAACAATCTTTATGCCTGGTTCCATGGCGAAGGCGGTACCGGTCGGCAGGCCGCGCCGGGCGGCCTGCTTGGATTCCCGACGACGTGGAGTGGTGTTCCGGAAGGCCGGGCCTTCACCCTCACCGGTACGATCGATTGCAGTGCCGAGTTCACGCCTTGGACCAACGTGTCGCCAACCAGTGGTACGATCGATCCCGATGAACAGCAGGTCGTGAACGTCGACTTCTACGCAATCGGTATGGAAGAAGGCAGTTACCAGTCAGCGTTCTGCGTGCTGAGCAATGATCCGGACCGTCCGGTCGTGTTGATGCCCGTTCAGCTCAACGTCGTTGAAGCCATCTTCAGCGACCGGTTCGAGGCTCAGCTTTGAAGCCAGCAGGCTTCCGATAACAACAACCAGAATGGAAGAGAAGGGCCGCCCACCGGGCGGCCCTTTTTTTGCGCGCTGAGTTCGTTCAGAGCTGGTGTAGCGGCATGGTTGCGACCGTCTCGGAATGAGGCGAGCGCGGTGGCATTGAAAGCTACAGCTTCAGCCCGCCGCCCGGCATGCCGCCCCCGGCGCCGCCGGCACCACCGAAGCCGCCCTGATTGCCCTCCTGGCCGGGCACCATGATGGAGGACTGGGCCTCGCGCTGCATGCGCTTGAGTTCCTCCATGGTTTCTTCCAGGGCCTTCCTGGCTGCTTCCGGGAACGCGTCGCAGGCGGCCTCGAGGCTGTCGACGTCGAGCTCGAAGCTCAGCGGCAGGGCGCCGGCGTTGGTCATGACCTGGGTCTGTCCGACGTAGCGCACGGACTTGTCGGTGTCGTCACGGCCGTTGGCATCGACGGGGGTCAGTCGCCGGATCTGTCCGGCCCGCAGATCGGTAAAGACTTCCTCGCGCACCAGCGAGGACTTGTCGAACTGGAACTGTTCCTGGTCGGGCATGCTGCTCATGAGGATTGTAGCCTCTGTTGAATGGGGGTCAGTCTCTTGATTTGGGGCATCGTCGGATGAATCAACCGCACGCGCTGTGCAATCGGCGTCCGGCAAGGTCCGGTGTCTGCGGTCAACCGGGACGGTAATGTGACGAGGGTCAACAATGACACTTCGCCGTCGCCCAAAGTGGTACGCTCTTTGTAGAGGTTGAGGATGCCGCACGTTCGGTGCCCGACGCTCATTGTCAAAAGCATGGAGAGTGGCCGGTGTCTGCACACCTGATGCAAAACGGGATGATTTCATGAGAGAACGAAAGTCGCCGGTGCCACTGGTTTACAGGCGCGTGCTCACCGCCGTGCTGCTTGCCTGCGGCCTGGTCCTGATGGCTACCGCCTCGACCGACAATGGCCAGGGCGCCGTCTACGTGCTCGATATTGACGGCCCCATCGGTCCGGCAACCCGTGATTATGTCATTCGTGGTATCGAGCGGGCCGAGGACGAGCGGGCGGAACTTGTCATCCTGCGCATGGACACGCCCGGCGGGCTGGATGCCTCCATGCGTGACATGATCAAGGCCATCCTCAACGCCGATGTGCCGGTGGCGACCTGGGTTGGTCCGCCCGGTGCGCGGGCGGCCAGCGCCGGGACCTACATGCTTTACGCCAGCCATGTTGCCGCCATGGCGCCGTCGACCAACCTGGGGGCAGCCACGCCGGTGCAGATCGGCGGTGGCGGTGGTGACGACGCGGAGCGTCCGCGAACGCCGGCCGAGCGCGCCCGCGACGCCTTCGACGAACGTGACCGGGACAACGATGAGGACGGGGCCGATGACGGGGAATCCGACGCACCGACGGATGAGGCAACCGACGATCAGGCCGATGAACCCGTCGATGAAGCCGAGGATCGGTCCGCACCGCCCGGCACGGCCACGGAGCGCAAGGTCATCGAGGATGCCGTCGCCTACATCCGCGGTCTGGCCGAACGCCACGGGCGCAACGCCGACTGGGCCGAGAAGGCGGTGCGTGAAGCGGTCAGCCTGACTTCCAGCGAAGCGCTGGAGAAGAATGTGATCGACGTGCTCGCCGAGGATATCCCGGAGCTTCTCGAGGCGATTCATGGCCGCGAGATCCGGCTGTCGGTGCGCACCGTCACCCTGGATACCGAAGGTGCCAGCGTCATCGAACTCGAACCCGACTGGCGCAGCGAGTTCCTGAGTGTCATCACCAACCCGACCCTGGCCTACATCCTTTTGATGATCGGCATCTACGGCCTGATCCTGGAAGGCTACAATCCCGGCGCACTGGTGCCGGGCGTGATCGGCGGCATCTGCCTGCTGCTGGCCCTCTACGCCTTCCAGATCCTGCCGGTGAACTATGCCGGTCTGGCACTGATGCTGCTCGGATTCGCGCTCATTGCGGTCGAATTGTTCGTGCCCTCGTTCGGCATTCTCGGTATTGGCGGGGTGGCCGCGGTCGTGTTCGGATCCATCATCCTGATGGACACCGACGTGCCGGGCATGGCGGTCAACCCCGGACTGATTGCGGCGATGGGGCTGGCTTCCGCGCTGGCCTTTTTCGCCGTCGTCTACCTGGCGGCCCGCTCGCACCGCAACCCCAAGGTCAGCGGCACCGAGTCGCTGGTCGGCCGCGAAGCCGAATCCATTGCCGAATTCGCCGACGGCCACGGACGGGTGCACGTTGAAGGTGAAGACTGGACGGCCCGCTCGGACGAGCCGGTCGCGAGCGACGACCGCGTCGAGATCGTGGCCGTCGAAGGATTGACGCTGAAAGTTCGTCCCATGAGGGACAAAGGAGAGGCAAGCTCATGAACATCGATTTCCTGTATTTCATGACCACCATCGTGGTGGTGCTGGTGCTGTTGATCGCCAATACCATCAAGATCCTGCGCGAATATGAACGCGGAGTCATCTTCACGCTTGGGCGGTTCTACAAGGTCAAGGGGCCGGGTCTGATCATTGTCATCCCCTTCATCCAGCAGATGGTGCGTGTCGACCTGCGTACCATCGTGCTCGACGTGCCGACCCAGGACGTGATTTCCATGGACAACGTCTCGGTCAAGGTCAATGCCGTGGTTTATTACCGCGTGATCGATCCGCAGAAGGCGATCATCAACGTCGAGCGCTTCATGGACGCCACCAGCCAGCTGGCCCAGACCACGCTCAGGTCGGTGCTGGGCAAGCACGAGCTCGACGAGATGCTGGCCGAGCGCGACAAGCTCAACGAGGACATTCAGAAGATCCTCGATCGCCAGACCGACGGCTGGGGCGTGAAGGTCTCGAACGTGGAGATCAAGCATGTCGACCTCGACGAGTCGATGATCCGTGCGATTGCCAAGCAGGCCGAGGCCGAGCGTCAGCGGCGCGCCAAGGTGATTCACGCCGACGGCGAGCAGCAGGCTTCCGAGAAGCTGGTCGAGGCCGCCAACAAGCTGGCCGAGGCACCCGGTGCGCTGCAGCTTCGTTACATGCAGACCCTGGTCGAGATCGGCGGCGAGCAGAACTCCACCATCGTCTTCCCGATGCCGCTGGACTTCGTCAAGCCGTTCATGGGCATGCTGGGAGCCGTTGGCGGCGACAAGTCCGGCAAATCGGGCGGAGACAAGTCATGAGCCGAACCATCTTGCTGGCGGCACTGGTCGCTGCGGTGAGTGCGACGGCCTGGGCCGGGACCTGGTATGGCGAGACGGCTGATGAGGCCATGGAGCCGCAGTCGGTCGCCGAGGTCATGGCCGAACCGGAGGCCTGGCTGGACAGGCCATTGATGGTGTCCGGGCGGATCACCGACGTGTGCACCCACCGTGGCTGCTGGGCGGTGCTGGAGGCTGACGGCCACATGTTGCGCATCCAGACCCCGGATCATGCCTTCGCGATGCCAGCCGATGCGCGCAGCCAGGCTCGGGCACATGGTGTGCTCGAACGGCTGGAAAACGAAGACGACGACGATGAAATGGCCGGTGACGAACCGGCCCACCGCTACCGGCTGGCAGCCAGCGGCATCTTCATCGAATAGCTGCGCCCGGGCTCAGTCGTCCCAGGCCGGCGACAGGCCGTCCGGCTTGCAGATGCGCCGCTTCTTGTCGAGACCGGCGATGTTCTTCTGGTCGGCCTCGCTGAGGCTGAAGTCGAAGATGTCGATGTTGGCCGCGGCATGATGCGGGTTGGAGGTCGCCGGAATGGCGGCCACCCGGTCCTGCTCGACCAGCCAGCGCAGTGCCACCTGGGCGGCGGTCTTGCCATATTGCTCGCCGATCTGCCAGAGCACCGGATCATTGACCGTACGCGCCTTGGCCAGCGGCATGTAGGCGGTCAACACCAGGTTGTACCGGGCCAGCACGCGACGGAGACGCTCCTGGCCCAGGTAGACGTGATATTCCACCTGGTTGGTCATGAGTTGCCCTTCTCCACAAAAGGCCACGGCCTGCTCGGTCTGGTCGATGTTGAAATTGCTGATGCCGATGTGGCGTGCCAGACCTTCGCGCTTGGCGCGCATCAGCGCTTCCAGGGTCGGGTTCATGCCGCGCCCGCCGAACAGTGGCCAGTGCAGCAACAGCAAGTCGACGTAGTCGGTACCGAGTCGTTCGAGACTGCCGTGCACCGAGGCGATCAGGTCTTCGGGGCCGAAGCGGTCGACCCAGACCTTGGTGGTCAGGAAAAACTCGGAACGATCGATGCCCGACTCGGCCACGGCTCGTCCGACCGCTGCCTCGTTGCGATAGATCTGGGCGGTATCGATGTGCCGATAGCCAAGTTCGATGGCTGCCGGGAGAACGCGCCTGACGGTCTCCTCGTCCAGTTCGAATGTGCCAAACCCCAGCGCCGGCATGTTCAGGCCATTAGCCCCGATGACCGGAATGTCGGCCATGAATCCCTCTCCTTGGCGATGCGATGATAGAGCGAACCCTCAGAGTGTAAGGCAATCCCGCGCAAACAGGAAACGGATGATGGCATGTGAACCCCTTTCACCTTTCACCTTTTACCTTTCACCTTTTACCTTTTACCTATTTCCCCTCCAGATACTCGTCCTTCAGGCGCACGTAGTTGGCAGCCGAGTAGCGCAGCATCTCCAGCTCTTGCCCGGTCAGTTCCCGGGCCG
>SKSJ01000038.1 GCA_007123055.1 Wenzhouxiangella sp. | reverse complement strand
CCGTAGCCTGTCGAGCCGCGGTAGTTGGTGAACAGCACCGCGTAGCCGGCGCCGGCCATCATCTGGAATTCCTGGAACCAGCGATGGCCCCACATGCCGGCCGGGCCGCCACGGATATTCAACACCAGCGGCCACTGTTCGCCGGTATCGAAGCCGCGGGGGCGAAGCAGGAAGGCATCGACCGTCTTGCCGCCTTCGACTTCGAAGCTGAAGCGTTCCAGTTCACCGAGGTAACGGTTTTCGAGTAGCGAGTCGTTGAAGCCGGTCAGGCGCCGGAGTTCGAAGTTGCCGGTGTCGGCGACATGAACCTCCGGCAGTCGGGTTTCGTCCTCGACCAGCAAGGCCAGTGTCTCTCCGTTGGCGGTGAAATGGATGCCGTTGACCGCTGCACCGCCGCCGATGACGATCTCGCTGCTGCCGTCATCGAGCAGGCGCATCAACGGGTGGCTACCGCGATAGTCCGCCCGGATCAGAGGCAGGTCGAAGCCCTCGGGCCACCAGGCCTGGGCCACCGACAGGGCGGTGCCGTCATGCAGTACTGCGTGGTCGCTGTCATCGATGCCGATGCGATGCAGCTCGACGGGACGGTAGCGGTCGGACTGGTAGCTGAACGCGACATGGCGGCCGTCGGGCGAGAACACCGGCGAGGTGGCGCGGCCTTCGGGCGTGGCAAGCTTGCGCTGCTCGCGGCTGTCGAGGTCGAGCAGATGGATATCCTGATTGAAGCCGCCATCGTACTCTTGACCGCTGCGATCGGCGTTGAATGCCAGCAAGCGGCCGTCGGGCGAGACTGCCGGGTTGTTGTAGTTCCACTCGGGATGACCGGCCAGGCGCTCGAGCTCGCCGTTTTCCAAATCGAGCAGCCAAAGGGTGCGACGGCGTTCGTCCAGCCAGCCCTGGGCCTCGCTGCGGTAAAGCTGGCGCGAGTAGATCTTCACATCGGCCTTGGGCTCGTCGTCCTCGTCCTTGGCAAGGGTGGGGTCGTCGATGGCCGGGTCGATGGTCAGGGTCAGCACCAGGTGCCGGCCGTCGGGGAGCCAGGAAAAATCGGAGATGCTGCCCTGTTCGAAGGAAGATATGGCACGGGCTTCGCCGCCGTCGGTGGGAATGCGGTGGACTTGCGTGTCGCCGTTGACGCTCCGCAGGAAGGCGATTGTTCGACCGTCTGGTGAAAAGCGCGGGTGGCGGTCGTCTTCACCGCCGGTAAACAGGCGCGCCGATGTCGAGCCGTCGGCAGGCACCATCCAGACGGCGGCATCGCGATTGCGCTGTTTCTCGTCGACGACCCGGCGCACGAAGGCGACATGCTCGCCATCGGGCGACAGCTGCGGATCGGAGAGGAAAGTGAAGTCGTGGTAATCGGCGGGCACCAGGGGATCCGGCTGAGCGGGCCATGCCGGCTGGGCGCAGAGCAGGGCGATCGAAAACAGCGAAAGGGCTCGAAGCATGGGGTTTTCCGGAATTGGAACAGGGTGCCATGTTACTCAAACGTGGCACCAGAAAGTGGTACCAGAAAATCGCTGCTTCGTCTCGCCTGCAGTTTCGGCAGGTGCCGTTACTTGGAAAGGTCAGGCGCCGAGATGGTAGTCGTCGAGGCGCTTGACTTCGTTGCGCGAGCCGAGAATGACCGGAATGCGCTGGTGAATTTCGTCCGGTTGGACTTCCAGAATGCGTTGCTGACCGGTGGAGGCGGCCCCGCCGGCCTGTTCGACGATGAATGCCATGGGATTGGCCTCGTACATCAGCCTGAGCTTGCCGTTCTTGCCGTTGCTCTTCAGGCGCGCGTCGTTCGGGTACATGAATACGCCGCCGCGGGTGAGGATGCGGTGGACTTCGGCCACCATGGAGGCCACCCAGCGCATGTTGAAATTTTTCTCGCGAGGGCCGTCGGCACCCTGCAGGCACTCGTCGATGTAGCGCCTGACCGGCGCTTCCCAGAAGCGCTGGTTGGAGGCGTTGATGGCGAATTCCTTCGTGTCGGCGTCGATCACGACGTTCTCTCGGGTGAGCAGGAACTCTCCGAAATCCCGATCCAGCGTGAACATGCTCACGCCGTTGCCGGTGGTCAGCACCAGCATGGTCGAGGGGCCGTACAAGCAATAGCCGGCGGCGACCTGCTTGGTGCCGGGGCGCAGGAAGTCCTGTTCAGTCGGGTTGGCAACGCCCTCGGGTGCCTTGAGGATGGAGAAAATGGTGCCGACCGACACGTTGACGTCGATATTGGAAGAGCCATCGAGCGGATCGCACAGCAGCAGGTACTTGCCGCGTTTCGCATCGGCGGGCAGATGGTAGACCGAGTCCATCTCCTCGGAGGCCAGGGCCGCGATATGGCCGTTGTGGCGCAGCGCCTCGATCATCAGTTCGTTGGAAATGACATCGAGCTTTTTCTGCGTCTCGCCCTGCACGTTTTGCGAATCCGTTGCCCCGAGCACGTTGACCAGCGCGCCCTTGTTGACCAAATCGGCGATCTTCTTGCAGGCCACGGCGATGTCGTTGAGCAGGCCGGTGAACTCTCCGGTCGCGCCATCGATATCCCGTTGATTCTGGATGATGTAGTTGGTAAGCGTGGTGCCGATGCGCATGAGCCGATCCTGTCCTGCTGGTATTAGTCGGAAAACAAAACCGGAAAATTTAGCATGATGCGCCTGGCGGTCCAAGACCCAAGGAGGTCGCGGGCCGGTTTTCAGCCCAGCGGCAGGGCGGCCAGCAGCCCGTCGAGTATGAACTGAATGGCGAGTGCCGCCAGCAGCATGCCCAAAAGCCGGGTGATGATGTTGCTGACGGTCTCCGGGATGAAGTGGTCGAAGCGCGCGGCGGTTACCAGCAGTGCCGCACCGATGAGCATGACCGCCACCCCGGCACCCATGACGACGGCCTGACCGGCCAGGTTGCCGGCCTGGGCGGAGGTCAGCAACATGATCGAGGCGATCGCGCCGGGCCCGCACAGCAGCGGAATGGCCAGCGGGAACACCGAAATGTCCTCGGGTTCGTAGTGGTCGTGGATTTCCTCGGCCGATTTCGACTTGCGTTCGTTGCGCCGCGAAAACAGCATTTCCAGAGCGATCAGGAACAGCAGGATGCCGCCGGCGATGCGGAAGGCCGGCAGCGTGATCCCGAAGTTGTCGAGCAGGCGCTCGCCGATCACCCCGAACACCACCAGCAACACCGCCGCGATCAGGCACCCCATCAGCGCCATGCGGATCTTCTGCCCGCGCGTCGCCCCCGCGGTCAGTGACACGAAGATCGGAATGATGCTGACCGGGTCGATCGTGACGAACAGCATCACGAACGCCGGGATGAAGATCTCGAGCATGGCAACAGCGTCGGGGACGGTGGAGCGGGAATGCTAACGCCGTGCTGGCGGGATGGCAATGCTCCTGGAGGTATCCGGAGAAACTCTTGCATTGTCGCCCCGGACTTGACCCGGGGCCTCGCACGGCCGAGCCAGCAAGGCGTTGAACAGATTCGCCACGCCGTGCAGACATCCACGTGCGAGATCCCGGATATCGCCTGCGGCGATTCCGGGACGACAGACTTTCATAGTGTCCCGCGTTACAATGATCGGCTGCCTCAACCCGACGCGCCGATGCCATGAACACCGACTACCGCAAACGCCTGCCCGGCACCGAGCTGGACTTCTTCGATGCCCGTGCCGCTGTCGAGGACATCAGCGCCGGCGCCTGGGCGAAGCTTCCTTACGTTTCGCGCGTGCTGGCCGAGAACCTGGTGCGCCGTTGCGAGCCGGCGCGCCTGACCGACTCGCTCGGGCAGATCATCGAGCGCAAGCGCGACCTGGATTTCCCCTGGTTTCCGGCGCGCGTGGTCTGTCACGACATTCTCGGCCAGACCGCGCTGGTGGATCTGGCCGGGCTGCGCGATGCCATCGCCGACAAGGGCGGCGATCCGGCCCAGGTCAATCCGGTGGTGCCGACCCAGTTGATCGTCGATCACTCGCTGGCCGTCGAGCACGCCGGTTTCGAGAAGGATGCTTTCGAAAAGAACCGCGAGATCGAGGAACGGCGCAATGCCGACCGCTTCCACTTCATCAACTGGACGAAGGAGGCTTTCGACAACGTCGACGTGATCCCGCCGGGCAACGGCATCATGCACCAGATCAACCTGGAGCGGATGTGCACCGTGGCCGAGGTGCGCGACGGCGTCGTCTTTCCCGACACCCTGGTCGGCACCGATTCGCACACGCCACACGTTTGCGCGCTGGGCGTCATCGCGATCGGCGTAGGCGGGCTGGAAGCCGAGAACGTGATGCTGGGCCGCGCTTCCTACCTGCGCCTGCCCGATATCGTCGGGGTCAGGCTCACCGGCAAGCCGCAGCCGAACATCACCGCCACCGACATCGTGCTGGCCCTGACCGAGTTCCTGCGCAATGAGCGCGTGGTCGGCGCCTGGCTGGAGTTTTTCGGCGACGGTGCGCGGACCCTGACCGTGGGCGACCGCGCCACCATCTCCAACATGACGCCGGAATTCGGCGCCACCGCGGCGATGTTCCATATCGACGAGCAGACGATCGAGTATCTCAAGCTCACCGGCCGCGACGACACGCACGTCAAGCTGGTCGAGGACTACGCGAAGCATATCGGCCTGTGGGCCGACGACATCGCTACGGCCGAGTACGAGCGCGTGCTCGAGTTCGACCTGTCCTCGGTCGGGCGCAACATGGCCGGGCCGTCCAATCCGCACAAGCGGGTATCCACGGCAGATCTCTCCGAGCAAGGTATATCCGCCCCGTACGAGGTGCCGGCGGACGGTTCCATGCCCGACGGCGCGGTGATCATTGCTGCGATCACCTCGTGCACCAATACCTCCAACCCGCGCAACGTGATTGCCGCCGGACTGCTGGCGAAGAAGGCCAATGAGCTGGGCCTGACTCGCAAGCCCTGGGTCAAGTCCTCGTTCGCTCCGGGTTCGATGGCCGTACGCCTGTACCTGGAAGAGGCCGGGTTGCTCGAAGAGCTGGAAGACCTCGGCTTTGGCATCGTCGCCTTTGCCTGCACCACCTGCAACGGCATGAGCGGCGCGCTGGATCCGAAGATCCAGCAGGAAATCATCGACCGCGATCTCTACTCGGTCGCGGTGCTGTCGGGCAACCGCAACTTCGACGGGCGCAT
>SKSJ01000045.1 GCA_007123055.1 Wenzhouxiangella sp. | reverse complement strand
TCGGCCACCGCGGCATCGCGCGCCGGCGTTCCCGGCGCACACAAGACCACTTCCCCGCCGTACTCACGCACCGCCTCGACCTTGACCCGGGCGGAGTTCTCCGGCATCACCACCACGGCGCGGTAACCGTTGAGCCGGGCGGCCAATGCCACGGCCTGGCCATGGTTGCCGGAGGAATGGGTGATGATGCCGCGCCGCCCCAGTTCAGCCGGCAGGGCGGCAATCGCGTTGCAGGCGCCGCGAAACTTGAACGCCCCCACTTTCTGGAAGTTCTCGCACTTGAAGAACAACTCGGCACCCAACCGGCGATCGAAATGGCTGCAAGTGAACACCGGCGTGCGGTGGGCCAGGCCGGCAATGCGGCCGGCGGCCTGCTCGATGGCCGCGAAGCCGGGAAGGGTCTGGTCATCGTTCATCGAAATCTCCCTGTGGGTCATGATCTTGTCGCCTGGCGCATGACGGCCACCGTGGCGCGATCGGCCAGCTTCATCACGATCGGGCGCACTTCATCGAGCAGGTGGCTGAAACCCAGGCTGGCCGCGCTGACCACCCACACCAGCAGGGGAAAGAAGATGAACATCGCCACCCAGCCGGCCGCCGCACCGGCGTAAACCTCGCTGCCGAACAGCCAGGCGAAAAACAGCAGGGCCGAGCACCCGCCCGCCGCGATCGCCACGCGCGCCAGTTTGCGCTTCAGCGGAGGCGGCCGCCAGGGTCCGAACAGCCAGCCGCGCAAGAGCCCCAGCAGGTAACCGGCCAGCGCGGCAACCATCCAGATGCGGTAAATCCAGGGCTTGAAGTCCTGTTCGGTGAGGGTAATGGTTTCGGCTTCGCCCCCGCTGCCCTCGCCTTCCTCAGCCGGCTCGGCCGGGCCCAGCCAGCGCTCCACCCAGGGCTCGGCGCGATCGAGCATCCGGTCGATATCGCCCTGGAAGTTGATCGCCAGCATCAGCACCACGACCAGCACCAGGAAACCCCAGGCAAACACCATCGGCACCAGAGCCAGCCAGCGTAGATAGTCGATCACCAGGGCGGCCAGCAGGGCTGGCAGGGTGGACTGTTCGTTCTCGACGGGTCGGGGCGCGCTGTTCATGGACCAGGTGTCAGGGAGCGAGTTTTTTCTTCAGTACCTTCGCCATCGGCCGGGGCAGGTTTGGCAGCGAACGCAGCAGCCACGGCAGGAGGCGGCGCTTTGTTCGATTGAGCGATTCGGGAATGCGTGCCTCGATCAGGTGCGGGCCGGGTCGCTCGAACGCGTATTCCATCGCACGGCAGAAATCCTCGGCGGTCTCGGCGCGCACGGCATGCACCCCCATGCCCTGAGCCATGCGGGCGAAGTCAAGATCGGGGCCGGTCAGGTCGAGCTGGGAGCGGGCCTTGGGGCCGCCGCTGTCCCTGGCGCCGACACGTTCGAGCTCGACGTTGAGAATCGAGTAAGCGGCATTGGCCAAGATCACCACGGTGACATCGAGCTGCTCGCGCGCCATGGTCCACAGGGCCTGATTGGTATACATGGCCGAGCCGTCGCCGACCAGGGCCAGCACCGGACGGTCCGGACAGGCGATGGCCGCGCCGACGGCGTTGGGCAGGCTCTGACCGATGGCCCCGCCGGTCAGCGTGATCAGGTCATGGGCCGGCGCACCGGCGGTCATCACCGGCAGCATCAGGCCCGACGTATTGGCCTCGTCGACGAGGATGGCGTTGTCGGGCAGCAGGTGGCCGACGGCCTTGCAGACCTTCTCCGCGGTCAGTTTCCCGCGGGGCCGGCCCGGGCGGCCGGCTTTCTGCAGTGCGGGCTCGGCACCGTCGGCGCCGATTGCCGAAGCCAGTTTTTCCAGGCTGGCGGCAGCATCCTGCGCAGGCGTGGCCAACGTGTGGACCCGGCAGTTGTCGGGCACCAGCTCGCTGGGCTTGCCGGGGTAGGCAAAGAACGACACCGGCGCCTTGGCATCGACCAGCACCAGGTGATCGAATTCCGACAACTGCAGGGTGGCCAGTTCGGCCAGGTAGGCGATGCGCTCGACCGGCGGCCGGCCCGCACCGCGTTCCAGGCGGGTGGGAAACACCTCGGAAAACACCTTGACCCCGCTGTGTGCGGCAATGCGTCCGGCTTCCAGCAGGGCCGGCTCGCGCAGGGCGCGGCCACCGAGCAGCAGCGCGGTCTTGCCGCTGCCGCGCACAGCCTCGGCAATGGACCGAACCGTCTCATCGTCGGCCGCTTCGGTTTCCGGTGGCGCGGGCAACGAGGCGGGCTCACCGCCCTCGCCCCAGGACACATCGGCCGGCAGAATCAGTGTCGCGACCTGGCCCGGCGGGCCGATCGCCGCGGCAATGCCGTCGACCGCGTCACGGCACAAGTCTTCGGTCTTGCCCGAACTGCGCACGAACTCCGGCGAGACATTGCGCGCGACCGTTTCAATATCGGACTGAAGCTGAGCGTCGAGCGGCTGGTGATAAGTGGCATGGTCGCCGACGATGTTGACGATCGGCACCTTGCCCTTGCGCGCGTTGTGCAGGTTGGCCAGGCCGTTGCCGAGGCCGCAGCCCAGGTGCAGCAGCACGGCGGCGGGCTTGTCGGCCATGCGCGCATAGCCGTCGGCCGCGCCGGTGGCGACGCCCTCGAACAGGGCCAGCACGGCGCGCATGCGCGGCTCGTCGTCGAGTGCGGCGACGAAGTGCATCTCGCTGGTGCCGGGGTTGGAAAAACAGACCTCGATGCCGGCATCGGCGAGCGTCTTCATCAATGCTTGGGCGCCATTGGGCATGGTGTCGTCCTCTATCCTTTCGAATCCAGACAATCGGGACCGATATCGGCGATGCGTTTCACGCCGGTCAGGGCCATGGCCAGGCGCAGTTCGTCGCGGATCCCGGCCAGGGTTTGATCCAGACCGGCTCGGCCACCGCCGGCCAGGGCCCAGATCCAGGCGCGACCGATCAGTACACCGCTGGCGCCCAGCGCCAGGGCACGGTAGACATCGATGCCGCCGCGAATGCCGCCGTCGACCAGCACTTCCGCACGGCTGTCGACTGTGCGAACGATTTCCGCCAGCTTGATGGCGGTCGAGGCCACGCCATCGAGTTGACGACCTCCGTGATTGGACACCACGATGCCGTCGACACCGGCCGCGACCGCTCGCTCGGCATCCTCGGTGTCGAGTATGCCCTTGAGCAACAACCTTCCCTTCCACTTCGCGCGCAACCAGTCGATATCGGACCAGGTGACAGTTGGGTCGAACTGGGTATCGATCCACCGGCGAAACGAGTCCGGATCGCTGGCGGCCGGCACGTGCGGGTTCATCGTGCCCAGGCTCATCGGACCGCCGCGCAGCGGCACGGCCCACAGCCAGCGTGGTCTGGAGAGCACCTGACCGATCTTGAGAAATTTCGCCCGCGCTCCCGGAACGGCCATGCCGTTGCGGGTATCGCGATGACGCGGGCCGGGCATGGGCAGGTCGACGGTAAATACCACGGTCCGGCAACCGGCCGCCCAGGCCCGATCAATGACCGTGTCGACGATCTCGCGGTCGCGGATCATGTAGAGCTGGAACCAGAACGGGCGTTCGGCGGCTTCAGCCAGCTCGTCGAGCCCGCAGATACCCACCGTCGACAGCGTAAACGGTACGCCGGCTTGCTCGGCCGCGGCCAGTGCCTGAATCTCGCCGCGGCGCGCAGCCATGCCGCCCAGGCCGATCGGCGCCAGCGCCAGCGGCATGGTGCAGTCCTCGCCGGCCATCTGCGTTGCGGTATCGATGGCATCGACATCAACCAGCACACGTTGCCTGAGCCTGACCGTGTCCCAGTCGGTGGCATTGGCCGCCAGGGTCCGCTCGCGACCGGAACCGCCGGCGTAGTAGTCGTAGAGAAACCGCGGCAGGCGTCGCCGCGCGCGCTCGCGAAAGTCGTCGATGGTGGTCGGAATGCGTCGGATCATGAATCGTGCCTCCTCAGCCGCCGTCACGAATCGAGCGTGCCGCTGCCCGCGCGGTGAGAATGCAGCCGGGCAGGAAGGTGCCTTCCAGCGAGCGCTTGCCGTTGCAGTTGCCGCCACCGAAGCCGGCCGCCTCGCCAACACAGTAAAGGCCAGGAATCGGCTGGTCGCGGCCGTCGAGCACACGGCTTTCCAGGTCGGTGCGCAGGCCGCCCAGGCTCTTGCGGGTGATGAGTTGCATGCGAATGGCGACAAACGGACCGGCACCCTTCTTTCGCAATGGCGCCGGCGCGCAGGTGCGCAGCTTGTCCGCCCCCCACTGACGGGCGTGCTGGATCATGCGGATCTGGGCGTCGTTGTTGAGGGCATCGCCCTTGGCAAAGTTGGCATCGAAATCGTCCACCGTCGCCTCGAGCACGGTCGGGTCGATGTCGTGCGATCGGGTGAGCTGGTTCATCTTCCCGGCCAGGCCCGCCAGCGTGTCGTCCACGAGGAAGTCGTCGCTCTCGCGCCGCATCTGCTCGTACAGGCGCTTGTTGCCCGAAAGCAGTTCCTTGAGAAATGCCGGGAAGCGCTGCTCGCGGATGGAATGGTTGTGCTCGGCACCGGAGATGGCGAATTCCTTCAGCGCGATGCGGCGGTTGAGCAGATGCCAGGTCCAGGGCTTTTCCTGCTCGGCAACGCGCCGACACAGCCAGTGCGTGTCAAAGCCGGTAACCAGCGGCTCGGGGCCGATGCGCCGGCCGGCGTGGTCGAGCCAGAGTGCGGATTTGCAGGGAATGGTCGACAGGCCGTGGCCTTGGAAATGCGGAAAGGGATGCCGAAAGCCTGCGGCGTAATTCCACATCTCGCCGGGATTGACGATGCGACCGTCGAAATGCTGTTCGGTAAACCGATGCAGGCGACCATCGGCATACGGATGCGCGCCGTTGAGCATCGTTGCCGGCTGTGGCCGGTTGGCCGGCCAGTGGGCACGGCACTGATCGTGACTGCCGTTGATGCCGCCGGTGGCCAGCACCAGCACAGACGCCAGCAGGAGGACTTCACGGCCGCTGTCCTCATCGATGGCCAGCACACCGCTGACGCGTCCGTTTTCCTGTTCCAGTCGATCAACCCGGTGACCATGCATCAGGGTCAGTCGTCCGCGCTTTCCGGCCTGCTCGAGATGCTCGATCATGCAGCGGGTCAGCTTTCGCGCCGTACCCCAGACGATGTGGTAGCGCGGCACGGAATTGCCGTC
>SKSJ01000041.1 GCA_007123055.1 Wenzhouxiangella sp. | reverse complement strand
CTGCATGCGCCCAATGCCGCCCGCAAGGGGCTGGACCTGCGGTTGCGCATGGACTCCGATTTGCCGCTGATGGCCGACGGCGACGCTGATCGTATCTCGCAGGTGCTCGGCAACCTGCTCAGCAATGCCGTCAAGTTCACCGAGCGCGGCGGGATCGAAATGGCCGCCGGGCGGACTGATTCAGGGGAGCTGCGCCTGGTGGTCAGTGACTCCGGCCCCGGGATCGAATTGCACGACCGCGAACGGCTGTTCGAACCGTTCACCCAGCTTGATGCATCGATCACCCGCTCGCATAGCGGCTCGGGACTGGGCCTGGCGATTTGCCGACGCCTGGTCGATGCCATGGAAGGGAGGCTGGAGTTGCTCGAGAGCCCGCATGACGGCAGTCGGTTTGCCGTGACGCTGCCGGTGCTGGGGCCGCAATCCGCGGACAGTCCGCCGATGCCGCGCACGCGGCTGCTGGAAGGAATGAGCCTGACCGCGCTGGTCGAACCCACGACTTACCGGGTGCTGTATCGACTGTGTCGGCGCTGGGGCGTCGCCTTGCACGACGCCCGGCGACAATCGCCCCGGGATTGCACCGTGCTGCTGGTCGACCCGCGGTGCCGGGCGGCCGTGCAGATCCCCGGCTCATGGACCGATCACGCCAGGCACATCGCCTGGCTGCAATCGCCCTATGGCCGCAGCGGCTCTGACGAGGCCGTCATGCCGTCCACTGCCCACTACCTGCGCTGGCCGCTGATCGAAAGTCGATTGCTCGGCCTGTTGCTCGACCTGGCGATCGTCGAGCGTCAGCAGTACCAGTGACCGTCGCCACCATTACGGGTACACTTGCAGCTTGTTGTTTCAAGGGAGCGCAAACTGATGGAATGGGTTCTGCTAGGCCTGATCGTGGCCGCGGTTGCCTTCGGCATCGTGCTGTACAACCGCCTGGTCGCGGGGCGCAATCGTTACAAGAATGCCTTTGCCCAGATCGACGTTCAGCTCAACCGTCGTCATGATCTGATCCCCAACCTGGTCGAGGTGGCCAGACGCTACATGAGCCACGAGCGTGAAACCCTCGAAGCGGTCATCCAGGCGCGCAATGGCGCCCAGCAGCAGCTGCGCCAGACCGCGTCCGATCCGACCGACCCGGACGCCATGCGCAAGCTTTCGGAAGCCGAGCAGGGACTGTCCGGCGCGCTCGGCCGCCTGTTCGCGTTGTCGGAGAACTACCCCGACCTCAAGGCCAACCAGAACATGATGCAGCTGTCCGAGGAGCTGACCAGTACCGAGAATAAGGTCGCCTTCGCACGCCAGGCGTTCAACGATGCGGTGATGAACTACAACATCCTGCGCGAAAGCTTCCCGAGCAACGTTGTTGCCAACATGTTCAGCTTCAAGCCGGCAGAACTGCTCGAAATCGACGCACCGGAGAAGCGCGAAGCGGTCAAGGTGGATTTTGGTTGAGGGGGAGGGGTCAAGAGGGTGAAGTGTGAACTTTGGGGTGTTAAGTGTTAAGTGTGAAGGGGCGAATCTCTCTGCCATGGTACCTAACACCTAACACCTAACACCTAACACCTAACACCTAACACCCGGAACCCAGCCCCTAGCCCCTCATTCAATGCACAAGCTCAATCGCAAGCCTCTGCTGCCTACTGGATCGTGAGATGAATTTTTTCGAACACCAGGACCGGGCCCGGCGGCAGTCGGGTCTGCTGATTTTTCTGTTCGGCCTGGCCGTGCTGGGCATCATCCTGGCAGCCAATGCCGCGGTGCTGTTCACGGTCGGGCCCGATCCCGAACTGTTGATCGGCGTGACTTTGTTGACCGCCGGCACCATCGGTATCGCCAGCATGGTGCGCACCATGCAGATGCGCGGGGGCGGAGGCCAGATCGCTCGCCAGCTCGGCGGGACGCTGGTTGATCATGACACCACCGATCCGCTCCGGCGGCGTTTGCGCAACGTGGTCGAGGAGATGGCCATCGCCTCCGGCGTGCCGGTGCCGGAGATCTACGTGCTCGAGCACGAGCAGGGAATCAACGCCTTTGCCGCGGGCTACTCCACGGCCGATGCCGCGGTGGCGGTCACGCGTGGCGCTCTGGAGCACCTGAGCCGGGATGAGCTCC
Organism: Wenzhouxiangella sp.; assembly: GCA_007123055.1. GTDB lineage: Bacteria > Pseudomonadota > Gammaproteobacteria > Xanthomonadales > Wenzhouxiangellaceae > Wenzhouxiangella. Next base: position 3,073 of record SKSJ01000041.1, on the reverse strand, counting down.
AGGGCGTGATCGCGCACGAGTTCAGCCATATCCTCAATGGCGACATGCGCCTCAATATTCGCCTGATCGGTTTCCTGTTCGGCATCCTGGTCATTGCCATTCTCGGTCGGCGACTACTGTTCTCGGCGCGTTTTGCACGCGACAGCCGTGGTGCCGCCCCGGCGGTAATGATCGGCCTGGCGATACTCATCGTCGGCTATATCGGGCTGTTTTTCGGACGCTGGATCCGGGCGGCCGTATCCCGCCAGCGCGAGTTCCTGGCCGATGCCTCGGCCGTGCAGTTCACCCGGCAGCCCGACGGCATCGGCGGTGCGCTGAAGAAAATCAAGGCGCTCTACGCCGGGTCGTTTCTCACGGCCGACGCCGAAGAGGTCGGCCACATGCTGTTCGGACAGTCGATGGGTTACCAGATGTTCGCGACCCACCCGCCGCTGGAGGATCGCATCAGGGCGGTCGATCCTTCCTTCGATCCGGCGGAGATCGAGCGTATCGCCGAACGCATGGATCGGCACGCCCAGTCACGCCGTGCCGAGGCCGAAGAAGCCGAACGGGAAGACGAAACACGTGAACGGGGTCCCGGCGGGCTGCCGCTGGATGCCGATAACCTGGCCGAGAAGATCGGCCAGCCAGGCCTGAACCAGGTGTTCATGGCCGCCGCCCTGGTCGCCGCGATACCGAAGCAGCTCGAGCGTGCCGCCCACTCCGATGAATGGGCGCAGGAAGTCATCTGCTACTTGCTGCTGTCCCACGACGACGAAGTGCGCGAGGAACAGTTGCTGACCATTGCACGCAGCCTGGGCAGCGAGAGCGAACAGCAGGTCCGTGCCCTGCGCCAGAGTGTGCCGGAACTGCCGGCCGGGCAGCGTCTGCCTTTGCTCGAGATCGCCTTCCCGTCACTCAGGCGGCGCCCGGAGCGAGAGCTGCTCGATTTGATGCGCCTGGTCGAGGCGCTGGTCGAAGCCGATGGTCGCATCGACGTGTTCGAGTATGCCCTCGCCCGGCTGGTCAACCGCCAGATCCTCGACGCCCTGCATCCCGAACGGGTGCGGTCGGGCGGCAACCGGAAACTGGTTGCCATGGCCGACGAGGCAGTCGACCTCATGGCCATCGTCGCCTGGCATGGCCATCCCGAGCAGCCACAGGAAGTTGAAGATGCGTTGGCCGCGGCCCTGGAAAGGGCCGGCCTGGATAGCCCCGAGACCATCCCGGGCCTGCAGGAATGGGCCGGACGAATGGACACGGCGCTGGACCGGCTGGACCGGCTCAAACCGCGCGAGAAGGAAAGGCTTGTCAACGCGCTGGCCTGTTGCGTGTTGCACGACGGCGAGGTCATCCCGGAGGAAATGGATCTGATGCGGGTCGTGTGCGGAATGTTGCACGTACCCATCCCCCTGCTGGAACCCCGCGAGAATTGAACAGCCGACCAGGGTGCGGGCGGACGGTGCAGGTCGCTCCGTCCGCCCGACCTCCCGGGCGGTCTTGCAGCCGGAACTCAATCGGCTGCGAACTGGCAGCTGACATCCGGGTTCCAGTCGGCAAAGATTCCATTCGGATTGTCCTTGCCCAGCCATACGTGCAGGCCCCACACCTGCGGGCCTTCCAGGAAAACCAGGTCCTGGCCGAGCACCTGCGGCGGTTCGTCGTGGGGCCAGTCAGCCGGCGGCACGATGAACTCCACGCCAACAAATGCCATCGAGCCATCCTCGGTCGGTTCATACAAGAGCGCCTCGGGTCGAAGATGGTTCAGGTGACCGCCATTGGTCAGCTGACTCATGTTGGCGATGTGGTAACCCATGCCGCCCATCGGGCTTTCGACGCACTCGCTGATGGCTGTGTCCCAGCCAGCGGCTACTGCCACGTCGAAACTGTGAAAGGCCACCGTGGCCAGTCGTAATGCATCGAGCTTGGCGGCAACGGCAGGATCAAGTTCGTCCGGATCGGATTCGCCGGTGCAATGAGGCGGCAGCTGGCCGCCGAGCATGCCCAGCAGAATGCAGTGACGTGAGTGCGGCTCGGCCTGGGCATGGGCCTGGCCGGTCACCAGGCACAGTCCGAGCAGCAATGCCAGCCCGAGGGTGGCAAGAGAACGCCGGCTTGTATTGAAATGTTCCATGATCGTCTCCTTGGTCTGAGGTCGTCGGGTGGTATCCGTGACGGCGCCGGCGGCGATAACAGGTGCCGTGGCGCTCAGGAGAGATCGTCGTTGATGGTGTGACCGGAGTCCTGCAGGAAGCCTCAGGGAATACTCAAATTTCCCTTCGAACCGTGAACCGATCGCAATTGTCGGGTGCGTCTGTCGGCCGGATCAGGCCGTCTCGGTTTCACCGGCCGGGTCGCTGTGCCGCTGTTCCCGCTGGATCATGTCGGCGGCTTTCTCGGCGATCATGATGGTGGGGGCGTTGGTATTGCCACCGACCAGCGTCGGCATGACCGAAGCATCGATCACGCGCAGGCCCTCGACACCGCGCACCCGCAATTGCGGGTCGACCACCGAGTGCGGGTCGGAACCCATGCGGCAGGTGCCGACCGGGTGGTAGATGGTTTCGGCCTTGGTGCGGATGAATTCGATCAGGCCGTTGCGGTCGTTGACATCGTTTCCGGGGAAGATCTCGTGGGCGCGGAACGGGCGGAATGCCGGCTGACTGAGCACATCGCGCGACAGCTTGACGCATTCGAGCATCATTTCAAGGTCTTCCGGCTCACTGAGGTAATTGGCGATGATCGCCGGCGGCTGGCGCGGGTCGTTGCTGTGCAGCCGGATCCGGCCCCTGCTTTGCGGGCGCAGCGGGCAGGCGTGCAGCGTGTAGCCGTCGCCGGGCAGGCGGTTGCGGCCGTGATCGTCGAGCAGGGCCGGGACGAAGTGCATCTGGATGTCCGGCCTGTCCTCCCGGCTGCGCCCGCTGACCAGGAACGCTCCGGCCTCGGCAATGTTGGACGTGCCCTCGCCCTGATGGTGGAGGAAGTAACGCAGGCCGACCATCAGCTCGTTGATCTGGTCGTAGGTGACCGGCTGCGAACTGCGCGTCAGCGTGCAGATGTCGAGGTGATCCTGGAGATTGTGTCCGACCTGGGG
>SKSJ01000139.1 GCA_007123055.1 Wenzhouxiangella sp. | reverse complement strand
CGGCATGGCCGGCAAGCTGGCGGTGCCAGTCGTCGGCGTCTCCGTCAGGGCCGCCGATGAGTACCTGCGGTTTCGGATGCGCCAGTTCGCTGGCTGCTCGCAGCATCGTGGCATGGGCCAGGGGCTGTTGCCGCAGCTGGCCTCCGGCGGCGGCCAGCGCGACCTCCGCGGCCCGTTGCAGCGCCACCTCACCGGTCAGCGCGGCGAGCCGGAGCAGGCCGAGCACGGCCTGACCGGCGCCGGCCGGCGTGGCGTCATCGGCGTGGGCCAGCGGCCGCGTGATCAGGGGTTCGTGTTCGGCCGGGGTCAGATACATCGCGCCGGAGTCGTCGTCGATGAACTGATCGACAATGCGGCGCGCGATGCGACGGGCCAGGTTGAACCAGCGCGTCTCGAAGCGCCAGGCCAGCAGCTCCAGGCAGGCCAGCAGGACGTTGGCGTGGTCTTCCAGGGTGGCCGGGTGTGCACTGCGTCCAGCGCGCCAGATCGCGCGCGGCGGTTCCTGGCCGAACAGGTTCACTGCCACCGCATCGAGTGATTGGGCTGCCTTCTCGCACCATTCCGGCCGGGCCAGCAGCCTTCCCGCCGCGGCCAGGCTCTCGATGGCCAGGCCATTCCAGCCGGCAATCAGCTTGTCGTCGCGGCCGGGCCGTGAGCGCTTGTTGCGTGCGGCCAGCAGTTGGTCCCGGGCCTCATCCAGCGTGCCGCGAACTGTCGACTCGTCGAGACCGGGGCGGCGAATCTCGTTGATTGAACGGGCGATGACCAGGTGCCAGAGCTTGTCCGCGAAGTTTGGCGGGCCGTCGAGACCGTAGCGCTCGAAGAACAGATCGCGTTGTCGGCCATCGAGCACACCATCGATCTCGTCCGGGCGCCACAAGTAAAAGGCGCCCTCGCCATCGGGGTTGTCGGCATCAAGGCTGGCGGCAAACCCACCGCCGTCCAGTGCCATTTCGTCGTACAGCCACCCTGCCGTGCGTTCGCACGCCCGCCTGAAGTCGTCGCGCTGCCAGCACACTGCGGCGCGGGCATAGAGACCGAGGAGTTGGGCATTGTCCGACAGCATCTTCTCGAAGTGCGGGATTTCCCATGCCTGATCGACGCAGTAGCGAAAGAAGCCGCCGGCCAGGTGGTCATTGAGGCCGTGACGAGCCATGGTGGTGAGCGTGTCGGCCAGCATCTGGGCGGCCTGATCGTCGTCGGCGAAATCGGCCAGGGCGGTCAGTTGCGGTGCCTGCGGAAACTTCGGCGCGGTGCCGAAACCACCGTGGTCGGCGTCGAAACGCGCGGCCATCTCGGCGATCAGCGCCTCCGCACCGGGCAATGCTTCATCGGCACCGGGCTGCGGGCGCGAGATGGCCTGAAGCGCCTCCTGTACCTGCAGGTGCTGGGCGCGCAACTCGTCGCGGCGCGTGGACCAGACCTGGTGGATGCGCTCAAGCAGCTGGCCGAAGCCCATCATGCCGCGGCGCGGCTCGGGCGGGAAATAGGTGCCGGCGAAGAACGGTGCCTGGCTGTCGGGATCCAGGAACACCGTCAGCGGCCAGCCGCCGCCGCGCCCGGTCAGGAGCTGGTGGGCCATCTGGTAGATATGATCAAGGTCGGGGCGCTCCTCGCGATCGACCTTGATGTTGACGAAATGCGCGTTCATCAGCGCTGCGATGTCGTCGTTCTCGAAACACTCGTGGGCCATCACGTGACACCAGTGGCAGGCACTGTAGCCGATCGACAGCAGGATGGGCTTGTCGAGCGTCCGCGCCATGGCCAGCGCCTCGCGATCCCAGGGCTGCCAGTGCACCGGGTTGTCGGCATGCTGCAGCAGGTAGGGACTGAGCGCGTCGCCGAGGCGGTTGGAGGGGGTGGTTTCGGTCATGGCGACTTCGATGACGAGTGTGTCGTCATGGTACGACATGGAGACGAGAACAAGGGGCGAGGCGCAGGGCAACCGGGGACGAACCCGCACTCCGGTTCCGGCACGGTGCCACTGAGACATTGGAGCTTTCAGGGTGTTGACAGGAATGAAATTCTTTTTTAGCTTTCGCGTCCGTAGGTTGGTTAGTTGGCATACGACAGGGGGGTGCAACCGCACGACTGCCACTTTTCGACCTGCAATGGCTGGCCCATTTTCCCGTCGGGCGGGAGTTACCGGCGATGGGCCGTTTGTCATGGAACTCAATTTTGCTTGTAGGGAGTAGCCAATGATGAATAAAAGGTTTTCGGTATCTTTTGGCCGTTGCCCGTTGTTGAGCCTTTTCGCGGTAGTTCTGGTGATGGGAGCGAGCGCCTCGTTGTTCGCCCAGGATTTGCCCCATACGGGCTTTTGCAATGGCTGTTCTTCCAGCGCCGCGTTCGCCGATGCGGCCGAGGAGGCCGCACCCGATGCGGCGCCGGGTGACGGGACGCCGGTTATCTACCCGGTCTATGTGATCAATCCGGCCAACGGCAGCATTCATTACTTTGATGTGCATGTCTGGTACGACTGGGGGGATGGTCAACCCCACTCCTCGGATTCCGGCGACCACGACGATCGGAATGAAGGGTTGCATTCTATCGGGTTGCAGAAAGCGGCCTATCCGGGTAACGGAGATCCCGAAATCTTCGCCGCGATGCAGGAGGCCCATTCGGTCGCCGTCGACTTCGCCTCGTCCCTGCAGTCAGTGACCGTCTATAGCGGGGATATCGGCTACGACGGGGATTCAGCCATTGATCTCGTTGGGCCGCAGGAAAGTCCGGCGAATTACAATCGAAAGGCGCTCCAGAATGCCCTGACCGATCACTACGGCAACCTGGCAGGATCGCTCATCTTTGGTTTGCCGGATATGGTCGGCCGCCTTGCCAATCGCTTCATCGGTCCAAGCGGAGGCTATATCAATCCTTACAGCCGGGTTCATGTTGAATTTCCGGATGGCACGACCATTCAACTCGAGATCACGAATGTGAGTACGGGCTTTACGCCGGGAGATGTGACGATCGAGTTTGAGGTAAAAACGCATACTGCGAGACTGCCGGATGGATCGCCAGTTCCCGAATCCGCAGGGGAGTTCGACGGCTTCAGCTACAGCGGCGACACCTCGGTCATCCAGCTCCTCGCTGATCTGGCCGACCGGTTCGGGATTTCCATCACCGGCACCAGTGGCAGCACCATGGTCTGCGTCAGGGTCCACGGTGGCCCCGTGCAGTGCGAGTTGGTTTACCACTGAATTGCATGATTGAAGGCGGGGCGTCAATTGCTGGCGCCCCGCCCGGTGGTTCGTTCAGCGTCCGCGCCATGGCCAGCGCCTCGCGATCCCAGGGCTGCCAGTGCACCGGGTTGTCGGCATGCTGCAGCAGGTAGGGGCTGAGCGCGTCGCCGAGGCGGTTGGATGGGGTGGTTGCGGTCATGGCGTGAAGGCGCGTGGAGGTGGTTGCCATGGTAAGGCATGTTTGGAGACGGGACTCGGAAACCGGAAACCGGAAACCGGAAACCGATACCGCCGCCCCAGCCTTCGGAGTCGTGTCGAGCCCCGGGGGTTAATCTGCGATAATCCTCCGCCATGAACCAGTCCGACTTCTTCTACCACCAGCTCGACCCGGTGGCCGTGCAGATTGGCGGCTTTGCGATTTACTGGTACAGCCTGATGTACCTGGTCGCCTTCGGTGCCTTCTGGCTCTTGGGGCGGGTACGGGCGCGGCGCGACGATGCGCCGCTCGATCCCGAGCAGGTCGGTGATTTCCTGTTCTGGGGGGTGATCGGGGTGATCGCTGGCGGACGGCTGGGCTACGTGCTGTTCTACGCCTTCGATTCGTTCATCGGCAATCCGCTCATGCTGTTCCAGATCCGCGACGGCGGCATGAGCTTCCATGGCGGGCTGATCGGCGTGCTGGTCGCCATCTGGGGGTACGGGCGTCACCTGGGTTGCGGTTTCCTGCGCCTGGCCGACTTTGCCGCGCCGCTGGCGCCGCTGGGACTGGCCGCCGGTCGGGTGGGCAACTATATCGGCGGCGAGCTGTGGGGGCGCCAGGCCGACGTGCCCTGGGCGGTGATCTTTCCCGAATCGATTCAGCCCGGCGGGCGTGTGTCCGAAACCCTTTACCAGCAGTACCTGGCCGGCAACCTCGACGAGTTCGCCCGCCACCCCTCGCAGCTTTACCAGGCGCTGGGTGAGGGGCTGGCGCTGTTCGTGATCCTGTGGCTGTTCTCGGCCCGGCCGCGACCGGTCGGTGCCGTGGGCGGCCTGTTCCTGGCCGGCTACGGTTTCTTCCGCTTCCTCGCCGAATTCTTCCGCGAACCCGACGCCCATCTCGGCTTCATTGCGCTGGACTGGATGACCATGGGGCAGCTGCTTTCCGTGCCCATGTTCGTCATCGGCGTGGCGCTGCTGGTCTTCGCCTACCGGGAAAAGACATGAAAACCTACCTCGACCTGCTCAAACACATTCGCGAAAACGGCACCCGCAAGTCCGACCGCACCGGCACCGGAACGCTGAGCGTGTTCGGCTATCAGATGCGATTCGACTTGTCCGAGTCGTTTCCGTTGGTGACGACCAAGAAAGTCCACCTGAAATCCATCATCCACGAGTTGCTGTGGTTCATTCGCGGCGACGCCACCATCGATTACCTCAAGCGCAACGGCGTGACCATCTGGGACGAGTGGGCCGACGAAAATGGCAGCCTGGGTCCGATTTACGGCGCGCAGTGGCGCTCGTGGCCGGCACCGGACGGCCGCACCATCGACCAGCTCACCCAGCTGGTCGAGCAGATCCGTGCACGCCCCGACTCACGCCGTCACGTGGTCTCTGCCTGGAACCCGGCCGACCTGCCGGATGAATCCATGTCTCCGCAGGGCAATGCCCGTGCCGGACGCATGGCGCTGGCGCCGTGCCATTGCCTGTTCCAGTTCCACGTGGTCGATGGACGGCTGAGCTGCCAGCTCTACCAGCGCTCGGCCGACTGCTTCCTCGGTGTGCCGTTCAACATGGCCTCCTACGCCCTGCTCACCCTGATGGTGGCGCAGGTGACCGATCTGGCTCCGGGCGAGTTCATCCACACCTTCGGCGACGCCCATCTCTATCTCAACCACCTCGATCAGGTCGACGAACAACTCTCCCGCGACCCCCTGCCGCCGCCGACGATGCGCCTGAATTCCGAGCGCCGTCGACTCGAAGATTTTGTCTACGAGGACTTCGAGCTGGTCGGTTACCAGTCCCATCCGCCGATCAAGGCGCCGATTGCCG
>SKSJ01000024.1 GCA_007123055.1 Wenzhouxiangella sp. | reverse complement strand
TGAAGATCGACCGTTCGTTCGTCGCCAACCTGGAAAACGGGCAATCTGATCGAGATCTGGTTGCCGCCATGATCAGCATGGCTGACATCTTCGGCCTCAAGGTCATCGCCGAAGGCGTGGAAACCAAGGCGCAGCTGGAGATCCTGGAGAAACTGGGCTGCCACTGTTTCCAGGGCTTCCTGTTCAGCAAGCCAATGCCGGCCGACGATGTTCGGGTACTGTTGCAAGCGGATTGACCCGCGTGACACCCATGCGTGACGCCAGCCAGCCCGCCGTGTCGTCAACACCTGCCCGTCCTGGTCCTTACAGGGGGTGGTAGCGGAATTTCTGTCCCCCGATCGTGGCCTCGGCCATCAGCCCACCCCGCGACATGATGAACACCGCCACGCCGCGCTCGTAGCTGGTCGTCGCGGCCGCGCCGGTGGTCGCGGCGACGGCGGTGGCCTGGGCGGAGAACTCGAGATTCTCGAGCTGGAAGGTTTGCAAGGCCTTCTCGTCGCGGAAGAAAATGATCTGGCTATAGGTCTGGGCGCCGATCTGTGCGCCCAGAGTTCCCTGGGTCAGCGTCGTACGGCCGACCGGGCGCCCCTGCTCGAAGACGATGCCGCGGCCGTAGGCACCGCCTATCCCCAGGCCGCCCTTGCCGATGTCCGGGAACACCGCGTAGCCGTAGGCCTGGTCGACCCAGCGCTGGATGCCTGCGTCGCGCTCCACGAACCGGGCCACGGTGGATTCGGACTCCATGATCATCGTGTCGTCGGAGGGGGTCGTGGCGCAGCCGGAAAAAAGCATCACGATGATGGACAACAGGATGATGTGGCGGTGGCGTGCGGGCTTTGACATGGTCTGAACCTCGGGCATGAACGGAAGCGCAGGTGCTCCCGCAAGTGGCGTATCGAATGGCTTGCGCGTAGTATAGAGAATATCACCAGCACAGACTGACGGGTCCCCCCGTCGGTCGGATGTCCTGCGGAGGGGTTCATGAAGCTGACCGGCAGCTATGCGCTCAAAGTGGCCCTGGTTTACGCGGCCGTCGGTGCACTGTGGATACTGTTCAGCGATGCCACGGTGGAGTGGCTGACGGGCAACACCGCTGTGCTCAGCGCATTCCGGGATTACAAGTGGTGGCTGTTCGTCACGGCCAGCTCCCTGCTGGTGTTCTGGCTGAGCTGGCACGCCCTGGCAGAGCAGGGCGGGCTGATCCGTCGCCTGCGCCAATCCGCCATCGTTTTCGAACGCACCCACGAGGGCGTGATCATCACTGATCATCGCAATCGCATTCTTGACGCCAATCCGGCGTTCTCCCGCATGGTCGGTCGTTCCGAGGCACTGCTGAGGGGAGTCGATCTCGCCACCCTGCATTCATCCAGGCATGACAGTGGATTCCTCGACGGCATTCGAAACCGCATCGGGGAGCAGGGCTACTGGACCGGCGAGATCTGGAACGTCGCTCCAGACGGCAGTGAGCGCCCGTACCAGGCCACGGTCACCTATGTCGGTAGCGGCCGGGACGGCCAGGATCAATATGCCTGGATCTTTACCGAGATCACCCGCCTGAAAGATGCCCAGAAGCGACTTGAGGATCTTGCCTACCACGACTTACTCACCGGCCTGCCTTCGCGCCTCCAGGTCGGCGATCGTCTGCGCCAGCTGCTGGCCGAAGCCGACGCCGAGAAACGCATCGCGGTGCTCTACATCGATCTCGATCATTTCCGCAACGTCAACGACAGCTTCGGGCATCCGGTCGGCGACGATTTGCTGGTGCTCGTGGCACGCCGCCTGCAGGGTCGGCTGCCCGAGGGTGCCGGGCTTGCACACCTGGGGGGTGACGAATTCCTGATCTATCTTGAAGACGTGACCGACAGCGCTCAGGCCGGCGAATGTGCGGTCAACATGCTCAAGGCGATTGCCGAGCCGTTCGTGCTGGCCAACCGTCGCGAGGTCTACGTGCGGGCCAGCATCGGCATCGCGTTCTATCCCGACGATGCGGGTTCGGCAACCGAACTGCTCCAGTACTCCAATGCAGCCATGTTCGAGGCCAAGAAGCTGGGTCGTAACAATTGGCAGTACTTCTCCAGGCAACTGGTTCGACGTGCCGACCAGCGGCTGCAACTCGATACACGTCTGCGTCGGGCGCTGGAGCGCGAGGAATTTACACTCCACTACATGCCGATCATGGGAGGAGAGAGTGCGGAGGAATTGCAGGGCTTCGAAGCACTGCTGCGCTGGGAACAGCCTGATCAGAAATTGATGGCGCCGGATGAGTTCATATCGGCTGCCGAAGAAACCGGGCTGATCGTGCCGTTGGGTCGCTGGGTGCTCGAACAGGCCTGCCGTCAGGCGGCCAGTTGGCAACGGCTACTGGACCGTCCGATACCGGTGGCGGTGAACCTGTCCGCACAGCAGTTCAGGACCGGCCGCCTGTTCAATCACGTCGAGCGTGCGCTCGAGCAATCCGGTCTGGCCCCGCATCTGCTGCACCTCGAGATCACCGAGAGCATGCTGATGGAACAGATCCAGACCGGCCAGAATCTGCTCGGCCGCCTGCGGCAACTGGGGGTCCACGTGTCGCTGGATGACTTCGGAACCGGTTACTCCTCGCTCTCCTACCTCCGGCGATTCGATGTCGATACCCTCAAGATCGACCAGTCCTTCATCAGCGACCTCGTCGACAACGCCGCCGACCGCGACCTCGTCTCGGCCATCATCAGCATGGCCCATTGCCTGCGTCTGAAGGTGGTCGCCGAAGGCGTGGAGCAGGCCGGTCAGCTCGAGGTGCTCAGGTCACTGGGATGTGACAACTTCCAGGGGTTTCTCTTCAGTCCGCCGTTTCCTCCCGAGCACCTTGGCGAATGGCTGCGTGAAAGCGCCGGCAGTCGCTCCATCGGCACACATACGGATGCCGATGGTCGCCGGTCAAGCTCGCAGCAGTCGGGAAGCTCATGACGGCCATCGGCCATTCCGGTAGGATGGCGCTTCCTGCACGAGATTAGAGAGCGGCTCATGAAGATCCGGATTCAATTTGCGCTGTCGGTGCTTCTGTTCATGGGCCTTGTGGCCTGTCAGCCCGCGGACGAAACCCAGGCCCCGACTCCCGCTCAGCCTGAAGTCGGTGGCGAGCCTGGTGATGAAGCCACGCCGCGGGTGACCGATTTGGCGATGGCCGCGCAGTTCGATGCGCTGGCCGAAACGCTGATCGAGGAGATGCTCGTTCTCAGTCCGGAGTGGGCCATCCGCCAGGGACGCTACGAGAACGCCGGCGTGATGACCGTGCCCGATGCGGCTCACCGCCAGCGCGTGCGCGAGTTCGTGGATTCGGCATTGGCGCGTCTCGAGCGGTTTGATCCGGTCGCCTTGCCCTCGGCCCAGCGCACCGATCACGCGCTGCTGCACAACCGCCTCGAGTCCATGCGCTGGTACCAGGAAGAGTTCCGGGGCTGGCAGTGGATGCCCTCGACCTACAACGTGGCCGGTACCCTCAGCGTCCTGCTCAATACCGAGTTCGCGCCAATCGAGGAGCGCCTGCAACTGATCCTGTCGCGCCTGGAGCACGTGCCCGCCTACTACCAGGCCGCGCGCACCAACATCGAGCGTCCGACGCTGGAGCACACTGAACTGGCCATGGGTCAGAATCAGGGGGCTTTCGGCGTGTTCGACGACATTGCCGACGAACTGTCCGACATCAACAGCGATGTGCTCGACCGCGAACGTTTCGGCGAGCGACTCGATGCCGCTCGCGATGCCGTGTCCGGATGGATCGAGTGGCTCGAGGACATGCACGCGGAGCTCCTTGCCGCCAACGGTGCGCGTCCCTTCCGTATCGGGGAGGACTTGTATGAACGCAAGTTCGAGCTCGACATCCAGTCCGACTTCAGCGCAGCCGAGCTCTACGAGCGCGCCCTGGCCGAGAAGGAACGCCTGCACGCGGAGATGAACGAAATGGCCACCGAACTGTGGCCGGACTACTTCCCCGACGAGCCCGCGCCCGAAGACGGGCTCGAGCGCATCGCCCGCCTTGTCGATCAACTGTCGGACCGGCACGTTGCCCTGGAGGACTTCGTCGACGAGATCCGTCGACAGATTCCCGAGCTGGAAGCCTTTGTGCGTGAGCACGACCTGCTCGACCAGGATCCCGAAAAGCCCCTGGTGGTGCGTGAAACCCCGGATTACATGCGCGGCACCGGCGCCATCGCCTCGGTCAGCGCACCGGGACCCTTCAATCCCGGCGCCGAGACCTTCTACAACGTGACCCCGCTGGATCATTTCGGTCCCGAACTGGCGGCGAGCTACCTGCGCGAGTACAACCACTGGATCCTTCAGATCCTCAATATTCACGAGGCCATTCCCGGTCACTACACCCAGTTGCTGCACGCCAACCGCTCGCCCAGCCTGGTCAAGAGCCTGTTCGGCAACGGCGCCATGATTGAAGGCTGGGCAGTCTATGCCGAGCGCATGATGCTCGAAGAAGGCTGGGGCGACCACGAGCCCGAGCTGTGGCTGATGCACGGCAAGTGGCTGTTGCGCGTGGTGTTCAACACCATCCTGGACTACGCCGTGCACGTGAAGGGCATGGAGCGCGACGAGGCCATCCGGCTGATGCGCGAAGAAGCGTTCCAGGAAGAATCGGAAGCCACCCAGAAGTGGCGCCGTATCACCTTGAGCCAGGTCCAGCTGACCTCCTATTTCGCAGGCTATGCCGAGATCTACGACCTGCGTGAACAGTTCAAGGCCGAACTGGGTGATGACTTCGACCTCAAGGACTTCCACAACCAGTTCCTCAGCTACGGCTCGGCCCCGGTAAGGGTCATCGCCGAGTTGATGACTGAAGAGTGAGGTGAAAAGGTGAAAGGCGAAAGGTGAAAGGCGAAACGACCAAACGACCAAACGACCAAACGACACTCAACCAAATCATGCACAAACTTCCGAACTCTCCATTCAAGGCCTACGACATTCGCGGACGCGTTCCCGACCAGCTCGACGAGGCGCTCGCCCGCCGCATCGGTCAGGCGTTCGCCAGGGTCGTTCGGCCGGCTGGGCCGGTGGCCATCGGGCGGGACATGCGGCCATCGAGCAAGGCGTTGGCCGATGCTCTCGCAGCCGGCCTGAACCAGGCCGGCGTCGACAGTCGGGATATCGGACTGTGCGGTACCGAGGTCGTCTACCATGCCGCCTCGCTCGAGGGCATGGGTGGCGGCGTGATGGTGACGGCCAGCCACAACCCCGCCGACTACAACGGCATGA
>SKSJ01000150.1 GCA_007123055.1 Wenzhouxiangella sp. | reverse complement strand
GGGCCGGCCACGAGCTGCATGCACACGTTGATGCCGCGATCGACCAGGTCGCGCGCCACATGGGTGTAGTTCGACGAGACGTAACGGCGCTGCATCAGCGGCCGGCCAAGCGCGACGCCGGACTGGAAGTAGAACTCGGTAACCGTCACGTTGTCCGGCACCGATTCGCTTTCCAGGTCGATCAGGTAGTCCAGGCGCGGATAGCCCTTGCCGAACAGCCGCTCGACGATCGGCCCCATCAGCCGCTCTTCCAGCCAGTGCTTTGGCTGCGGAATGTCCAGCGACAACGCGGTGACGATATCCAGTTGCATCGAGGCATCACGGCAGGCACGCTGATAGAAAGCATTGACCAGCCGATTGGGTTTGCCCAGTCCCAGCGGCAGCCCGACGACAAGATGCTTCCCCAAACGCTCGATCGCCTGGTCGACGACCGCCTCGTACGCTCGATCCATCATGCAATTGCCTCCCGCCTGAGCATTGGCCCTAAACTATCACCAAAATCCAGCGACACGCTTCGGCAATGACGAAAACAGATACGATCACCCCCTGCCTGTTGCTCGACACGGCGCGCATGACCCGCAACATCGAGCGCATGAGAACTCGCCTGCAGACACTGGGCGTGGCCTTGCGACCGCATGTCAAGACCTGCAAGAACGTTGACATTGCGCGACAGCTGACCGCCGGACAGCCCGGCGGCATCACCGTATCGACCCTGGCCGAGGCCGACTATTTCTTCGAGCACGGCATGACCGACATCCTCTACGCGGTCGGCATTGCACCGAGCAAGCTGCCGGCCGTGGCCGAGCGCATGGGGCGCGGCATGTCAATGCGCATCATCCTCGATCACCCGCAGACGGCAAGTGCGGTTGCCCGGGCAGCCGGCGAACTCGGCGCACGCTTTCGCGTGCTGGTCGAAATCGACGCCGACGGCGAACGTGCCGGACTGCGTGCCGATGCGCCCGAACTGCTCGAAATCGCCACCATCCTGGAGCGGGCCGGATGCCACGTCGACGGGGTGATGGTCCATGCCGGCGGCTCCTACCACTGCAACGATGCCGAAGGCATGCGGCGCATGGCCGAAACGGAACGGGCCAGCGCGGTCGAGGCCGCCGAACGGTTGCGTCAGGCCGGGCACGAGGCACCGATCGTCAGCGTCGGTTCGACGCCGACGGCCACGTTTGCCGCCGACCTGACAGGCGCGACCGAGGTCCGTGCCGGCGTCCACGTCTTTCAGGACCTGGTGCAGGCCGGGCTGGGCGTGTGCGAGATCGACGACATCGCGATCTCGGTGCTGACCGAAGTCATCGGACATCGGGTCGAAGACGGCAGGCTGCTGGTCGATGCGGGCTGGATGGCGCTGTCACGCGACCGCGGCACCGCCGACCAGTCCGTCGACCAGGGTTACGGCCTGGTCTGTGACGAGGCCGGACGGGTGCTTGACGACATCATCGTCACCGGCACCAACCAGGAACACGGCATCGTCGGCAAGCGTAATGGCTCATCGCTGAACCTCGGCGACTTTCCCGTCGGCACCCGCTTGCGTATCCTGCCCAACCACGCCTGCGCCGCCGCGGCCCAGCATGACGGCTACTGGATTGTCGACAACCCGGACCAGGCCCGGCGCTGGCTGCCCCGCTGCCGGGGCTGGTAAGCGGCACCTGAACTAAACGTAAACGAGGGACCACCCCAAGACATGACTTACTACCCGCTGTTGAAAAACATCCACATCATCATCGCGCTGCTCAGCGGCATGGGGTTTGCCCTGCGCGGCTACCTGCGATTGATTCTGAACCGGCCGCTGGGGCACCCGATCATCCGCATCGCACCGCATGTACTCGACACACTGCTGCTGGCCACCGGCATTGCGCTATGGATCATGGTGGGCTGGCCGTTCTTTTCGTGGCTGGGACTGAAGATCGGCCTGATCGTGGCCTATATCCTGATCGGAATCGGGGCCTTCCGCAGCGGGCACAGTGGCCGCGGCGTCATTCTCTACCTGCTGGCACTGATCGTTTTCCTGAACATTGCCATCATCGCGGTGCACAAACCGCTCTGAAATGAAATAAATTGCCCCGGCACGAATGCCGGGGCATGCCAACAGCGCTTGAATCGCCTGTTCGGGGTAGGAAGGGGATCGGCGATCCAGGCGCCCCTCAGCAAACTCGGTGGTCAGGGAAGGGCAACAAAGTCCGCATGGTGAACTTTTTCGTCTCCCCCCCGCGTGACAGTCGCGATGGATGCCACCAGGTATTCCTCGAGTCCCTGGTTGCCGATGCGGTGAACCAACACCTGAATACCGCCTTCATCGACGAGAATCTCGGCCACGCCCCAGGTGGCGGCCGGCAACATGCAATCACTCGCAGATTCGCCAGAAGCACCGCTGCCCGAGCCCTTGATCAGGAGGCCGGCACCCTGATCGCGAGCGGACTCGCCCGAGGCACCGCTACCCGAGCCCTTGATCAGCAGGCCCGCACCCTCATCGCAGACCGATTCGCCCGAAGCGCCGCTGCCCGAGCCCTTGATCAGAAGGCTCGCGCCCTCGTCACAGACCGATTCGCCCGAGGCACCGCTACCCGAACCCTTGATCAGCAAGCTGGCGCCCTCATCGCAGGCCGATTCGCCCGAGGCGCCGCTGCCCGAGCCCTTGATCAACAGGCTCGCACCCGCTTTGCAGGCAGACTCGCCCGAAGCGCCACTACCCGAGCCCTTGATCAGAAGGCTCGCATCCCCGGCGCAATCGGACTCACCCGATGCGCCGCTCCCGGATCCCTTGATGAGCGGACGGAATCCGGCATCTCCCTCGCTGTATTCAAGTGCGCTGTAGAGCGCGAATGCCTGGTACCCGCCGGCCAGTTCCGACCGCGATACCGAGCCGACGACAACCTGATCGCCGGCATGCAGTGACAACACGAAACTGCCCTTGTGTTCGGTGACCATGAGATCCGAACCCGCCAGGGTCTGAACAGGAACGGCCAGCAGGGCAAGGGCCGTCAGGGCCAGAGAAAATGCACTGCCCAATCCGACACCCGTACCGCTCTTTCCTATGCCGGTGCCGCTCTTGCCAATTCCCGTACCTGATTTACCGATTACTGCCGTCATAGCCTTCCTCCTGTTTGAGGCTGTCATTCCTGGCCCGGGCGCTGATCGCCCGGACCGCTTTCGTTGTCCATGTCTTCCCAGTAGTACCAACCGATCCCGATCGAGCACTCGGTGCTGTCGAGATCGAGGCTTTCGCGATCCTTGACGTAATCCTCGACCTGGTTGATGTTTCGCTCGAGTATCTGGCGAATCTCGGCGCGCACGATGTCGATACGACTTGCCGGTATGCTGGTCGACCATCGATCCTGCTGCAGCCAGCGAGGATCGCCTTCATTGAAGCGATTGGTGTTGTGCATGATTGCCTTGCCGAGCCGATTGATGGCGAAACTGCCGGCCTCGATCGCCGTGCGTTCCGACGGCTCGACGGGCATGTAGAACGGATCGACCAGTTGAACCCGGGTTTCGTCCTTGCTCAGACGTACGTTGCCGCTTTCAACCAGCCGATCGAGCGCCGTCTGCGGGGTCACCGCTCGTCCCGCCGCCCGACTGACCAGGCGCTGGAAAGTGCCGTGCGGTCCGTGAATGAGCAGTTCGGCCGGCTCCCCGCTGTCGGGATCGAGAAACGCCTGGTCCATCGTCCACATTTCCAGGATGGCCGCCTCGGAACACATGTCCGCAAGGGCCAGTTCCCGTTCACGCGACTCACAGGCCTTGATGGCGCGTCCATCCAGACCGCAGAGCAACGACAGCGCAGAGGTCGTCACCCGCTTGCCGGGATTTTCCGCTTCCAGATAGCGGCGCGCCTCGTGGACATAGATCTCGCGCACCAGTTCGACCAGGGCGCTGCACGACACCCGGCCGACGGCAAATCTCACCAGCGGACGAATCATCCGCACCATGGCGCCGATCAGCCAACTCACCTGGGCATTGTTGTCCGTACGGGATAAGGCCTGCCCCATCGTCAGATCTCCATGATTTCCGGCTTGTGGAAGTAATAGCCCTGCGCGTAGGCAACCCCCATCTCCGTGATCACCTGCAGTTCCTCGCTGCGCTCGATTCCTTCGGCCACGACGTAGCCGTCCAGCCCGTTCGCCAGCGTGGAGACGCAATCGACGATTGCCCGCTGATTGGGCTGCCGGTCCAGCCCGGAAATCAACGTGCTGTCGATCTTGAGTATGTCGACGATGCCGGCGGCACACAGGTCGAAACAATTGAGACGGCTGCCAAAGTCGTCGAGAGCGATCAGCACGCCGCGGCGGCGCAGAAGCTGCGCATTGTCGATCAGTGTCCGGCGATCACTGCAATCACCAAACTCAATCAACTCCAGGCACAGCGAGTGCCCCTGACCGGCCAGGGAGTATTGGTGCCGTGACACCGACTCCACGAAATGGGTGGCGGTGAGCGATTCCGGATGCACATTGACGCTGATCCGGGTGGGTTCGGGAAGGTCGGCGAGCCAGTTGGCTGCGCGATCCAGTACCTCGATATCGGTCGCGGCCGGTGCCCGGTGCCGGTACAGGCAATCGACAAACGCGCCGGGAGACCCGATGAAACAATTGGAATCGGGACGGACCAGCAGCTCATACCAGGCCCGATCAACGCCGAACGACCGCTCCATCGGCTGCAGGGCGCGGATCTGCTGCACGGCGAATGCGCAGTGATCCACCGTGGCGGTCAATGTCATGTACCTGGCAATCTGGCTGACCATTCACTCTTCCTTCTTCATTTATGGCGTTTGCCATTTATGGCAATCGACAATACGGGCGTTTGCCTTCCCTGTCAAGCGGAAATTCACATCCTTTATTCCGCTCACGCATTCCCGAGCCGGCATACCCGACCGATCTCACAATCCGGTTGTGCTCCCGCGACCGCTTCCGCTAACCTTCCGGTGCACCCTGGAGAACTCGATGTCTTTCGCCCGAACTGCCTGTGCCACCATCGCCGCCCTGCTTTTCCTCGCCGCCTGCGAACACTCGGGCACCGAGGGGGAGACTCCGACCGTCTATCGCCACGCGATCGACGGCATGCCGGCCAGTCTCGACCCCGCCCATGCAGCCAATATCTATTCCGCCACCCTGGTGGTGAATCTGTACGACACGCTTTTCCGTTATCGCTACCTGTCCAGGCCCTACGAACTGACTCCCAACCTGGCCAGGGGCATGCCCGACGTATCCGAGGATGGACACGTCTGGACCATTCACCTGCGCGACAACGCACGTTTCGCCGATGACCCGGCCTTTCCCGGCGGACGGGGGCGAGCGGTCACGGCCGGCGATGTGGTGTACTCGCTGGGCCGCCACTTCAATCCGTCCACACGGTCACAGGGCGCCTGGCTCTGGCGCGGGAAGATCGCGGGACTCGAGGACTGGATGGAGGCAGGAGCCGACCCCGACCAACCCATCGCCGGGCTTCGCGCCGTCGATGACCGGACGCTGGTGATCGAGTTGACCGAGCCCTACCCGCAGCTGGCACATACCCTGGCGATGGCCTTGGCGGCAGTCGTCCCGCGCGAAGCGGTCGAACACTACGGCCGGGAGTTCGGCGTCCGTCCGGTGGGATCCGGGCCCTTCCAGCTCGAACAACTCGATGAAAGCCGGGCCGTACTCGAGCGCAACCCGCACTTCGACCGGGGTCCGCTTGACCTCACCGCGGAGGGTTACGATCCGCAACGACATGACCAACTTGGTCTCCAGGCCCTGGACGGCAAGAACTATCCGTTCATTGACCGACTGGAAATTCACTTCATCACCGAGCCAACCGCTCGCTGGAGCAGCTTCATCGCCGGCGAAGTGGACAACGTAATGGTGCCGCCCGAGCAGTCCGGCCGGGTTCTCGCATCCACGCACCCGGTCAGCTTCCAGCCGGACATCGAACGTGATTACCACACCCTGGCCGAACCGGAGGCGGGCTTCGTGCTTTATGGCTTCAACATGGCCAATGAAGCCATCGGCCATCATCCCGACGAGGAAATCGACCGCGCCAACCGCGCCTTGCGCTGTGCCATGCGCCAGGCCTTCGACTGGCAGGAACGCAACGACACCTTCTACCAGGGTCTCGGGCAGGTCTTTCCGGGCGTCATCCCCCCGTTTCTCGATGCCTTCGACCCGACGCTGGATGACCGATCGACCGCCCATGCGCCGCGGCAGGCGCGTCGGCTCCTGGACGCGCACGACTGGTCGCCCGAGACCCTGCCGCGGCTGACCTACGGCCTGGAATCCAGCGTGCATCAGCGCCAGATGTTCGAGCAGTTCCGCGCACGCATGGCGGCTGCCGGCATTCCGAACGAGCAACTGCGACGCCGCGCCTTCGCCAATTTCGGAGATTTTTCCCGCGCGATCGCCGGCGGCGAGCTCGATCTTTTCCTGATCGGCTGGACCATGGCCTGGCCGGACGCTCTCTACGCCCTGCAACTGTTCTACGGACCCAACGCAGCACCCGGCGCCAACAGCTTCAATTACAGCAATCCCGAGTTCGACCGGCTGTTCGAACATGCCGCCCGTCTGGACGACAGCGACGAACGCACGGCGCTTTACCGTCGGCTCAACGAAATGGTCATTGACGACTGCGTGCACATCGGCAGCCTGTCGCGCACCCGACTCCACCTCTGGCCGCGGCACGTGCTGATGCTGCCCGACCGCGAGATGCTCGGCGGTTATTTCCTGCGCTTCGTCGGTATCGAGGCCGCGCCTTGAGGTTACGCATCGAGCTCCTGCGATTCATCCTGCGCAAGCTGACAGCGGCGCTGCCGCTGCTCTTCGGCGTCACCCTGGTCAGTTTCACCCTGACCGTGCATTTCGGCCCGGATCCGGTGCACGCCCTGTCAGGCAAGAATCCGACGACGGCCGACCTGGCCGCATTGCGGCGCGAACTCGGACAGGATCAGCCGTTCTGGATCCGCTACGCCGGCTATCTCCGTCGCCTGGCCACGCTGGATCTGGGTCACACCGAAACCACCGGCGAGAAGGTTCGCGACCTGGTGGCCCGAACCGTACCGGTTTCCGCCTTGCTGCTTGGCCCCGGCTTCGTGCTCGGCACCGGACTGGCCCTGTTGCTGGCCATGTTCGCGGCCTGGCATCGTGGCAGCCGGCTCGACCGGTTGATCACCGGCGCATCGGTCGCGGGCATGAGCCTGTCGTTCGTTATCATCATCATCGCCCTGCAGGCCGTATTCGGCGTCTGGCTGGGGTGGTTTCCGGTACGTGGCTGGGAAGTGACCGGTCCGGCCAGCTATCTGGCCCACGTCACGATTCCCACACTGGCTTTCGTGCTGGCCAGCATCGGCTACAACACCCGTTTTTTCCGGGCCATGCTGGTCAACGCCATGAATGCCGGGCACGTTCGCACCGCCCGCGCTTACGGCGCCGGGCCGGTTTGCATCATGTTTCGCCATGTCCTGCGTGGCTGCCTGCTGCCCATCGTGACCCGTGTCGTCTACAGCGTGCCCGCGCTGGTCATTTCCGGCAGCCTGCTGATCGAAAGCCATTTCTCGATTCCGGGGATCGGCCGGGTCACCTACCATGCGATGCTCTCCGGCGACCAGCCGGTCATCATGGCCGTCGTCGGACTCAGTGCCGTGGTGTTTGCCGTCACCGCCACCGTGGCCGACCTGCTGTGCCGCCTGGCCGACCCGAGAATCCGGCTGGCATGACCGAGAATCCAGCCATTCCAGTGCGGGACAAGCCACAACCGATCCCCGCTAGCGGCTGGATCGCGCCGCTGATCGTGCTCGCTTACGTGATTGCCGCCGCCGGTGTGTGGCTGGGATTCTGGGCCGACGGCTGGGGCGATATCACCGGCGATATGTGGGCCGCTCCCTCGAGCGACCACTGGCTGGGGACCAATCGACTCGGGCAGGACATTCTTTCACGTGCAGTGGCGGCGACCGCCACCGCCTTCGAAATCGGCCTGCTGGTCGCCGTCGCCAGCAGCGTGATGGGCGGCCTGCTCGGTGCTGTGGCGGGGCATTACAACGGCAGCCGACTCGATGAACTGATCCTCTGGCTCAAGGGGACCATCGATGCCATCCCTTTCTACCTTTTCGTGGTCGCCATCGCCTTCGCGCTGCAAGGCCACGCCATGGCCATGCACCTGGCCATGATCGTTGCCTTCTGGACCACGACCGCGCGGATCGTGCGTGCCGAAACCATGCGCATCGGGCAGACCGGATTCATCCAGGCCGCCCGCGCCGGTGGCAGCACGCCCGCACGCATCATTGTTCGCCACGTACTGCCCAACCTCGTCCACGTACTGCTCGTTCAGGCCACGCTGGTCTTTGTCGCCGCCATCAAGGCCGAGGTGGTCCTCAGCTTTCTCGGCATCGGGGTGCAGGATTCGATCAGCTGGGGACTGATGCTTGCCGAAGCCGGCCAGGACATCATGGCCGGTCAGTACATGAACTTCATGGTCGCTTCACTGGCCCTGTTCGGGCTGGTCATGGCCGGCAGCCTGCTCGCCGACCACATGCAGGATCGGCTCGACCCACGCTCCCGCCATCGGCGCACGACAAGCCTCACGCGAAGGCAGCATCAACCGTGAGTCGACAGGAAGCGGTATCATGTGCTCTCACCGTTCGTTCTGCCGTGGAGCTGCCCTTGTTGCAATCGACTCGATGGCTGTTGCCGGCTGCGCTCATCCTGCTGGGGCTGACCGCCGCCTGTGCCGGAAGTCTGCCGCGCATCACCAGCGACATGTTGCGAGTCGGCATCGATACGCTGGAGACTCGTGGCGATACGGTCGTCATCGACCTGGGCATGCGCAACATCAACAAAAGACCGCTTGAGTACCATGCGCTGGAGCTGGAATTGTCCGTCGATGGCGAGAAGCTCGTCAGCACTCCGCACAGGCAGCCGTTGACGTTGTCGACACGCTCGCGCGAAGTGGTGCGCGTCGAGAGCCTTGCCGAAACTGCCGGGCTGGAACGCCTGCAAGCACTCGGTGCCGGCCAGCAGCCGCCCATGCGGTGGACAATGCAATTGAGCCTGATCGACGATCGCGGCCGCAAGCGCACAGTCGATTACGATGGCTGGTTGCACGTGGTGCCTGGGCAACCCAACCGTTTCCGCTAGAATGCCGACACCATGAAACCCCGCTTCGTCATACTGTCGTGGCATTCCATCCGCGTGCTCGAAAACCGCTACGCGGATAACGACCTGATCGCCTTCGGCGAGGATCTGGCCACGCTGGACGCGCTGGGCTGGACCGTACTGCCTCTGTCCGAGGCCCTGGCCGGCCTGGCGTCGGGCAACCTCCCGGAAAAGGTGGCGGTACTGACTGCCGACGACGGCTCGATCATGGATTTCGAAGCGTTCGATCATCCCACCTGCGGCCCGCAGAAGAGCCTGGCCCAGCGTCTATACGAGTTCCGCGAGACACTGCCCACCGACAGCGCCCACCGGCCGCACGTGAGCGCCTTTGCCATCGCCTCGCCGACCGCGCGCGACGAACTCGACCGCACCGACTACATGAGCCTGAACGTCTGGCGCGACGACTGGTGGGCCGAGGCCAATGCCAGCGGCATCATCAGCATCGAGAGCCATAGCTGGGATCACAACCACGGGTCGCTGGAGCGCACGGTTCAGCGCGACAACCGGCGCGGCGACTTCCGCTTCATCGAGACCGAGGCCGAATGCCGTGCGGAGGTCGACCAGGCCAGCGACTACATCGAACGACGCGCCGGCCGCCGTCCACGCTACTTCGCCTACCCCTACGGCCAGGCCAGCGATTACATCCGCCAGGAATACCTGCCGCGCCACGGCCCGGCACTGGGGCTGGAAGCCGCTCTCGCCTGCGACCCGGAGCCGGTGACCACCGACAGCGACCGCTGGCACCTGCCCCGCTACATGTTCGCCCGCGACTGGCAACAACCCGGTGACCTGGAGAAGCTGCTGGCCGACTCGCAAGCGCGTGCTTGACCGGGATCAATCCGCCGACAAGGTTGACAGCAGACAATCTCGCGGTCAGATTCACACACGATCCATCAATTGAAGCGGGAGCGAGCATGAGCCAGCAGGAAAAGCGGGACAAGCAGGAAATATTCGAGGTTTACACGCGTCGCAAGGTCAAGGCAGCCACCGTCTGGCTGCACGGCATGGGCGTCAATGCCGAAGACCTCAACCCCATCCTGGTCAACCTGCGCCAGTCACGCGAGATCGGCCTGCACTACATCGCCCCCAACGCCCCGCTCAGACGCATCACCGTCAACGAAGGCGCACCGACGCGGGCCTGGTTCGACGTTCGCGGCGAACCCGGCGAGGCGCCCCTGGACCGCGAGGGCATGGACGAGAGCACGCGATCGGTCCACGACCTGCTCGACCGTATTCGCGCACAGGGCCGCGATCCCGGCCGCATCATCCTGGCGGGGTTTTCGCAGGGCGCGACGCTGGCCCTGCATGCGGGGCTGCGCTATCCTCACACCCTGGGGGGCATCGTCGTGATGTCGGGTGAATTACTCTTCGCCGAGAGCCTCATGGAAGAGGCCGAGGCCGCCAGCCGCGACACGCCCATCCTCATGCTGCACGGCGAAAACGATCGTGTCGTTCCCATTGCCGATGCCCGCGCCAGCCGCGATGCCCTGCGGGCGGACGGCTACCGGGTCGAATGGAATGAGTACCCGATCGAACACACCGTCTCGCCCGAAGAAGTAGAACGCGTCGATGACTGGATCCACCACCGCCTTACCGAGGCCCTGGCGCGGTAATCTGTCGCTTCGTCGCTTGGTCGTTTCGAATCGACAAACCGACAAAACGACAAAACGACAAAAAGACAAAAAGACGAAAAGACCAAACGACAACGCAACTACCCTACCAGTCCAGCTCCCGACTGGGCATCAGCCATGACTCGTCGGGCTTGTGTCCGGCATTGACAGCCTCCTCATAGCCCCTTGAAAACAGCTCCAGCACATCGTTGAGCGCTTCTTCCGCGCTGGCGTAGCGCTGGGCTTCGCTCATCGCCGGACCACTCGCCCCCGGGGGCTGCAGGTAATGGCTTTGCGCTACCTCGAACCAGTCCTTGTCCAAGCTGCCGAAAATCCGCACACGGATCATTTCCGACAAACCCTCGAGCTCGAAACAGTATTCCCCGATAAATCGGCGCGGATTCACCACACCGGGTCGATCGAATACCTGCTTCGGCACTTCCTGTGGCTGCTCACTCATAAACCGTGCTCCTCAAGCATTGCGCATGACGCCACGGATAGCCTGCCAGCGAAAACAGGCTACCCAGTTGCGCTAGATCAAGCCAGCATTTACTGTATTCATTCAGAATAATACATCCAGTTTACATGTCTCCGACTGGGGACAAAGGCGAGCAAGGGCCACCGATGAGCACGCGATCGCATTCTCATGATCCGCGCACGGGCGGAATCAGAGAACACACGTCCCGCCTGCTGGCCGGACTGAGTCTCGCCGTCGCCCTCGTCAGCCAGACCATGGCCGATCCGCGTGAAGGCGCGCTCGACGATTTCTTCCCGCAAGCCGATCGTGCCGGTGAAGCCATCGGCGAGCCGCCGGCGCGCCCCGTTTACCGCAACGACGAGCAGATCGGCCTGATGTTCGAGACCATCGATGTTGCGCCGATTCCCGCCTATTCGGGCAAACCCGTCAACATGCTGGTCGGGCTGGACATGGACGGCGTCGTGACCGGCGTGCGCGTACTCGAACACGAGGAACCGATCATGCTGGTCGGCATTCCCGAACGGCGCCTGGTCGAGTTCGTCGACCAGTATGTCGGCAAGACCATCCGCGATCGCGTGCGCGTTGGCCTGTCGGCACGCATCCGTGAGGGGTACCGTTACGTCGATGCCGTTTCCGGCGCCACCGTCACCGTGGTGGTCATGGGCGAGGACATCATGAACGCCTCACGCCTGATCGCAGTCGCTCACGGGCTGGTCGATCCCGATGCCGTCCCGATTGCCGATCCGGCGACGGTCAAACCCGATGTGTTCGAGTCGATGGACTGGAACGAGCTGCGCGAAGCCGGCGCCGTCGGCCGCTTGCATCTGACACGCGGCGAGATCGACGAAGCCTTCATCGGCACCGAGGCCGAGCATGTCGACAACGCGCCCGAAGGAGCCGAGGACGAGACCTTCATCGACCTCTACGCCGCCTATCTCAACGCCCCCACGGCCGGTCGCAACCTGCTCGGCGACGACCACTACCAGCGCCTGATGGACCGCCTGGACGATGGCGAACACGCCATCTACCTGGCCGCGAGCGGCCGTTATTCCTTCAAGGGCACCGGCTTCGTGCGCGGCGGCATTTTCGATCGCATCCAGATCAACCAGGGCGACAGCGCCATCCAGTTTCGCGATGGCGACCTGGTGCGCGCGCCTTCGCAGATTGCCGCCGACGGCGCGCCGGACATCAGCGAACGCGATATCTTCATCGTGCGCTCGGACTACAGCTTCGACCCCGGCCGCGCCTGGGAACTGGACCTGCTGGTACGCCGCCAGATCGGCGCGCTGGACTCGGTGTTCGTCAACTTTCCCCTGGAGTACGAGCCACCGGAAGCCTGGTTTGACTACCCCGACCCGCCCCAGGCCATGCCGGGACCGTCGGACAGGCCACTATGGGTGACGGTCTGGGAGGATCGCACCTGGCAGATCGCCGTGCTCGGCGCCGGTCTGCTGACGCTCACCTTGATCCTGATGTTCCAGGACTGGCTGGCGAAGCGGCCTAAGCTTATCAAGCGGATCCGCATCACTTTCCTCATCTACACGGTCGTGTTCATCGGCTGGTACACGCTGGCGCAGTTGTCGGTGGTCAACATACTGACCTTCACCAACGCGATGCTGACCGACTTCCAGTGGTCCACCTTCCTGATGGATCCGATGATGTTCATTCTGTGGACCTTCGTCGCCGTCACCCTGCTGCTGTGGGGGCGCGGCGTCTACTGCGGCTGGCTGTGCCCGTTCGGCGCCATGCAGGAGTTGATCAACGACGTCGCACTCAAGTTCAAGGTCCGGCAGTACGAACTGCCCTGGGCGGTGCATGAGCGCTTGTGGTCGCTCAAGTACCTCATTCTTCTCGGGCTGTTCGGCATCTCTCTGCATTCGCTGGGGACTGCCGAGGTCTACGCCGAAGTCGAACCGTTCAAGACGGCCGTGACCATGCGCTTCCAGCGCGAGTGGGGCTTCATCCTCTACGCGCTCATTCTGCTGGGTATCTCGATCTTCAACCGCAAGTTCTTCTGCCGCTACATGTGCCCGCTGGGCGCCGGGCTGGCTATACCGGCGCGCCTGCGTCTTTTCGACTGGCTCAAGCGCCACAAGGAATGCGGCTCACCCTGCCAGATCTGCGCCACCGAGTGCGAAGTGCAAGCGATCCACCCGGACGGCCACATCAATCCCAACGAGTGCCATTACTGCCTGGACTGCCAGGTGACCTACTTCAACGACCAGAAGTGCCCGCCGATGATCATGCGCCGCAAGCGCAGGGAAAAGGCGGAGAAACTGGCATCAGGCAACGACCGAGTGCCACTGAAAGTGGCTGAAACCTGAAAGCAACCGAGCGCATGGAAGGCACATGCCATGCTCACTAGTGAAGCAACACGAGAGGTGAAACCATGAACGACAAGACACGGGACAAGACGCCCACGACACAGGACACCGATATCCAGGACAGCGGCCGTCGCCGTTTCCTCGGTGTCACCGCTACTGTCGGCGCTCTCGGCATGGCCGGCGCCGGCTCGGCCGGCCTGCTGCTCGGTGGCAGCCGGAAGGCCGAGGCGCGCTCTTCCGACAATGCCGGCAGCACCCACATACCGCCCGGCGAGCTCGACGAGTACTACGGTTTCTGGTCGGGCGGCCACTCCGGCGAGGTCCGGGTATTCGGCGTGCCGTCGATGCGCGAGATCATGCGCATTCCGGTGTTCAACCATTGCTCGGCATCCGGCTGGGGCATGACCAACGAGTCCAAACGCATCATGGGCGACTCGCATCGCTTCACCAACGGCGATGCCCACCATCCCCACGTGAGTTATACCGACGGCAGCCACGACGGCAAGTACCTGTTCATCAACGACAAGGCCAACACCCGCGTGGCGCGCATCCGGCTCGACATCTTCAAGTGCGACAAGATGACGACCATCCCCAACGCCCAGGCCATTCACGGGCTCAGACTGCAGAAGGTGCCGAAGACCAACTACGTCTTCTGCAATTCCGAGTACATCGTGCCGAAGCCCAACGACGGCCGCCACCTCGACAACCCCGAGGAATACTGGACGGTCTGGTCGGCGATCGACGCCGAGACGATGGAAGTGGCCTGGCAGGTGCTGGTCGACGGCAACCTCGACAACATGGACGCCGACTACACCGGCAAGTATGCCGCCTCGACCTGCTACAACTCGCCGCGTGCCGTGCACCAGGCCGACATGATGGCGCCGGAACGCGACTGGGTGGTGATCTTCAACATCGAGCGCATCGAACAAGCCGTGCGAAATGGCGAGTACACGACCTTCGACGGCGACACGCCGGTGGTCGACGGGCGCCATGGTTCGGAGGTGACCCGCTATGTCCCCATCCCGAAGAGCCCGCATGGTCTGAATACCTCGACCGACGGCAAGTACTTCATCGCCGCCGGCAAGCTCTCGCCGACCGTCAGTATGATCCAGATCGACCGTCTTGACGCGCTGTTTGCCGACGAGCTGGACGATCCGCGCGACGTCATCGCGGCCGAACCGGAGCTGGGACTGGGCCCACTGCACACCACCTTTGATGGTCGTGGCAACGCCTACACCACGCTCTACCTCGACAGCCAGATCGTCAAGTGGAACATGGAAAATGCGGTGCGCAACTGGCAGGGCGAGGACGTCGACTACATCGTCCAGAAGCTCGACGTGCACTACCAGCCCGGCCACAATCACGCCACCCTGGCCGAGTCCAAAGACGCCGACGGCAAATGGCTGTTCTCGCTCAACAAGCACTCCAAGGACCGCTTCCTGCCGGTTGGACCGCTGCATGCCGAGAACGACCAGATGATCGACATCTCGGGTGAGGAGATGAAGCTGGTGCACGACACGCCCACCTTCGCCGAACCGCATGATGCCGTCATCGTCCGCCGCGACCAGATCAACACCAGCCAGATCTACAGCCGCGACGATCCCACCTTTGCCGAAACCATCGCCATGGCCGAGGCCGACGGCGTTAA
Organism: Wenzhouxiangella sp.; assembly: GCA_007123055.1. GTDB lineage: Bacteria > Pseudomonadota > Gammaproteobacteria > Xanthomonadales > Wenzhouxiangellaceae > Wenzhouxiangella. Next base: position 2,012 of record SKSJ01000150.1, on the reverse strand, counting down.
TGTCGAGCGCGACAACACGGTCATTCGCGACGGCAACAAGGTGCGTGTCTACATGACCTCGGTCGCACCAGCCTTCGGCATGGAGGAGTTCAAGGTCAAGCAAGGCGACGAGGTCACGGTCGTGGTGACCAACCTCGACCGCATCGAGGACCTCACCCACGGCTTCTGCGTCACCGACCACGGAGTGAGCATGGAGCTCAGCCCGCAGCAGACCGCCTCGGTCACGTTCACGGCCGACAAGCCCGGCGTGTACTGGTACTACTGCAACTGGTTCTGCCATGCCCTGCACATGGAAATGGGCGGGCGCATGCTGGTCGAACCGGCGTAAATCTCCAGGGTCTCAAGACCTTGACAGCCCGGGGCGGCGGACTTCCGCCGCCCCTTTTTTCAATCCACTGATCTCGAGGAGACGATGAAAGGACTGCTTGCGGCACTGTTGTCAATGTTCGCCCCGGCACTGCTTGCCGCCGAGTTATCCGTAGCGCCCGGCGAACTCGAAGGTGCACTGGCCGAGGCGCCCGATGGTGCCGTACTGAGGCTCCAGCCCGGCGTCCACACGGGCAACTTCCGGATCGAGCGGCCGGTGACGCTGATCGGCGAGGAGGGAGCCATCATCGACGGTGGCGGCCAGGGACACAACCTTTGGATCGACGCCCCCGATGTCACTATCGAGAACCTGCATTTGAGAAACAGCGGCGTGAATCTTACCGACATGGACGCGGCCGTCTACACCACCCGCGACGCCACCGGCGTGCGCATTGTCGACAACCGTATCGAGGCCCGCGGCTTCGGCCTCTGGTTGCACGGCAGCCACGCGGCACTGGTCGAGGGCAACCGCATCAGCGGCGACACGACGCTGCGCCACCAGGATCGCGGCAACGGCATCCATCTGTTCAACACCCGCGACAGCCTGGTCAGGAACAATGTCGTGTGGGAAACACGCGACGGCATCTATATCGATTTTTCCAACAACAATCGCCTCGAAGGCAATCATCTTCATAGCCAGCGCTACGGCGTGCACTACATGAACTCCAACGATAACGAGGTCATCGGCAATCGCTCCTGGAACAACCGGGCCGGTTTCGCCCTGATGAGTTCGCGTCGCCTGACCGTGATAGGCAACCATACCGAGGGCGACGAAGGCTATGGCTTCCTGCTCAACGACCTGAAGGATTCGACCATTACCGACAATACCGCGATTGCCATCACCGCCAGCACCAACCCGCGCACCGGCACCCCCATCCGCGGGGCCGAGGGCAAGGCGATGTTTGTCTACAACGCGCAGTACAACACCTTCCGGCGCAACCACCTGGAACGCACCGACATCGGCATTCACCTGACCGCCGGCTCGGAGAACAACGAGATCTTCGAGAATGCACTGGTCAACAATCGCACCCAGGTCATGTACGTGGCCACCCGGGACCAGGAATGGTCGATCGACGGACGCGGAAACTACTGGAGCGACTACATGGGCTGGGACCTGGCCGGCGACGGCATCGGGGATGTACCGCATGAACCCAATGACGCCGTCGACCGCCTGTTCTGGACCTATCCCATGGCGCGCATCCTGATGAACAGCCCCGCCGTCCAGCTCCTGCGCTGGGTGCAGCGGGAATTCCCGGTCCTGCGACCATCCGGGGTCAGGGATTCCGCACCCCTGATGCGCCCGGTGGCCCAGGCGGAGGCATCCTCATGAGCACCATGGTTCGACTCGACAAGGTCAGCCGCCACTTCGGCAAGGTTGACGCTGTCGTCGGCCTGGACCTGGAACTGGCCCCCGGCGAAGTGCTGGGACTGCTCGGGCACAACGGTGCCGGCAAGTCCACCACCATGAAGATGATCCTCGGCGTCCTCGCCCCCAGCGAGGGCACCGTCGAAGTACTGGGCGAGAATCCACGCGGACGCGCCGCCGGGCAACTCAGGCTCCAACTGGGCTACCTGCCCGAGAACGTGAGCTTCTACGAAAATCTGTCGGGCCGCGAGGTCCTGCGCTACTTCGCCCGGCTCAAGCG
>SKSJ01000060.1 GCA_007123055.1 Wenzhouxiangella sp. | reverse complement strand
TTTGGTTTTTTGGTTTTTTAGTTTACTCGTTTGCATGAGGCCTTCATGACCACAACACTCTGGATTCTGACTGGCCTGGCCGCCCTAATTGTCCTGGCGCTGGCCGTTTACGCCACGCTGCTGTGGCGAAAGGTATTTCAACGGCAGCGTGCGCGACAGAATGCCATCGGCGCCCGGAACGCCCGTCTGTTCGAAAGCATCAGGGACATCTCCCTGGCCATGCAGCAACGGCAATGTCCCCTGTCGGAGGGGTGCATCCGTCTGACCGTACTGCTCGACCACCTGGTCTTGCCGGACCACCCGGACTTTCCGCGCCTCTACCCTGCCATCCACGACATGCACGAGCGCATCAAGCACATGCCCACCCACGATGCTCGAAAGGCATTTCCGCCCCAGGTCATCGAACAAATGGATGAGGAACGTGAAGGCCATGAAGTCGAGCTGGAAGGCCGTATCCAGGCTGATGTAACCCGCCTGCTCGACTGGGCGCGCGAACAAAGAACCTGACCCCCCCATGGGTACTTCGCTCCGCTTGCAGGTAGACTCTGCATCGATATGAGCCGACAGCGGACAAGCGACCTGGAAGTCGCCATCATCGGCGCCGGGTTCGGCGGCCTGGGCACGGCGATTCAACTCAAGCAGCACGGCATCGAGGATTTCCTCGTCTTCGAAAAGACCGCGGGCGTGGGCGGCACCTGGTGGGTCAACCGCTACCCGGGCTGCGCCTGCGATGTACCTTCCCACCTGTACTCTTTTTCCTTCGCACCCAACCCCGACTGGACGCGTCGTTACGCCCCGCGGACGGAGATCCAGGCCTATCTTGAAAGCCTGGTGGACCGATTTCGACTTGAGGCGCACATACGTGTGCGAACCGGAATCACCCAAGCGACCTGGAGCGAGCGGGAGCAGCGATGGCAGCTAAACGATGCGAGCGGCCGAAAGTGGCGTGCCCGTGTATTGGTGGCCGCGCTGGGCGGCCTCTCGCGCCCGGCCTGGCCCGATATCCCCGGACTCGATGATTTCGCCGGCGAAATCGTCCATTCCCAGCAATGGAACGAGAATCTCAAGCTGGCCGGCCGCCGTGTGGCCGTGATCGGCACGGGAGCTTCTGCCGTTCAGCTTGTTCCGCACGTGGCCCGGGAGGCGAAACGGCTCGACATCTACCAGCGAACGCCCAACTGGATTCTGCCACGGCCGGACCGGGCCATCGGACCGCGGCGGCGCGCCCTTTACCGGCGACAGCCCTGGCTGCAGAAGCTGGCCCGCTTCGGCATCTGGGCCATCTCGGAGTTGCGCGTACCGGCTTTCCTGTGGAGCAATCGCCTGGCCGCCGGTCACCGGTGGCTGGCCCACCGGCATCGGCGGCGGCAGGTGCGCGACCCGGAGCTGCGCGAGCAACTGAAGCCTGATTACGACATCGGCTGCAAGCGTGTTCTGCTCGCCAACGACTTCTACCCGGTGTTCGATCAGCGCCATGTCGAACTGGTCACCGACGGCATTGCGCGTATCGGACCCGATGCCATCACCGACACCGGGGGGCAGCGCCGCGTGGTCGACACCATCATCCTGGCAACGGGCTTCAAGGCCGTCGATCCGGTTCCCGAGGGCCTGATCGCGGGCCGCGGGGGATGTGACCTGGGCAAGTGCTGGCACTCCGGCCCGGAAGCCTACAAGGGCACGGCCGTCGCCGGTTTCCCCAATCTATTCATGCTGCTGGGGCCGAACACCGCCCTGGGCCACAACTCGGTGGTCATGATGATCGAGTCGCAGATCCGCTACCTGCTCGCTGCCCTCGACCACATGCGCGCACACGGCATCGAAACGCTGGAAGTCCGCGCCGAGGCCCAGCAGAGGTGGAACGATATGCTTGCCCGGCGAATGGAGGGAACGGTGTGGACCGCGGGCGGGTGCCAAAGTTGGTACCTGCATCCCGAAACCGGTCGCAACTCCACGCTATGGCCCGGCTTCACCCTGGGCTTCCGTCAGCGACTGAGCCGCTTCGACCCGGAACACTACCTCGCCACTAAATCAGCTTGATCTCGCGCAGACGTTGCAACAGGTATTCATGCGCCGTGATCGACTCTGGATAGCGATCGGGATTGCCATCATCCACACAGCCCGGCAATGTCTCGATGACGAAACCCGGATTGGGATGCAGGAAGAACGGGATGGAGTAGCGCGACTGTCTTGCCGCGTCCCCGGGCGGGTTGACCACGCGATGGGTCGTGGACGGATAGACATGATTGGTCAGGCGCTGCAGCATGTCGCCGACATTGACCACGATGGTGCCGGGCAGCGTGGTCACGGCGATCCAGCGTCCGTCACGGGTCAGGATCTCCAGTCCCTGCTCTTTCGACCCGACCAGCAGCGTGATCAGGTTGATGTCCTCGTGCTGTGCGGCGCGCACCGCGCCTTCCGGGGCACGTTCGATGGGTGGGTAGTGCAACGGCCGCAGAATGGAGTTGCCGTAATCGGTCTTGTCGGCGAACCAGTTGGCGGGCAGGCCGAGATCGATGGCGGCGGCGGACAAGACCTGGTTGCCGACCGCTTCCAGTGATCGGTAGACTGCCAGCGCGGCATCCCGGAAGTCGGCCACCTCGTCGGGCCAGACGTTGGGAAAAAGGATGTCCGGATAAGGATTTTCCCCCTCGATCTCGCGCCCAACATGCCAGAACTCCTTGAGATCGGGCACGTCGTGGCCCTTGGCCTGCTCGACTCCGAACCCGGTGTAGCCACGCGCCCCGCCGATACCCGGCCGGTGGTACTTCTGCTTGGTCCCGTCGGTCAGGGCGAAGAACTCGCGAAACGCGGCATAGGCTCCCTCGATCACCGCATCGTCGATGTCGTGATCAGCGATTCCGACGAAGCCGAACTCCCGCCAGGCGTGCCCCAGTTCTTCGGTAAAACGCCCGCGACGACCGTCAAAGTCAGTCAGCGAAAGCACGGGAATGCCGGTGTCGAGATCGCTCACGTCGCCAACGCCCTCTGCACGGAATCGGCCAATTGCTCGGCGAGTCTTTTGACTTCTCCGGCATTCGGGCCCTCGACCGTGACGCGCACCACCGGCTCGGTGCCCGATGGCCGGAGAATCACCCGTCCACGCCCGGCCAGTTCACTCTCCACCTGGCCGACAGCGCTGGCAATGCTTTCATTGCCATCAAGCACCGCCCGCCCATTGCCGCCGGTCGGTACGTTGATCATGACCTGCGGACACTTGACCATGCCTGCGGTCATCTCCGACAGGGACTTTCCGGATCGCGCCAGCGCCTCGACGACCTGCAGGGCGCTGACGATCCCGCAACCGGTGGTCGCGCGATCCAGGCACAGGATATGACCGGAGGACTCGCCGCCCAGCACCCAGCCGCGCTCGGTGAGCCACTCGTGCACGTGACGATCACCCACCGGGCTGCGTTCAAAGGGAATGCCGCGCTCGCGCAGCGCCTCTTCCAGTCCGAAATTGCTCATGACGGTACCGATCACGCCGCCTTCCAGGCCGCCATTGGCACATCTGGCCTCGGCCAGCACGAACAGGATCTGATCGCCGTCGACCAGATTGCCCTGGCCGTCGACCATGATGACCCGGTCGCCGTCGCCGTCGAAGGCCACGCCCAGGTCGGCCCGTTCGGCGCGCACCATGCGGGCCAGGTTGTCCGGATGAGTCGAACCGCACTCGCGGTTGATATTGAGACCGTCGGGCTTGTCGAAGATGCTGATCACCTCCGCCCCCAGTTCGCGGAAGACCTCCGGTGCGATGCGATAGGTCGCGCCATTGGCACAGTCGACCACGATCTTCAGATCATCCAGTCGTGTCCCCCAGGTGACCGTGCCCTTGCAGTACTCGACATAGCGGCCGACGGCATCATCGATACGGTTGGCCTTGCCAAGCTGCTCCGGAGCCACATGGGTCATCGGCTCCTCGAGCTTTCGTTCGATGGCATCCTGGAGTCGATCGTCCAGCTTTTGCCCGGCACCGGAGAAAAACTTGATGCCGTTGTCTTCGAACGGGTTGTGCGATGCCGAGATCACGACGCCGGAGACCGCATGCAGGCTGCGCGTGAGATGCGCCACGGCCGGGGTCGGCATGGGTCCGAGCAGCAGCACATCGACGCCGGCAGCGGCGAAACCCGCCTCCAGGGCCGACTCGAACAGGTAACCGGAGATGCGGGTGTCCTTGCCGATGACCACCGCGGCGTCCTCGCCAAACTCCTCGACGAACACGCGCCCGGCCGCCCAGCCAAGCTTGAGGACGAAATCGGCGGTAATCGGCATCTCGCCGACCCGACCGCGAATTCCATCGGTACCAAAGTATTTCGTTGCCATGGCGCGTATTGTAGCCGCTGAAACCAGGAGTGGAATGCCAGTGGCTGCGCTCTCGGTCATGGCAAGGCGGCCGTCATCAAACGCCACACCCCGTCAATCCGGCCTCAGCCCCGGTGGTCATGCTCCACTGCCGCGAATATCTTCAGCGCATCGACCGTCTCGTCGACATCATGCAGCCGGACAATGGCGGCCCCGCGCCCGGCTGCCAGCACCGCGGCAGCCACCGAAGCTGCGACTCTTTGCCCGGGATCGGACTTGCCGGTCAGGGCACCGAGCATGGATTTGCGTGAGATGCCGGCCAGCAGTGGACGCCCCAAACCGCGCAAGTGATCAAAGCGTGCCAGTAGTTGCAGGTTGTGCTCGAGTGTCTTGCCAAAGCCGAATCCCGGATCGAGAACGAGCAATGAATCATCAACACCCGCCTCCCGACAAGCCTGCAGGCGCTCGCCGAAGAACGACCGGATATCCTCGACCACATCGATATAACGTGGCTCCTTCTGCATGGTGCGCGGCTCGCCCTGCATGTGCATGATGCAAACCGGCACCTGAAGCTCGGCAGCCGCGGCCATTGCACCTTCGGCCCGCAAACCCAGGACGTCGTTGATCATCGTCGCGCCGGCGGCCACCGCCCGTCGCATGACTTCGGGCTTGACCGTATCGATGGAAATCGGCACATCGACCCGTCCCCGGATCCGCTCGATGACGGGAATGACGCGCTCGAGTTCCTCGTCCACTCCCACCGGTTCGGCCCCCGGACGGGTCGATTCACCGCCGACATCCAGGATGTCGACACCCTCTTCAACCAGCCGCAACGCATGCGCCAGCGCCCGGTCCGGCCGGTCGAAGCGACCGCCGTCGGAAAACGAATCCGGCGTGACGTTGACGATGCCCATCACCAGCGGCCGCCGCTCGCCACGCTGCGCGGAATGGATGGCTTCAATCAGTGAATCGGTCATGGGAGTATTGTAGGGGGTGGTTCGCCGGCTGGTTTGTCGTTTTGTCGTTTCGTTGCCTGGAACCTTCCCCCCCCCTCACGCCTCGTACCTCACGCAGTCAGCCGACATCACGAATCGGAATGCGGCTCGAGACGGAACGGGCTATGCTTTCGGGCATGCCGACGATCAATGACAGTGAACGCATCGATCAGAGCCTGCGCCGGGCCGCGGAACTGGGATTTTCCGTGACGGTTGCCGACATGGCCCGGCTCGCCGGATTCAGTACCGGCCATTTCCAGCGGCGCTTTCGCCAGCGCTTCGGACTCAGCCCGGGACGGATGCTCCGGCACGCCCGCATCGAGCACTTCGGTGAACTGCTGCGGGCCGGCCGAAACGTCACCGAAGCAGCACTCGAGGCGGGATTCGGATCATCGAGCCGATCCCACCAGGCGGCCGCGGACGGGTTCGGCATGTCGCCATCAAGGGTTCGCGCCGGTGGCAAGGGCGAAGGCATCGGTTTCGCCATTGCCGAGTGCAAGCTGGGGAAGGTGCTGGTAGCAGCCACCAACCGGGGTCTGTGCGCGGTACTGATCGGCGACGAGTCCGCTGATCTGACGGCTGACCTGGAGCGGCGTTTTCCGCACGCGCGGCTGGAAGCCGCCAACGAGGATTTCCTTGCCATTCAGCGCCGGGTGGTCGACCTGATCGACCATGGTCGTCCGGCCGCCACCGACCTGCCGCTGGACTTGCGCGGCACCGTATTCCAGCAAAGGGTCTGGCGGGCGCTGCAGCAGATTCCGGCCGGAGAAACGTTCACTTACGGCGACCTGGCACGATACCTCGACATTCCGGGCGGCGCCCGCGCCGTGGCACAGGCCTGCGGCGCCAATCCCGCGGCCGTGGTCGTGCCCTGCCACCGGGTGGTCGCCGCGGACGGCAGCCCGGGCGGCTACCGCTGGGGGATCGAGCGCAAGCAAATGCTGCTGGAGAAGGAGTCGTCGCTTTAATAGCTGGCAGGGCTGCAACGCAAAACGCCCCGGAGTCCGGGGCGCCTGAGAACTTTCGATTTCTTCACCGAATCAACCGGTCGCGGGCTGACTCGACGGCTCTTCGCCGCCTTCATCTCCTCCGCCGTCATCGGGCGTGGGGGCATCATCGTCCCAGCCTTCGGGTGGATCGGGCTCGTGGCCTTTCATGATCTGGTCGATCTGCTTCGAATCGTTGGTCTCGTAGCGCATCAGCGCCTCGGCCATCAGGTGAAGCTTGTCCATGTTGGTATCGAGAATATCCTTTGCCTTCTCGTAGGCCCCGTCGATGATGCGCCGCACTTCCTTGTCCATCTGGCGATGGGTCTCGTCGGAGATGTGCTTGTGCTGGGTCACCGACCGGCCGAGGAAGACCTCGTCTTCGCTTTCGTCATAGGACAGCGGCCCCATCACGTCGGACAGCCCCCACTTCGAAACCATGTTGCGCGCGATCTGGGTGGCCCGCTCGATGTCGTTGGAAGCGCCCGTGGTGACCTTTTCCTTGCCGTAGATCAGTTCCTCGGCCACACGGCCGCCGAAAAGGCTGGCCAACTGGCTTTCCAACTGCGTCTTGTTCTGGCTGTACTTGTCCTGCTCGGGCAGGAACATGGTCACACCGAGCGCACGGCCGCGCGGAATGATGGTGACCTTGTAGACCGGATCGTGCTCGGGCACGGTGCGGCCGACAATGGCATGGCCCGCCTCGTGGTAGGCAGTCAGACGCTTGTCTTCCTCGTCCATGACCATGGACTTGCGCTCGGCGCCCATCATGATCTTGTCCTTGGCCTGCTCGAAGTGCTGGTGAGTCACAGACTTCGAATTGGCCCGCGCTGCAAACAGTGCTGCCTCGTTGACGAGGTTGGCCAGGTCGGCGCCGGAAAATCCGGGCGTGCCGCGGGCAATCAGGCGGGCATTGACGTTCTCGTCGCACGGCACCTTGCGCATGTGCACGTTGAGAATGTGTTCGCGACCCTTCAGGTCAGGCAGCGGAACGACCACCTGGCGGTCAAAGCGTCCGGGACGCAGCAGGGCCGGATCGAGAACGTCGGGGCGGTTGGTCGCGGCGATCAGGATGATGCCCTCGTTGCCCTCGAAACCGTCCATTTCCACCAGCAACTGGTTGAGTGTCTGCTCGCGTTCGTCGTGACCGCCCCCCAGACCGGCGCCGCGATGGCGGCCGACCGCATCGAGCTCATCGATGAAGATGATGCACGGGGCATGCTTCTTGGCGGTTTCGAACATGTCACGCACGCGCGAGGCGCCGACACCGACGAACATCTCGACGAAGTCCGAACCGGAGATCGAGAAAAACGGCACCCGTGCCTCGCCGGCGATCGCGCGCGCGAGCAACGTCTTGCCGGTCCCCGGCGGCCCCACCATGAGGATGCCCTTGGGAATGTGTCCGCCCAGGCGCTGGAACTTGCCGGGATCCCGCAGGAAGTCGACCAGTTCAGTCACTTCCTCCTTGGCCTCGTCGCAACCGGCCACGTCACTGAATGTGACCTTGACCTGATCCTCGCCCTGCAGCTTGGCCCGCGACTTGCCGAAGCTCATTGCACCGCCGCGTCCTCCGGCACCGCCCTGCATCTGGCGCATGAAGTACACCCACAGGCCGACCAGCACCAGCACCGGCAGCAGGCTGATCAGGATGTCGACAATCATCGAGCGTCGCGCCGGCTCCGCGTACTCGAAGTCGACCTCGTTCTGCTGCAGGTCCAGAATCAGCCCCGGATCGTTTCGCGGCGCGTTGACCACGAACGGTTGCCCGTCGAGGGTCTGGCCGGTGATCGTCGTGGCACCCGACCCTTCCTCGATCAGGACTTCCTCGATGTTGCGTCGCTCGACTTGCTCCAGGAAGACCGAGTAGGTCATCTGACGCGGTTCGGGTTCGGTCTGAGAGTAATGGTTGAACACACTCATCAGAACCACCGCGATGATGATCCACATCAGCAGATTCTTGGCAAAATCACTCAAAATGTCGCTCCGGTGTCAGGTCGCTGTGCGCCTGGCACATTCTATCGCATGTGAAATCAATGGCTAGTTAGCTCTTCAAGCCGCGGGCAACCAGGTAAACCTCGCGACTTTCGGGTCGCGAAGCCCGTGGCTTGCGGACCTTGACGGCCCTGAAAGCCTCGCGCACCTGGCTGAGCAGCGCTTCGAAACCTTCGCCCTGAAAAACTTTGACCACCAGCGTGCCGGAAATATCCAGCCAGTCGCCGGCAAAGGCGAGCGCCAGCTCGGCCAGGTAGATACTGCGCGCCTGGTCCGCCGGGCCGATACCCGAGATATTGGGCGCCATGTCCGACAGCACAAGGTCAACCTTCGCCCCGTCCAGCGCCGCCTCCAGTTTCTCCAGCGGCTCATCCTCGCGGAAATCGCCCTCGATGAAGGTCACGCCCTCGAGCGGTTCCATCGGCAGAATATCCAGCGCGATGATCACGCCGGCCTCGCCGATGCGCTGCCGGGCAACCTGCGACCAGCTGCCGGGTGCGGCGCCCAGGTCGACCACCCGCTGGCCAGGCCTGAAAAGCCTGTCCTTCTCGTCGAGCTCCATCAGCTTGAATGCCGCCCGCGCACGATAACCCGCCTCCCGGGCGCGTTTGACGTACGGATCTGATTCCTGGCGTTTCTTCCAGTTGGAGGACATGGCAGGGGCTGGGGTCTGGGACAAGGAGAATGCTGGTGCCGGTGGAGCGGTTTGTCAATGGGCCCTGGTCTGTTCGCCCGCCCTCCGACTTCCGCTTCGCACTCCCTCGTGCCATGCGATAATTCCCTTTTTGGAGTCCCAACTCGTCCATGCCCCTCACCACCTCTCAGAAAAAATACCTTCGCGGTCTTACCCACAACCTGCAACCGGTCGTCATGGTGGCCGACAAGGGGCTGAGCGAGAATGTGCTGGCCGAAATCGAGCAGGCGCTCGACCACCACGAGCTGATCAAGATCAAGCTGCGCGGCGATCGCAAGCAGCGCGATGAGTGGATCGAGCAGCTGGTCGCGACCAGCCGGGCGGAGCTGGTCCACAGTATCGGCCAGGTGGCTTGCCTTTACCGCCGCCATCCGAAAAAGCCCAGGATCGCTCTGCCCCGGTGATGCGCATACCGCCATGGATCTGACCGAGCACAAGCCTGGCAACCACCATGTCGTTCGCTCTGTCACCGACAGAAGCGTTCGCGTCGACCAGACGACTTACGACAGCAGCCTGATCCTCGGCGCCCGCTACCTGGAGTCGGATTGGCCAGTCAACTCGCTCGCCGACCTGGACGAAGCCACCCTGGCGCCGCTCGTCACACCGGAACCGGAACTGGTCGTCATCGGAGTCGGCCGGACCCACCAGGTGCTCGGCATCGACATCCAGCGTTTCTTCATTCAGCGCGGCGTTGGCATCGAATCCATGACCCTCGCCGCGGCGGCCCGCACCTTCAACGTGCTGATGAGCGAAAACCGCCGAGCCCTGGCGGCGTTCATCCTGGCGCATCGGAAAGTGGACCTGCCGCACGGTGGTTGAACCGCTTGTCAACGCCGCGGCAGGTAGCTCAGCGGATCGACCGGCTGGCCGTCCCGGCGTATCTCGAAATGCAGCAACTCCTCATCCCGCTCGTTCATCCCCATTTCGGCAATCTGTTCCCCGCGACCGACCCGATCGCCCTCTTGAACGAGCCGGGCCCGATTGTGACCGTAAGCCGACAGCAAGGTATTGGAGTGCTTGATGATGATCAGTTCGCCGTAGCCGATCAGCGCGGTTCCGCTGTAGACCACTTCTCCTGCAGCGGCCGCTTGCACGGGTTGGCCGGCGCTGCCCGCGATCCCCAGACCGCGTCGCGTGGCGCTGGCATCGAAGGGATGCAGAATGTCGCCGGCGGTCGGCCACTGCCAGTCCACCCCGGCAACGCTTCGCGAAGACCCGGATGCCGACGGGGCGGGAGCCCGAGTTTCAGCAACCGGATCGGGGTCCGGGGTACTCGCCTCTTCCGCTGGTGAGACGGGCGCCGAATCCGTGTCGGGGGCGGACTCGGGCTGCACTGCCGGGGTCGACGCGGTTTCGGCGGGCCGATCCGGTCGTCTGGCTGACGGCCGGGGTCGCCGGGGCGGCTCGGTCATGCGCAATTCCTGGCCCGGCCGGATCGTGTAGGGAGCACCGATGTCATTCCAGTCGGCGACGTCGCGCCAGTCCATACCGTAGCGAAACGCAATGGAGTAGAGCGTATCGCCGCGTTGTACCTCGTAGAAGCCCGGAACCGTGGCCACGACACGCTCGGGGGGAGACGGCGTTCGCTCCCGCTCAGGAACCCGGCTGCGATCTTCCACCGGCGCGGGCGCCCAGGGTGCGCATCCGGCCACCAGCCCGAGCGCGACAATCACCAGGACAGACAGCCACCTGCTCACCATAACCACCATACGATCAGTGCCACCATCGACAGGCCAGCGACGACCCATCCCAGGGTATCGACCCAATCGCGCAGGTTGTCTGCCGCCCTTTCCCCGCCCGCGTATATGACACCGGCAACCAGGTAAAAGCGTGAACCACGGCCAATGATTGCCCCCAGGAGGAAGCCGAGCACCGGCATGCCAAGCGCGCCGGCGGCGATGGTAATGACCTTGAAAGGAATGGGCGAAAACCCGGCCAGGATCACGAACCAGACGCCAAAACGCTCGAACGCACCGACGGCGGCGTCATAGGCATCGATGTATCCGGCCCGCTCGATGAGCGGCATCACCGCCTCGATGGCCAGCAGACCGATCAGGTAACCGATCAGTCCCCCCAGCACCGACGCCACGGTGGTCAGGAAAGCAAGCCGCCAGGCCGATTGCCGGTCGGCCAGCACCATGGGGGCGAGCATGACGTCGGGCGGCACGGGGAACACCGTGGCTTCAGTCAGGCTCAGCGCGAACAGGTAACGGCGCGCGTGGCGATGACGCGACGCAGCCAGGACCCGGTCATACAGTCCGCGGAACATCGTCAACGCGCCGGCGCGAACACTTATTCCAGACCCTCGCGCAATGGCACGAAGCTCACTGCCCCGAGATTCTCGCGATCGAACTCGTCGCCGTGACGCGTCACCCGGATCAATTGCTGGTGCAAGCCGGCGTCCTCCGGCGCCACGAGCACGCCGCCGTCGGCCAGTTGCTCGTAAAGCACGTCGGGAATGCGTCCTCCGGCGGTGACCACGATGGCGTCAAACGGTGCCTGGCTCGGCCAGCCCTCGTTGCCATCGGTGTGCCGCGTATAGATATTGTGCAGGCCGAGCCGATGGAATCGCTGCCGCGCGCTGCGCTGCAACTCGCCGATGCGTTCGGTGGTGAACACCTTGTCGGCCAGTCGTGCCAGGATGGCCGCCTGGTAGCCTGAACCGGTTCCGATCTCCAGCACCTTGCCCAGCCGTTTTTCGCCCAGCACGGCAGCAGTCATCATGGCCACCACGAAAGGTTGCGAGATGGTCTGGCCACGGCCGATTGGCAGGGCAGTGTCCTCGTAGGCTCGCGACGACAGCGCTTCGTCGACGAACAGGTGACGCGGAACCGCGGCCATCGCCTCGAGGACCCGCTCGTCGCGAATGCCCTTGTCACGCAGCCGCCGCACCAGGCGCTGGCGCGTGCCCTCCGAAGTCATACCGATGCCGCCTGCACTGCTCATCATTGCTGTTGTCGGTACCGTCCGGTGTTGAGCTGGTCGATCCAGTGACTGACCTGGTCCAGGGCCTGGTAGCGGGTCAGGTCGACATGGATGGGGGTAACCGAAACGAAGTTCTGGCGCACGGCGTGAAAATCCGTGCCCGGGCCGTTGTCCTGCTCGCCACCGGCCGGACCAATCCAGAAAAAACTCCTGCCGCGGGGATCCTCGATGGGAATCACGTCTTCGGACCGGTGCCGGTGGCCGAGTCGCGTGGTCTCGAAGCCGCGGACTTCGCTCCAGGGTACATCGGGCACGTTGACGTTGAGAATGGTGTCGGCCGGCAGGGGCTGATCCTTGAGTTGGGCCATGAGCATGCAGGCCGCCTCGGCGGCCGTATCGAAGTGATGGGGGCCCTGCTCGGAAAACGCCAGTGAAACGGCCATCGCCGGCAGGCCGAGGAAGCGACCCTCCATCGCGGCGGCCACGGTCCCCGAGTACAGGACGTCATCGCCCATGTTGGCGCCGGCGTTGATGCCCGAGACGACCATGTCCGGCTCGTCACCCAAAAGTCCGGTAATGGCAATATGCACGCAGTCCGTTGGCGTACCATAAACCATGAAAGTGCGATCATCGCGCTTGTGGACCCGAATCGGGCGGTCCAGGGTGAGCGAGTTGCTTGCCCCGGATCGATCCCGATCGGGGGCAACCACCGTCACCTGGTCGCTGTGGTCGGCCAGGCGCTCGGATAACAGGCGAATACCGGGCGCATAGAGCCCGTCGTCATTGGCAATCAGAATATGCATGGTTGAACTGGACAGGGCAAAACGTAACTATAAATGAAGTGGACGCGCAAATAGCGCCGGAAGTCATGTTGACATGAAAGATTCAGACGACGAGCTCGACCTGTTTCGCGAATCCGTCGGTTCGGTGCGCCGACTGAAAAGCGACCGTGTGCACTCCCGCCCCCCTGCCCCGCGCGCCATCCCGGCCCAGCGCCAGCGCGACGAGAACCAGGTCATGCAGGACCTGGCCAATGCGCCGATCGACTACAGCGCCGTGGAGACCGGCGAGGAAATCACCTACCTGCGTCCGGGGCTGCAAAAGCGCGTGCTTTCGCGACTGCGCCGCGGTCACTGGCGAGTGCAGGACCAGATCGATCTCCACCAGATGAACCTGGACGCAGCCGGCCGCACGATCCGTGCTTTCCTGGAGCATGCCGACCGCGAGCGCATGTCCTGCGTCAAGATCATCCACGGCAAGGGTCTGCGTTCCGGCCCGCAAGGGCCCCAGATCAAGCGGCTGACCGCCCGCCTCCTCAGCCGTCACGACCGCGTGGCCGCTTTTGCCTCCGCCCCTCCCAACGATGGCGGGACGGGCGCGGTCTACGTGCTGCTGAGAGCGCGTCGATGACCGGCTTCGAAGAGGCGTTCGGCGCCCTGCTCTTGCTTGCCGCCGTCGCGCTTTACTGGGCATCCGCGGTCAATGCACGCGACCGCGCCCGACACCACGCACGCAATTTCTGCCACCGTCAGGACTGGCAACTTCTCGACCAGACAGTGACCCTTGCGGCACTCTGGCCAGTGCGCTCGGACCGGGGCATGTTGCAGTGGCAGCGCCGTTATCGCTTCGACTTCAGTCCCGACGGTGGCCAGCGCCGCTCGGGAGAACTGGTGCTCCAGGGCACCCGGCTGGCTTCGATCTGGGGAGAACGAGACGACGGGGGTAAGCTGATCGAATGAAACCTACTTGACGACCTTGAGGTTCGGCTTGCGTGGCCGCGGTTCACTGTCGCCACCCTCCGGAGACTCCTCCCCCTTTTCGTCCGACTCGTCCGATTCGTCGTCGGGAAACATCATGCCGCGCCCGTTTTCACGCGCGTATATGGCCTCGATCGCGGTAACCGGCACGGTGACGGCCTGCGACACTCCCCCGAAACGCGCCACAAAGGTGACCAGTTCAGCATCGATGAGCAGGTCGCGTACCGCCGAGGGATTGACGTTGAGAATCACCCGACCGTCATTGACGGCCGATTCCGGAACTTCAACCCCCGGTTGCTCGGCATTGACCAGAAGGTGCGGCGTGAGTCCACTGTCGACGATCCACTCATGCAGGGCCCGGAGCAGGTATGGCCGGCTCGAGAGCATGGTCTTACTCACCTTCGCGCAGAATCCGCTCGGCTTCGGTGAGGCTGCGCTTGAATGAATCGCGTGCAAACATCCGTTCCATGTACCTGATCGCGTTGGGCGCCTGCTTGGCCGTCAGGTCGATATCGTAGGCCGGCAAACGCCACAGCAATGGCACCAGCGCACAATCGGCCAGCGACAGCTCGTCGCTGAGCAGGAAAGGCTTCACGCCGAACAGGTCGTCGGAGGCGATGATGCCGTCGAGCAACTGTTTTCGTGCTGTCGCGATCTTCTTTTCGCCGCCGGAGGTCTCGATGACCTTGGCCGCGTCGATCCAGTCGCGAAACATGCGGTACATCGCCAGACGAAGGTAGGCACGCGATACCGGATCGACCGGCATCAACGGTGGGTGCGGATAGCGCTCGTCGAGGTATTCGGTCACCACCCAGGTGCCATAGAGCGTGAGATCCCGATCGACCAGCGTCGGCGTTTCGCCATAGGGGTTGAGCTCGGCCAGGTCCGCGGTTGCGGCGCGATCCTGTTCAACGTGGATGATCTCGACGTTGATCCCCTTTTCGGCGAGAACAAAGCGCACCCGGTGGCAATCGATGCAGTTCTCGGATGAATAAAGAGCCATCATGGTAGACATACTCCGGCAGGGCGGCCCGAGGCCGCCGGACTGACAGGCGCCAGCTTCACTTCACGTCCTTCCAGTACTCCTTGTACAAAAGGTAGGCGAGGAAGGTCAGCAAGCCAAGAAACAGCAGCACCCAAATGCCGAGACGCTCACGCTTGAGCACCGCCGGCTCGGCGACGTATTCCATGAAGGCGGTCAGATCCAGCATCGCGCGATCGAAGTCTCGCGGCGACATCCTCCCCTCTTCATCAAGCTCGAGGCTGACGACGCGGGTGCGTGTCTGCCCCTCGTCATCGGTATACGTCTCGGTGATCGGCCGCTGAACACCTTGCAGATCCCACAGCACATGCGGCATGGCCGGATTCTCGAGCACGGTGTTGTTCCAGCCGTCCTCGGTCAGGTAATAGCCGCGCAGAAAGGAATAAATCCAGTCCGTGCCGCGCGACCGTGCCGTGAGGCTCAGGTCGGGCGGCGTGACTCCGAACCACGCTTCCGCGTCCGTGGCGTCCATTGCGGTCAGCATGTAGTCGGAAATCTCGCGATCGCCCATGACCAGAAACTGCTCTACCTGTTCTTCGGTCAGGTCCAGGTCCTCGGCAAGTCGCTGGTAGCGCATGTACTGCGCCGAGTGACAACCCATGCAGTAGTTGACGAACAGCGTTGCGCCACGTTGCAGGGATGCCCGGTCGTGAACGTTGGTGTCGGCATGATCAAGATCACCACCCTTGCCCGCGGCCTGGGCGGCACCAGTGATGGCAATCAGCACGAGAACAATCAGAATGTGTCGATAACTCATTACTTGGTCACTCGCTCAGGTACGGGTTTGGTGCGCTCGAAACTGGTCCACAGCGGCATCAGGATGAAGAACGCGAAGTACAGGAACGTCCACAACCTGAGTTCAAAGGTGCTGGAGTCCTGCGACAGCCCCAGCATGCCCAGCCGTATGAATGCGACGGCGAAAATGGCCAGCGCCAGCTTCGACATCCAGCTGCGGTAGCGCAGTGACTTGGCCGGACTGCGATCCAGCCACGGGACCAGGTAGAGAATCATCACTGCCGCACCCATCAGCACCACGCCCATCAGCTTGTCGGGCACAGCCTGGAGAATGGCGTAAAACGGTGTGAAGTACCACACTGGCGGGATATGATCCGGCGTCACCAGCGGGTCCGCCTCGATGAAGTTGTCGGGCTTGAGGAAATAGCCTCCGAACTCCGGCAGGAAGAAGATGATGAATGCCGCGATAATCAGGAAGAAACCGGCACCGAAAATATCCTTGACCGTGTAGTACGGGTGGAACGGAATGCCGTCCAAGGGACGCCCCTGGGCATCCTTTTTCGCCTTGATATCGACCCCGTCGGGATTGTTCGACCCCACCTCGTGCAGGGCCGCCAGATGCAGCACGACGAGCAGCAGCAGCACCATCGGCAAGGCCACCACGTGCAGCGCAAAGAAACGGTTGAGCGTGGCATCGGCCACCATGTAGTCGCCGCGAATCCACTCGACAAGGCCGTCACCCACCCAGGGTACGGCACCGAACAGCGAGATGATCACCTGCGCACCCCAGTAGGACATCTGCCCCCAGGGCAGCACATAGCCCATGAAGGATTCGGCCATCAGCACCAGGTAGATGGTCACCCCGAGAATCCACACGAGCTCGCGTGGCTTCGCGTAAGACCCGTACATCAGTGCCCGGAACATGTGCAGATAGACCACCACGAAGAACAGCGAGGCGCCGGTGGAATGCATGTAGCGGATCAGCCATCCCCATTCGACGTCACGCATGATGTATTCGATCGAGGCGAAGGCCAGCTCCGCATCGGGCTTGTAGTGCATGGTCAAGAAAATGCCGGTGACGATCTGGTTGACCAGCACCAGCAACGACAGCGAACCGAAGAAGTACCACAGGTTGAAGTTCTTGGGCGCGTAGTACTCGCTCAGGTGCTTCTTCCAGAAGTCGCTGATATGGGAGCGATCGTCGATCCATTGACCGACGGCGTGAATACTCTTGTTGATCGAGCTGGCAGGCTTGGCCATGTCAGACTGCTCCTTCTTCCGGATCTTCGCCGATGAGGACGTGGTCGTCGTCGATGAAACGGTAGGGCGGCACCACCAGGTTCAGCACCGCCGGCACACCGCGAAAGACACGTCCGGCAAGATCGAAGGTCGAGCGGTGACACGGGCAGAAGAAACCGCCGCGCCAGTTCTGGTCAAACGGCTGCGCGCCGACTTCCGGGAGTACCTGGGGCACGCAGCCCAGGTGGGTGCAATGGATGTTGGCCACCAGGATTTCCGGGCGAATCGAGCGATGAAAGTTGCGTGCGTATTCAGGCTGCTGTTCAGCGCTGGATTCAGGATCGCGCAGCTGGTCGCCCATGCCCTCGAGATCCTCGAGCATGCGCTGCGTGCGGCGCATCACGCCGATGGTCGCTCCACGCCACTGGACACGAACGAGCTGGCCGGGTTCCAGGTTACCGATGAAAACCTCCACCGGGGCACCGATAATGCGTGCCCTGGCGCTGGGCTGCAGCGATGATACGAACGGCCACACGGCTGCACCAACCCCGACGGCACCGACCACTCCCGTTGTCCACGCCAACAGGCGACGCCGTCCCGGGTTCTCGGGCGGCTGGATGGACGCAAGCGAATCACTTTCTGACATGAAACACT
>SKSJ01000251.1 GCA_007123055.1 Wenzhouxiangella sp. | reverse complement strand
TTGATCGTGAGGCCGTACTGAAATGCCATATGCCGAATCCAGGGCCGTGAAGGCAAGACGGTAACCCGACCCGTGGATACCGGCTTCCTTGCCAGCATCAACCAACTGCTCCAGTCCCACCCCGGATGGCTGGTGGCGATGGCCTTCGCGTTCGCTCTGCTCGAGTCGCTGGCCATCATCGGCATCTTCATTCCCGGGATCGTCCTGCTGTTTATCGTTGGGGCGGTCATCGGTGCCGACCTGTCGTTATTCCTGTGGTGCTGGGCCAGCGCGGCGTTCGGTGCGTTGGTGGGCGATGTCGTCAGTCACTGGGCAGGATCCCGCTTTCGTGTACACGTGCCGCGCCTGTGGCCCCTGAGCCGGCGTCCGGACATGCTGGCCGCGGGCCAGGCGGCCGTCATCGGCCATGGCGGCAAGGCCGTGGTCATCGGCCGTTTTGTCGGGCCGTTGCGACCGGTGGTGCCGCTGGTGGCGGGCATGATGAGCATGCCGTTGCGCTCGTTCCTGTTGTTCGCCGTGCCCGCCTGTGTGCTCTGGGCCCCGGCCTACCTGTTGCCGGGCATGTTGTTCGGCGCCTCGCTGGAACTGGCCGCGGAGTTTGCCGGTCGCCTGGTTATCGTCTTGCTGATCGTGGTGCTCGGTGGTTGGCTGGTGGTCTGGGTGACCCGTCTGGTCTACAACTTCACCGCTCGTCGCAGTGGCTGGTGGTTGAAGGGCCTGATCCGCTGGAGCAGCGACCACCCGCTGATGGGGCGGGTGGTCGCCCCCCTGTTCGAGCCGGGCAAGCGGGAACTGCTGTCGGTGGCGTTGCTTGGCCTGTTGCTGCTGCTGTCTCTGGCCGTGCTGCTGACCGTTTTGCTGATCGCGCCGTTTGCCATCGAAGCCGTGGATGCCGAACGTCAGGTGGCCAGTTGGGCGGCGAGCCTGCGCAGTCACCTGGCCGACCCGGTATTCGTAGCCCTGTCGCTGGCCGGAGACCTGCGCGTGATGGGACTGCTGTCGGCTCTGGTCACTTTGCTGCTGGTCGCCTATCGGCGCACCAACGCCGCCTGGCACTGGCTGGTTGCCACCGCCGGTGCCTGGATACTGGCGGAGCTGCTCGGCGGCTTGATGGGTTTGCTGATCGATGCGCCGGTGGCGATGCCCCGGCTGGGCGAGGTGCCGCATCGCAGCATTGCCCTGGCCACGGCCGTGCTGGGATTCTTTGCCGTGATGATCGCCAAGGATCTGCATGCCAGTCGCCGGAAGTGGCCCTACCTGATGACCAGTCTGTTGTTGATGCTTGTGTGCTTCGCCCATCTCTATCTCGGGCGCGCATCAGTCAGCGGCGTGCTCGCCGCCCTGGCGCTCGGCGGCGGCTGGGTGGCGCTGGTCGGCATCGGATACCGCCAGCGCTCGCTGCCGCGGGGTCGGGCGGGACTGTTGTCGGTGGCTTTCTACGGACTGTTTGCAATCATTGCCGGCATGCATGTGCAAACGCATATGGATGCCCTGCTGGAAAGCAGTCGGCTGGCCCCGCCCGAGCGTGTCATGGCGCAATCGGAGTGGCTCGACAGCGGTTGGGAACGCCTGCCGCAGGAGCGCTCGCGCATCGGGCCGGCGCAGGTGCAGCGCTTCGACCTGCAGGTGGCCGCGGACCTGTACACCATTGCCCGCGCGCTCGATGCGGCGGGGTGGCGGGCTCCGCCCGAGCCCGAGCAGCCCCTTGCTTCGCTGCTGAGTACCCGGCCCGACCCGCTCACCCTGTCGCATTTTGCGCGTGATTTCGCCGGGCGGCCGGAGAATCTGATTCGCGTGATGTCGGTGGGAGAGGAGCAAATGGCCGTGATCCGGCTTTGGGCGTCCGGAGCGCGGCTGGAACCGGACGGGTCGCCGATCTGGCTGGGCCAGTTGCGCCTGGCCCGGGTCGGCAGCTTTCTGGGGATCTTCAACCGCTGGCAAGACACGGGTGTCGGCCAGGAGCGACGGATGCAATGGCTCGAGCCGGCCTTCGGCGAGTTCGATATCGTCGTGACCGATGCCCAGGTCTGGCTGATCGCCGGGCCGGAGTTCAGCGATCCTGCGCGTCGTCCTGGTTCTGTGCCTGAAGCAGACTGATGATGGCTTCCAGCCGACTCAAGGGATCGCTCGTCTCAAGCAGGGCCTGGGCGTGGTCGGTAGTCAACGGGAGCATGGCGGCCAGGCGGCGTCCGAGCTCGCTGGCATCGTCGAGATCGACATCGAGGCCGGCCGCGGTCTCGCGGTGGCGCAGCAGCTCCTGCACCAGGGTCTGCAGCACCGAGAAGCGCGCGGGCACGCCGATGGCCGGTTCGGGCGGCAGCCAGTCGACCTGGCCGATCAACAGTCCATCCTCGCGGGCCCGCGTATCGACGATGCGGAATCGCCTTTGTCCTTCGCACTGCAGTCCCAGCAGTCCGTCGTCGAGGGTGGAGAAGTCGACGATGATCGCCTCGCAGCCGATGCGCGCATGGCGGGCCGGGTGCCCCTCCTGTGCAGGCCAGGCGCAGATCACGCCGAAGCCCCGTTCATTGCGCGTGCATTCACGCACCATGTCGAGATAGCGCTGTTCGAAGATGCGCAGGGACAGGGTTGCCCCGGGGAACAGCACGGTGTTGAGCGGAAACAGTGGTAGTTCGGTGCTCACGTCAGCCGGTCGAAGAAGCGTGTCGGGGCATTCTCGAAACCACGGTTGCTCATGAAAATCACGTGATCGCCGGGGCGAGCCCTGGCGAGCAGATCGTCGAGCAGGGCTTCGACGCGTCCGCGCGGGCGGCCGTCGCCACCGCATTTTTCCAGAACCTCGAGGGGATCCCAGTCCATGGCGTCGCTGGTCCGCAGCCAGACGTGGTCGGCCGCAGCCAGTGCCGGCGGCAGGTCGTTGACGTGGAAGCCGGCTCGCATGGTGTTGCTCGCCGGCTCCAGCGCGACAAGGATGCGGGCATTGCCCACGGATCGGCGCAGGCCCTCCAGGGTCAGGCGGATGGCGGTGGGGTGGTGGGCGAAGTCGTCGTAGACATGGACGCCGCCGCGCTCGCCCAGCTTTTCCATGCGGCGCTTGACGCCGCGGAACTCGCCCAGCGCCTCGATTGCCAGCTCAGGCTCGACGCCCGCCTCGACCGCGGCGGCAATCGCGGCAACGGCATTGAGTGCATTGTGGCGGCCGGTCTGCGACCAGGACAGGCGTCCCAACCCGACGTCGTGCCGCCGGATCTCCAGTTCGCGGCCGGCGGGTTCAAGCATCTTTACCTGCCACTCGCAACCGGTATGCTCGTCGAGGCCAAAAGGTACCTTCCGGCTCCAGCAGCCCCGCTCCAGCACCGCGGCCAGCCCGGCATCGGCGCCGTTGACGACGATGCTGCCGTTGCCCGGGATGGTGCGGACCAGGTGGTGAAACTGGGTCTGGATGGCCGCCAGGTCCGGGTAGATGTCGGCGTGGTCGAATTCCAGGTTGTTGAGGACTGCGATGCGCGGGCGGTAGTGGACGAACTTGGCTCGCTTGTCGAAGAAAGCGGTGTCGTACTCGTCGGCTTCGACGACGAAGCAGTCCTCGCCGGTGCGGGCCGAAACGCCGAAGTTGACGGGCACACCACCAATCAGGAAGCCCGGCGCCAGGCCGGCATGCTCGAGGATCCAGGCCAGCATGCTCGCGGTGCTGGTCTTGCCGTGGGTGCCGGCCACGGCCAGCACCTGGCGCCTCCTGAGATAGTTCTCTCCCAGCCAGCGGGGGCCGGAGGCGAAGGGGATATTCTCGTTGAGCACGTGTTCGACGGCCGGGTTGCCGCGGCTGAGCGCGTTGCCGATGATCACCAGGTCGGTGTCCGGGGCGATGTGCTCGGGATGGTAACCCTCCGACAGCGCAATGCCGAGCTCCTCGAGCTGGGTGCTCATCGGTGGGTAGACGTTCTGGTCGGAACCGCTGACTTCGTGCCCGTCGGCACGTGCCAGTGCCGCCACGCCTCCCATGAATGTGCCGCAAATGCCGAGTATATGGATCTTCACAACGGTCCCGCCAACGAGGTGATGATGAATAAGGTGATGGCGAACAATACCACTGCCACCGCCAGTCCGGCGGCATAACTGGCATCCAGGGCGTGTCGCCAGATATGCGCGTTGACGGCGAACGACCAGACGAACACCGCCAGGCTGGCCATCGCGGTGAACAGGGGCGGCTCGCTCTCACCGCCGCCGGTGACGGCCAGCGGCAGGCTGATGGCGGTGAGAATGGCGCTGGTGCCGAACAGCGCAGTCACCGTCTGCGGCCAGCGTTGCGGGACCCGGCGCAGGGCCAGGACCATTCGCGCCAGCAACAGCGGCAGAATCATGGCCAGTGCCAGCACCAGAACCGGCTGTTCCGGAGGCTGCCCCAGGCTCATGGCCACGGCGGTGACGAGCAGGTAAAGTAGCAGCGCCAGGATCAGGGGCGAGCTGCCGGCGGGCAGGTCCTGCGGTCCGAACCGCAGCATTACGATTCCGAACAGGCGCGCGAAGAGATCAGTCATGAATGGAGAGTCGGCAAAGGAACGCGTTCTCGATTGTAGCGGCAGCGTCTGTCCGGAACCGGTGATGCGTGCACGTGATGCCATCGCCGGGCTGTCTGCCGGCGATATTCTGGAAGTGATCGCCACCGATCCGCTCGCCGAGCTCGATCTGTCGGTGTTCTGCGAGCACACCGGTCACGAACTGCTCTCCGCGCAAACCGTCGACGGCACGCTGCGCGCCAGGATCCGGGTCAGTTCAGGGCGTCGGCCAGGCGCCGGTTGATCTCCTCGATGCTGCCGACGCCGTCGATCTGCTCGAGCAGGCCCTTGTCGCGGTAATAGTCCGACACCGGCGCGGTCTGCTCGCGGTAGACGGCCAGGCGGTTGCGTACCACTTCCTCGCTGTCGTCGGAGCGGCCTTCTTCCTCGGCCCGCTTTGCCAGGCGCTCGACGATCTGCTCTTCGTCGACCACCAGTTCCAGCGCTTTTTGAGCGGGTTGCCCGAGTCGGTCGAGCACTTCGTCGAGCGCCTTGGCCTGCGCCAGGTTGCGTGGGTAGCCGTCGAGGATGAACCCGGGCTTGACGTCGGCTGATCCGAGGCGTTCCTCGATCAGCCCCAGCATCAGTTCGTCGGGCACCAGTTCGCCGCGGTCCATGAAGGATTGTGCCTTCTTGCCCAGCGGTGTGCTTTCCGCCACGGCCGAGCGCAGCAGGTCGCCGGTGGAGATGTGGGGGACGTTGATCCGGTCGGTGAGCAGGGCGGCCTGGGTGCCCTTGCCGGAGCCGGGTGGGCCTAGCAGTACGATTCGCATGTCGGTTGGTTCGGGTGGAATCCGATGGATTGAAGCAAACCG
>SKSJ01000149.1 GCA_007123055.1 Wenzhouxiangella sp. | reverse complement strand
CAGCCGGCTCGACGAAATCCAGGCCGCCATCCTGCGTGTCAAGCTTGGTCATATCGACCAATTCAATGAGCAGCGCCGGCGCGTGGCCCATGCCTACGGCAGCCTGCTGGCCGACACCGATTTGGTCATGCCGCACGAAGACGGCATCGGCCGTCACGTTTACCACCAGTTCACGATGCTCGTGCCGGAGGGTCGGCGCGACGAGCTGATGCAGGCGCTCAAGAACGAGCGCATCGCCTGCGCGGTGTACTACCCGACGCCGCTGCACCGCCAGCCGGCCTTTGCCGACCTGGGCGTACATGAAGGGCTGCCGGTCAGCGAACAGATCAGCGAGCGCTGCCTGTCCCTGCCGATCTTCCCCGAAATGACCGACGAGCAGATCGAGCGCGTCGCCGAGTGTCTGCGCAATGCTCTTTAGCGAGCAAATGTAGAAGTAACACGGAGGACACGAAGTAGGGCACGAAGCTCACGAAGGATTGAAAAGTCTTTCTATTTCGTGCCCTTCGTGACTTCTTCGTGAGCTTCGTGTTATCAAATACCATGCTGGCATGATCTGATTGTGCCAGGATAGATTGAATGCAATTCACTTGTCGGGAGCAAACATGACGCCGCAGGATTTTGTCAGGACGCTGGGTGAGAGAAAGGCTTCGGCCATTCTCAGGACGGATTCGGCCGATGCGGCCATCGGGGCGATGGAGGCGGCGGTTCGCGGGGGCTTCACCATCTGCGAGTTCACGCTGACGATTCCCGATGTCTACGATATCATTCGGGACTTTTCCAGCCGCCATCCAGACGTGATCGTCGGAGCCGGTACCGTGCTGGAAGTCGAGGAAGCACAGCGAGCGGTCGAGGCCGGCGCGCGGTTTTTGGTTTCGCCGGTGGTTGACGAAGACGTCATTGCTGCGGCCAGTGAACTGGGCGTGGCGGCCATGCCGGGGACACACACACCCACCGAGATGCTCAAGGCCTATCGTGCCGGTGCGCCGCTGCAGAAGCTGTTTCCTGCACCGGGCATCGGACCGGATTTCGTCAAGGCCTGCCTGGGTCCGATGCCGTTTCTCAATATCGTGCCGACTCACGGCGTGACGCGCGAGAATGCCGGCAACTGGCTGGCCGCCGGCGCCCATGCCATCGGTTATGTCGCCCCGTTGTTCGACCCGAAGCTGGTCAAGGCGCACGATTTCAACGGCCTGGAGCAGCGTGCGCGGGAGTTGCTCGGCGCGATTTAGTCAGTAGTCAGTGCGTCGGTGCGTCCGTACGTCCGTGAACTCATGCCGTGACATACCGACGCCCCGACGCCCCGATTCACTCCTCGTCCGCCTCTGCCTTCGAGTCGTGCCGGGTGCCGGCCGGATGTTCGGGCGGGGCGTAGATGGTGTAGAGCCTGAGCGGGCGGTCGCCGGTGTTGATGAAGTTGTGCTCCATGCCGGCGTGCACGAAAACGAGATCGTTGGTGCCGACTTCACGCACCTGGCCTTCCAGCACGGCCTGGCCGTTGCCTTCGACGAAGACCAGGATCTGGTCGTGATCGTCGTGGACTTCCGCGCCGATTTCCTCACCCGGCTGGATGGTCATCAGCACCAGCTGGGATTCCTGTCCGGTAATGACCTCGTCTCGGAACGCATCGTTATTGAGTGCCTGCTTGACGATGGGCACGATGGCCTTGTCGACTTTGCTCATGTTCGTTTCTCCTGTTCGTTCGATGTTTTCAAGCTCAACCTTATCGCAGCCGAATCGGCCAAGGGGTCAATGCTGCGCCAGCTCGCCGCGAATCATGGCGAGCACCGTGCGAATGGCGACCAACCCGATCACCAGGCTGGTGATTGCCGCGAGCGTGATGTGAATCAGCCCCGGCGCCAGCCCGCACAACTCGGTGAAACGGAAGCTGGCCACGGAGAAAGCGGCCAGCGGGAAGGTCCAGGCCCACCATGACGGGAAAAAAGGCAACCGCATGAATCTCGGTACCTGTGGAATCAGCACCAGGAAGGTGAGCAGGGCGATGAAGTAGAAGAAGTAGCCCATGCCGTTGAGCTCTCCGCTGATGCTGATCCAGGCCAGGAAGGCCACCGAGGGCGGAGCCAGCATCACCGCCAGGGTGGGCTGCATGGCCGGTTCCAGGGGTGGCTTGGTCACCAATCGGTAGAACACCATGGTGCCGAGGATGATCCAGAAGAACAGTCCCACGCTCATGAAGAACCAGGCGACGAGTTCCTGGCCGGCCGGTGCGGCGGCCAACGGTACCAGTACGTTGCCCACGGCGGGAATGAACCAGGCCGGATTGATGCTGGCCACTGGCCGTTCGGCCTCGAGCCAGACGTTGACGATCACGATGGTGAGGACAAGCTGCAGCGCGGCGCCAGCCTGCCACAACCAGGCGGCCCAGTGGCCGATCCACGGCTCGGCGAGCATGCCGAGCAGGATCAGGTTGATCGATACGGCCGGGAGGAAGTTGATGCGAACCGGGTGCTGGAGCTCGCGCTTGACCCGGTCAGGGTAATGCGCCCACTTGCAGGCATAGAGCGCCAGGAGCAGCAGGAACACCGCGGCGGCCAGTGCGGTGGCGATGCCGGAGACAACGGGTGGGAGTGACCAGGCCGCCTCCGAGGCATGCCAGACCAGGCCCAGACCGCTGATCCCCATCACGGCGGCAAAGAGCGGCAGGGGGAGGTGGGCGCAGATCGGTTCGCGTTCGTCAGATGCCACGGTAACTCGCAATCCATTATTTCGAAACGCCTCGAGTATAAGGCATGACTAATGTTCATGCCTGTTCATTTGCTCTTCCCGGAGGGGAATCGCCGGATACCCTGACCTCAGATGTCCCAGCGCACACTTGTCATGACCGAACGTCCCGGATCGGCGAGCAGCGGCAGCAGCGGATCGTCCGGGTTGCGGCCGATGACGTTGGCGTGGCGCCAGTACTGCCGGTCTGCAAGGTTGAAAAGCCCGAAGCCGACGGTCAGGTCATGGCGTGGGAACCAGCGCGCCATCAGGTCGACGGTCGCGTGTCCCGGCGGAGAAAACAGCGTTTCGCCCTGTTCATCGTCGAGCTGGCGCTGGCCGCGCACGGCACTGAGGACAACGCGGGTTTCCCAACGCTCGGACGGTGCAAGCCAGGACAGCTCGGCGATCAGCCGAGGCGGTGAGACCTCGGGCAGTGCGCGGCCGGTGATGCGATCCTTGCCGCGGCTCCATTCTCCGGCAAGTTCCGCGGTCAGGTTGGCCGGCAGCGATTGCCGAAGCCGCATTTCCCCCCCCTCGATTCGGACCGAGTCGCGGTTGATCGACTGAAACTGGATGAAGCCGCTCGCCGGGTCGAAACCGATCGGTGCGCGGGTCTGAATGAAGTCACGGTAGTCGTTGCGAAAAATGGCCAGTTCGGCAAGCGTGTTGTCGCCGCGCCAGCGCAGCCCGGCCTCCGTGGTGCGACCGCGTTCCGGTTCGAGATCAGGGTTGGCGATGGCGCGGATGTTGAACATTGGAATTTCCAGGCCGATGTTGACGTCTTCGAACGGCGGGGCACGAAAGCCGCGTGCGTACTGGGCAAACAGCTCCATCGCATCGCCCAGCGGCCAGAGCAGTCCCAGCTTGGGTAGCCAGGCAGTGGTGCTCAGATCAGTGGTCGTGGCGTTGGGAAACGCCGATTCGAACAAGGGGTCGCCAACAACCGCCATATCGTAGTATTCGAAGCGAAGGCCGGGGCTGATAGTGGGACCGCCGCGCCACAGGCGGATTTCGTCATGAATGTAAATGCCGAGCTCCGTCACCCTGCTTTTCGGGAAATCGCGCAGCGGAAACCTTTCTCCGAGAACAACGTTGCTGGACTGGCCGCTGACGAGATCGGTCTGCAGCGCGTCCCGGAGGCTCGTTAGTTCGGCGCGGGTGAGTTCAAAGCCGTAACCCAGGCGATGGCGCCATTGGAAGGCTTCGATGTCGCTTTCAAGGTCGGCGCCCAGCCCGGTATGGTCCTGCTGGAATTCGAATCGTCGGTAGAGTTCGATGGGCCCGGATGCAAGCGCGCGTCGTTCGAAGCTTTCCTGGCGGGTGTCGCTGCGCTTGTGCCAGAGGCGCCAGTGACCGCGATCGATCGGGCCCGTGGTGTCGAAGTGGTGGTCGAGCAGCATGCGCCACTGGTGGCGGCGGTCGTCGCCAAGCAGTTCGGTGGTGGCGGCAAAGCGCTCGTGACCGAGTATTGCCTTGAGATCGCTATCGCGGGTTTCGCGCAGGCCGTCCAGGGTCAGGCGCAGGCGTCCGTTTGCTGTCTCCGTGCCGCCGCGCAGCATCACGGCAGCCTGGCGTCGGTCGAGATCGTCCAGCGGCGTGTCGTCCGGCCGGCCGGCAACATCGACTTCGCCGGCGCGCTGGCCGGCAGCCGCCAGCAGCAGGCTCTGCGCATCCCGACGAGCAGCGGTGGCGGCGGTCAGGCGCAGCCGGTTGGAGTCGGTGGCGCCGATGGTGTTGATTCGACTGCCACGCCGGGTATCAGTGAGCACATCGTCAACATCCAGCATGGTGACGGAGACCACGCCGCCCAGTGCCTTGGAGCCGTACAGGGTGGATGCCGGGCCGCGCAGGATCTCGACCCGGTCGGCCAGGCCCAGTTCCATGAGACCGCGTCCGGTATCGGCGAAACTGCCGATGGAAAAGCGGTCGGCTGCCGGCACGTTGTCGATTACGATGGCAGTTCGGTTACCGCCGATGCCCCGAATCCTGAAGCCGTTGAAGCCGAATCGGGTGCCTCCGCCGTCGACTTCCACACCAGGCTCGTAGCGAACCAGGTTGGACATGTCGACAACCATGTCGCGTTCCATCTGCTCGCTTCCGATGACAGTGACCGTGCCAGCGACCTCGCTCGTCATGCGCGGCTGGCGATGGGCGACGACGATGATCTGGTCAACGGTTCCCTGTTCGCTTTCCTCGGTGGCGTCTTCCTGCGCAAGGGCCGGCAACGGCAAGAAGATGACAACGAGTAGAAACAGGGCAGACTTGTTCATGGCTCGATTTCCTTCGGTTGCCGTTTCCGACGGGGTTCAACCGGCGTACCTGCTGCAATCGATGGACGCGGTGAATTCATTTGCCCGCAAGATACATTATTCGCGCGGCAGCAAGAATGGTCCGGATAAACTGCGGCGCCCCGGAAAACCGGGGCGCCGTAACGACTGCGTAAACGGGATCAGTAGATTTCTTTACGCGTGTTGTAGTTGTTGAACTTGCCGGTTGGCGTGATCATCCTGTCGCCCTTGATCACATGCTTGAGCTCACGGGTCCTGTCGTCGACGATGACGATGGCCGATTCTTCCTCCATCCCCGACCACACCGAGAACCAGACTTCGTCGCCGGCCTTGTTGTACTCGGGCTGGACCACGCGTTTGGGTCCGGGTCCCAGGTCAGCCCACTCGGCGATCGGCAGCACCTCGTAGCCCGCCTCCAGGTCGTTGATGTCGAACACGGCGATGGTCTGGCTGATTTCCTCGTCCGGATGGAAAGTGGTGTCGACCCAGAGGTTGGTCGAGTCCGGGTGCGTCTTGACGAATAGTGAGCCGCCGCCCTGGCCCCGGAGGATCCTGACCGGCTTGAAAGCATGCTCGGGGTGGCCTTCGGGGTCGGTGCCGATCAGGGTGATGTCCGCATTGCCGAGTGCCGATGTGGCCCAGACCGGTCCGAACTCGGGATCGACGAAGTTGGCGCCCCGACCCGGGTGCGGAATGCGCTCGGCCGGTACCAGCGCCTGCAGGCGACGCTCCTGGGCATCGACCACGGCGATTTTGTCCGACTCGTTGGCTGCGGTCAGGAAATAGCGTCCGCTTGCGTCCCAGCCACCGTCATGCAGGAAGGGGGCGGCTTCGATGGTGGTCACCATGAGGTTGTTGATGTCCTCGTAGTTGACCAGCAGGATCATGCCGGTTTCCTTGACGTTGACGATGAACTCCGGGTGCAGGTGGGAGCCGACGATGGCAGCGACGCGGGGTTCCGGGTGGTACTCCTGGGTACCGACCACGTAACCGCGCGTCGAGACGATGCGCTTGGGCTCCAGGGTGTGACCGTCCATCAACACGTAGTGCGGGGGCCAGTAGGCACCGGCAATGGCGATCTGGTCTTCGTAACCCTCGTAGCGGGAATTTTCCACCGAGCGCGCTTCCATGCCGATCTTGAGTTCGGCAACAACTTGCGGCGGATTCATGTACAGGTCGATCAGATCGATCTTGGCATCGCGGCCGATGGTCGTGAAGTAGCGGCCCGAGCTCGACGCGCGCGAGATGTGCACGGCATAACCGGTTTCAACATAGGAGACGACCTCCTTGCTGTCGCCGTCGATAATGGCCACCTGGCCGGCGTCACGCAGGGTCACGGCGAAGAAGTTGTCCACGTCGTAGTCGTGCTGTGGTGTTTCCGGCCGGTCTTCGGGTGCGACGTGCACGATCCAGCTGTCTCGCATTTCCGGCATGCCCCACTCGGGAGGTTGGGGCGGCTCGTGCTGGAGGAAGCGTGCCATGGCGTCGATTTCCTCGTCGGTCAACTCGCCGGAGGTGCCCCAGTTGGGCATGCCCGCCGGTGAGCCGAAGTTGATCAACGCCTTGAGGTAGTCGGTGCCTTTCTGCTGGGTGATGTCAGTGGTCAGCGGCAGACCGGTGGCGCCTTTCCTGAGCACACCATGGCAGCCGGCACAGCGCTCGAAGTAAAGCTGCTGCGAGCGCGAGAACTCGGCTTCGGTCATCTCCGGTGCGCCCGGTGTGACGACCTGGCGTCCGCCTTCGATCGGGGAGGGCGCACCACGGTAAGCCATTTCCCCCTCGGTTGCCCCGGGATGGCGCTCTCCTTCGGCACGATCGACCAGTCCCAGTTCCACACGCTTTTCGCGAACCTCGGCAGGTGCGACTTCTCCGCCTTCGTGGCCCCAGGAGTGGAGCACGAAGGTGACGATATCGGCAATTTCCTGGTCGGTGAGGTACTGCATGGGTGGCATGACTCCGTCGTAGCGGTCTCCGCCGACATCGATCGGTCCAGACTGCCCTTGAAGAACGACCTCGGCAATGTAGTCCGGCCTGCCGGCTATGTTGGGGTTGCCGGCAAGTGGCGGAAAGACGCCGCGCAATCCGGTGCCGTCGCTCTGGTGGCAGGCACGGCAGTGAGTCTGATATACCTTCTGACCTGCCTCCATATCCGCGGCGGCAGCGCTGGCAACTTCAGCCTCGTGTACGCTTTGTTGCCCGGCAGTTCCCTGATTGTCGATTTCTGCGTTATCCGAACCGCATGCAGTGGTCGTGAACGCAAACGCAATCGAGCAGATCCACGTGACAAGAATTGTTCTGGCTTGCATGGCTGCACCTTCCCTGAGTGACAGAAACCTGCATGAAGAATATTTCAATCGCCAGTGCCGAACCATGCTCCAGATCAAGGTTTTGTGTGTTTGTTGTCGATTGACGTGACGGACCAGTCGATGGGGCCGAGTAAATTCGGGGTTGACACGGCCGAAGGGTTTTCCCATAATGCCCCGCTTCACGACGCGCCCGTAGCTCAGCTGGATAGAGTACCTGGCTACGAACCAGGCGGTCGGAGGTTCGAATCCTTCCGGGCGCGCCATTTCATGCAAAAAAGCCCCGCCTTGTGCGGGGCTTTTTTGCATGAACAGGTGGGCTCGGAGGGCCAAATTCGGTTCTCCCAGGTTCGAACCGAGCGGCGAAGCCGCGAGCTCGCTGAAGCGCACAGCGCTTCAGTCCGAAGGACAAGCCCGCCGGAGGCGGGCGCAGCAATCCTTCCGGGCGCGCCATATTGAGAAAAAGCCTCGTCACTCGACGGGGCTTTTTCGTATCCGAAAGGCGCAATTCGAACCTCCGATATTTAATTCAATCGTCCCACCGGAGCAGTTTTCGCCAAAGGCGAAAGAAGTGCCGGGGGACACCTCAGTCCTCGAACCGAGCGGCGAAGCCGCGAGCTCGCTGAAGCGCGCAGAGCTTCAGTCCGAAGGACAAGCGGCCATAGGCCACGCAGCAATCCTTCCGGGGGGGGTGGGGTGGCGGGTGAGTGGTTTTTCGATCACGGCCATCGGCCATGTTGGCCGGCATCGGTTCGGGAGCGTTCCGGTGCCGGCATGGTCATCTCGTTGCCACTGGCTGAGAGGGTGCTTTTGATCCAGCAGGAGAGGCTCGGCGAGTCCGGCCGGGCGCGGTGGGTTGTCCGCGCCGTTCCCGGCCCGGTGCGCCGGCCAACTCCCGCCGTTGAAAAGATGAGGGTGGCTACGGCCCCGGTCCTGGCACTCGTAGGACAACCGTGGCATATCCCCCACCGAGGGGGTGCAGGCACGGGCTGGCGTGGGCACAATGCTCCCTTTGTGGTGGTTTAATTGAACGCTGGCTACGAAACCCGATCCCGGCAGCAGTAGGACGCCGCTGAGCGCAAGCGAAGCGCATCGGGACGACGAAGAAACAACCCCACCGAGCGGGGACAAACCCCACCCCGGCTGCGGTAAGTTTCCGAATGCTACCATTCATCCAGACTCCGACTTTCATAGGCAGCAAGTGATTATGCCCAGAGCCGCTTTCTTCACCGTGATCATGCTGATGGCTCTGTTTGCCAGGGCGGAATTGCGTCCCCTGGAATCGCCACCCGGCAGTGGAAGTCTGGCGCCTCGTCTGGCTCCCCTCGACGAAGGTCGTGCCGTGCTGACGTGGCTGGAGCCCGATGGCAATGGCCATGCCTTCCGTTTCTCGGTGTTCGACGGCGACTCTTTCGGTGACGTGTCCACCATCGCGCGAGGCGAGGACTGGTTTGCCAACTGGGCCGACACGCCGGGGCTTTTCGTATTGCCCAACGGTGACTGGTTGGCCCACTGGCTGGTCAAGTCCGGTCCTGCGACCTTTGCCTACGACGTGGTGATGGCGCGAAGTCAGGACGAGGGGAAGAGCTGGAGCGAGCCGAAGATCCCGCATCGGGATGGTACGCAGACCGAGCACGGTTTCGTGAGCTATTTTGCCTGGGACGAAGATGTGGCCGGCGCGGTGTGGCTGGACGGACGCGAGACGGCTGTGGAGGAAGGTGCCGAGCATTCCGGCCACCACGGTCATGCCGGTGACATGACCCTGCGTGCCGCACGCATCGGACCGGGATTGGCGGTGTCGGAGAAACAACTGCTCGACGAGCGGGTCTGCGATTGCTGCATGACGGCTTCGGCCATGACCGACGAGGGGCCGCTGGTGATTTATCGAGGCCGCAGCGAGAACGAGATTCGCGATATCCGGAAGCTGCGCCACGACGGCGAGGGCTGGTCGCAGCCGGAGCTGGTCCACGACGACGGCTGGCAGATCGGCGGTTGCCCGGTCAACGGGCCGGACCTGATTGCCGATGGAAACGACGTGGTAGCCGCCTGGTTCACCATGCCAGACGGCCAGCCACAAGTTCGCGTCGCCATCTCCCGTGATGCCGGTCGAGACTTTTCCAGGCCGCTGGAGCTGGGCATCGATCAGGCACTGGGGCGCGTGGCGCTGGAATGGCTGGGCGAGGGGTTTGTCATCGCCTGGCTCACTGAGGGCGAAGCGGGTGCCAGCCTCATGTTGACCGGTTTTGACCGGGAGGGTACGCAGCGTTTCAGCAGGGAGTTGCTGACGATGGACGCCGGCCGCGTGAGCGGCTTTCCGGTCATGGTGCGTATTGGGGAGCACAGCTTGCTGCTAGCCTGGACCGAGCCGGGACACGATCGCCGCCCCACCGTCAGGGCAGGCTGGATTGACCTGTCCCAGGAGCCTGAATCTTGAAACCCGCTATTGACCTGGCCGGGATGCATCCGTAATATTGATCGGCTTGGAACCGGGGCGTAGCGCAGCCTGGTAGCGCAACTGCTTTGGGAGCAGTAGGTCGCAGGTTCAAATCCTGCCGCCCCGACCAAGCCTGAGACAAGCGCCCGTAGCTCAACCGGATAGAGCATCGGCCTTTTGGCACGGCGGAAGGTCCGCCATTTGGAGCCCCTGTCGGGAAACTGGAACCGGCAGGGTGGACTGCACTGTAACGGGGAAACCTTAACGGCAGGGCAACCTGGCCGATGGCAATCCCGTGGAAACCTGCGGTCGACCCATGCGATGGTGTATGATTGCGGCCATTCAGGACAGTCTGGCGTTGTTGTGCACCACACGAAGCAAAAGGGTGACCTGGGAGTTTTGAAGGCTCAACTTGATTTGTTTGAGCAGGGGTTCACGATTTTGAATCCCCTGACGGAGCACGCTCCGTTCGACTTGGTGGCATATCGAGATGGAATGTTTCGCCGGATTCAGGTGAAGCACAGAAAAGTCGACTGCACTGGCAAGATCGAGATTAAATTTTCGACATGCTGGGCTGATCGGAATGGAACCCATAGTGTTCCGATCGATAAAAGCGAGGTCGACCTTTTTTGTGTCTATTGTCCTGATACCGACGAGTGCTACTACCTTGATCCTGCTGAGTTTGGCTCGAGCGCGAGCTTGAGGGTAGAGGCTCCCAAGAATAACCAGCGAAAAGCCGTGAGGCTCGCCGCTGAGTTTCGCAGGGTTCCGTAGAGACTATACGTGCGGCGCCTGAGATGGCGAAGAGATAGTCCAGACCCCAAACCCCGTTTTCTCGGGGGCCGTGAAAGCGGTAGCGGGTATGCTAAGCCGACGGTTGCAGGTTCGAGTCCTGCCGGGCGCGCCACAACCCGTTTTCTCGGGTTACAATACGCGATTGCGGCGCGGGTGTGCCGCAAGACAATTTGATTTCGATGGTGGGCGTAGCTCAGTTGGTAGAGCACTGGATTGTGGCTCCAGAGGTCGCGGGTTCAACCCCCGTCGCTCACCCCAGATTCCGCCGCGGCCGGTAATGTTCGGCTGCGGCAGTGAGTATCAGCAGGAGCAGACTGAATCGGGCCGTTAGCTCAATTGGTAGAGCAGCTGACTCTTAATCAGTAGGTTCGGGGTTCGAGTCCCTGACGGCCCACCACTTCCAACGCCGGGTCCATTCGTGCGGTTCGGCCTCGTCCACACAACACAACACACAGACACTCGAGCATGCAGGTATCCGTTGAAAAAACCGGCGATCTGGAACGGCGCATGACCGTTCAGGTGCCGGCCGAGAACATCGACAGCCAGGTTTCCGGCCGCCTCGACGAGCTGCGCCGCCAGGTGCGCCTGAAAGGCTTTCGTCCCGGACGCGTTCCGATGAAGATCATCCGCCAGCGCTACGGCGACCAGGTGCGCGAGGAAGTGCTGCAGCAGGTCATGCAGTCCAGCCTCCAGGAGGCCATCGGGGAGCAGGAATTGCGCGTGGCCGGGGTGTCCAGCCTGCAGCCAACGCCACAGTCCGACAGTGGCGACTTCGAGTTCACCGCCGAGCTCGAGGTGTTTCCGGAGATACCTGAGCTCGACGTGGCCGACATGCAGGTCGAACGCCCCGAGGCCGAGATTACCGATGCCGACGTCGACGACATGATCGAGACGCTGCGCGAGCAGCGCCGCACTTTCTCCGAGGTCGAGCGTGCCGCCGAAGACGGCGATCGCGTCCGGCTGGGTTACGTGGCCGAGCTCGACGGTGAGCGGGTGCCCGAGCAGGGCGAACACGAAATCGCCCCGGTGCTGGGGGAGCTGGCCGCCTTCAAGGAGCTGGAAGATGCGGTGCGCGGCATGAGTGCCGGTGAGGAAAAGGAAGTCGAGCTCACTTTTCCGGCCAACTACCGCCATGAAGGTCTGGCCGGAAAGACCGCGCAGGTCAAGCTGGCCGTCAAGGCTGTCGATGCCGCGGAGTTGCCCGAAGTCGACGATGCCTTCGCCGAGGCCTTCGGAATCGAAGGGGGCGTCGACGAATTGCGCGACGGTGTGCGCAAGAACCTCGAACGCGAAATGCGCCAGGCGGTGAGCAATCGCCTGCGCCAGACGGTGACTGACGGGCTGGGCGAGCGCTTTGCCGATATGCCGGTGCCGGCCAGCAGCGTCGAACAGGAGATTCGCGAGCTGCAGGGCCAACTGCAGCAGCAAACCGGCCAGCAGCCGCCGCCGGCTGAAAAGTTGCGCGGTACTGCCGAACAACGCGTGCGGTTGGGCATGCTGCTCGGCGAACTGGCCCGCCAGAACGGCATTTCCGTTGATCCGGCACGGGTGCAGGCTCGTATCGAGGAAATCGCCGAGACCTATGACCAGCCCTCGGAGGTGATTGAACTCTACCGCTCCGAGGCGCGTCTGATGGATCAGGTTGAAAACATGGTGCTCGAAGACCAAGTCATCGACTGGGTGCTCGAGAATGCCAAGGTCGAGAACAAGTCAATGAGCTTCAAGGAGCTGATGGGTCGCTGATGAACGAACAAGCCCTCAATCTGGTCCCGATGGTCGTCGAGCAGTCCGCGCGCGGCGAGCGAGCCTACGACATCTACTCGCGCCTGCTCAAGGAGCGGGTCATCTTCATTGTCGGCCCGATCGAGGACTATGCGGCCAACCTCATCGTTGCCCAGTTGCTCTACCTCGAGTCCGACAACCCCGAAAAGGACATCAACATCTACATCAACTCCCCGGGAGGTTCGGTGACGGCGGGCATGGCGATCTACGACACCATGCAGTTCGTCAAGCCGGATGTGGCCACCATGTGCGTTGGTCAGGCGGCCAGCATGGGGGCGTTGCTGCTGGCGGCCGGTGCCAAGGGCAAGCGTTACGCGCTGCCGCACTCGCGAGTGATGATTCACCAGCCGCTGGGCGGCTTTCAGGGCCAGGCGTCGGATATCGACATTCACGCCCGCGAGATCCTGAAGATGAAGGACACCCTCAATCGCATCCTGCAGAAGCATACCGGCCAGGACATGGAGACGATCGAGGCCGATACCGACCGTGACAAGTTCATGTCGGCCGGCGACGCCCGCGATTACGGGCTCGTCGACGAAGTGCTCAGTCAGCGTCAGTCACAATAGTTTGCGCCGATTTGAGTTAAACTGCACTTCGGGTAGTCAGCGTCGAGGTAAACCAGACAGCACATGAGCGATTCGAACAGCGACGGCAAGATTCTCTACTGCTCGTTCTGCGGGAAGAGTCAGCACGAGGTCCGCAAGTTGATTGCCGGACCCAGCGTCTACATCTGCGACGAGTGCGTCGAGCTGTGCAACGACATCATCCGCGAGGAGCTCGAGGGGGCCGGCGTGTCCGAGCGCGAGAGCCTGCCGACCCCGCGCGAGATTCACGACTTCCTCGACAAGTACGTGATCGGTCAGCAGGCGGCCAAGAAGGTCCTTTCGGTCGCCGTTTACAATCACTACAAGCGACTGGAGTCGACTCGTCACCGTGATGACGTCGAGCTGGCCAAGTCCAATATCCTGCTGATCGGCCCGACCGGGTCGGGCAAGACCCTGCTGGCCGAGACGCTGGCGCGCATGCTCAATGTGCCGTTCACGATTGCCGACGCCACCACGCTGACCGAGGCCGGTTACGTGGGCGAGGATGTCGAGAACATCATCCAGAAGTTGCTGCAGAAATGCGACTACGACGTCGAAAAGGCGCAAAGCGGCATTGTCTACATTGACGAAATCGACAAGATCTCGCGCAAGGCCGAGAATCCTTCGATTACACGCGATGTTTCCGGCGAGGGGGTTCAGCAGGCATTGCTGAAACTCATCGAGGGCACGATGGCGTCGGTGCCGCCGCAGGGGGGTCGCAAGCATCCCCAGCAGGAATTTTTGCAGGTCGACACCCGCAATATCCTGTTCATCGTTGGCGGTGCCTTTGCCGGCCTCGACAAGGTCATCCAGGAGCGCTCGCAGTCAGCCGGTATCGGTTTCAAGGCGGAAGTGCGCAGCGCCGAATCGGATGACCTCTCCAAGGTGCTGGCCGGGGTCGAGCCCGAGGACCTGATCCGTTACGGTCTGATTCCCGAATTCGTCGGCCGTCTGCCGGTGGTTGCCACGCTGGCCGAGCTCGATGAGGATGCCCTTGTGCGCATTCTGACCGAACCGAAGAACGCCGTGGTCAAGCAGTTCCACAAGCTGTTCGAGATGGATCACTGCGAGCTGGAAGTGCGTGAGGATGCCCTTCATGCCATTGCCCGGAAGGCCATGGCGCGCAGGACCGGTGCCCGCGGCCTTCGGACCATCATCGAGAACGTCCTGCTTGACTGCATGTACGAATTGCCGTCGACCGAGAATGTCTCCAAGGTGGTGATCGACGAGGCGGTGATCAACGGCGAAGCGGCCCCGTACATGATCTACGAGGGCAAGCAGCGAGCCGGAGCCGAATCCTGATTCGGCACCTTCCGCACCTTTCGGTTTCCGTTTTGCCGTTTCCGTTGGCCTGCTACGCTTGAATCGCGTGGCGCCGGCGCCAATATTCCTCTTCAACTGATTCACAATGTGCGATTGCCGTCAGGCGTTCGCCGAGGTTCTGTATAAATACCCATGGCAAGCTACGAAGCTGAAACTGCACCACGCCAGCCCACGCCGGTCCTGAGCCTGCGTGATGTGGTCGTCTACCCGCACATGGTCATCCCGCTGTTTGTGGGTCGTGACAAGTCGGTGCGCGCTCTCGAAGAGTGCATGAACGTCGACAAGCGGATCCTGCTGGTCACGCAGAAAAACCCCGAGATCGAGTCCCCGGACAAGGACGACCTGTTCGACTGTGGCACGATTGCGACCATTCTGCAGATGCTGCGCCTGCCCGACGGCACGACCAAGGTTCTGGTCGAGGGCGTGGAGCGAGTGCGCATTTCGCAACTTGACGACGGCGACGAGTTCCTTTCGGCGCATTGGGAATATCTGCAGGCGCCCGAAGCGGAGGATCAGCGAACGCTTGAAGTGACCACCCGAAGCCTGATGGAGCAGTTCGAGCAGTACGTCAAGCTCAGCCGCAAGGTGCCGCCGGAGTTGCTGACCACATTGTCCGGCATCGAAGATCCCAGTCGGCTGGCCGATACCATTGCCGCTCACTTGGGTGTGCGCCTGGAAGACAAGCAGCATGTTCTCGAGATCGCATCCGTGCGCGAGCGCATGGAGCACCTGATGGGTCTGATCGAGGGCGAGATCGACGTGCTCAAGCTTGAAAAGCGTATCCGTGGTCGTGTCAAGACCCAGATGGAGAAGAGTCAGCGCGAGTACTATCTCAACGAACAGATGAAGGCCATCCAGAAGGAACTGGGCGATCTCGACGAGTCCGGTAACGACCTGGGCGATCTCGAACAGAAGATCGAGAAGGCCGGTATGCCCAAGGAGGCGCTGGAGAAGGCCAGGAACGAGTTCAACAAGCTCAAGATGATGTCGCCGATGTCGGCCGAAGCGACGGTGGTGCGCAACTACCTGGACTGGATGCTGATGGTGCCGTGGAAGAAGCGCAGCAAGATCAGCCACGATATCAAGGGCGCGGAAGAAATCCTCGAGGCCGATCATTACGGGCTCGAGCGCGTAAAAGAGCGGATCCTCGAGTACCTGGCGGTTCAACAGCGGGTCAAACAACTCAAGGGCCCGATCCTCTGCCTGGTTGGCCCACCCGGTGTGGGCAAGACTTCGCTTGGGCGCTCGATCGCGCGAGCAACCGGGCGCAAGTTCATTCGCATGAGCCTGGGCGGTGTGCGCGACGAGGCCGAAATTCGTGGTCATCGCCGTACTTACATCGGCTCGATGCCAGGGCGCGTGCTGCAGAGCCTGGGCAAGATCGGAACTCGCAACCCGCTGTTCATGCTCGACGAGCTCGACAAGATGTCGATGGACTTTCGTGGCGATCCATCCTCGGCCCTGCTGGAGGTTCTCGATCCGGAGCAGAACAACACCTTCAGCGACCATTACCTGGAAGTCGATTTCGACCTCTCGGAAGTCATGTTCGTAGCCACCGCCAACTCGCTGAACATTCCGGCGCCACTGCTCGATCGCATGGAGATCATCCGGATTCCGGGCTATACCGAGGACGAGAAGCTCAACATCGCCACGCGCTACCTTCTGCCCAAGCAGCTCGAACAGCATGGCCTGAAGGAAGGTGAGCTGACGGTCAGCGAAGGGGCCATTGTCGATATCATTCGCCATTACACGCGTGAGGCCGGGGTACGCAGCCTCGAGCGCGAGATCGCCAAGATCTGTCGCAAGGTGGTCAAGGAACTGAGTCTCGACTCGAAACTCAAGCGCCGCCAGGTCACGGTCAAGAATCTCGACAAGTATCTGGGCGTGCGGCGTCATCGTTACGGCCGCGCCGAGGAGCAGAACGAGATCGGTCAGGTCACCGGGCTGGCGTGGACGGAGGTCGGTGGCGAGCTGCTGCAGATCGAGGCCACTGCGGTTCCCGGCAAGGGCAAGCTGACCCATACCGGGCAACTCGGCAGCGTCATGCAGGAGTCTGCCCAGGCGGCCTTGTCCGTGGTGCGATCACGCGCCCGAGCACTGGGAATCGCCGAGGACTTTCACCAGAATCGGGATATCCATGTGCATGTCCCCGAGGGCGCAACGCCCAAGGACGGTCCCAGTGCGGGTATCGCCATGGTGACGGCGCTGGTGTCGGTGCTCACCAACGTGCCGGTGCGGGCCGATGTCGCCATGACCGGCGAGATTACGCTCAGGGGCAAGGTATTGCCGATCGGTGGACTCAAGGAGAAGTTACTGGCTGCCTTGCGTGGCGGTATCAGCCTGGTGTTGATCCCCGAAGAGAACGAAAAGGATCTGGCCGAGATTCCGGAGCGCATCAAGAAGGATCTCGATATCCGCCCGGTCAAGTGGATTGACGAGGTGCTGGAGATCGCCCTGGTCGATCTGCCCCGCGGTGATGAGTCTTCGGACACCGAGGGGGCGACTTCGAGTGAGTCAGCCGAGCCGGGAGTCAGGGCACACTGATTCCCGGTGCGGCCAGGCCGGCAGAACTGCCTGCCGGCCCACCAATGCCGTCTTTTTTCGATTCTGCTGTTGATGGCGGACCCCGCGTGATATAACATCGTCAGCCATTAGACGGTCGGTTGCTGTCAGGGGGCATGAGGATGTTTCAGCGCCGCGGGGACTGGCCACTACAACCCACAACAGATATAATGTCTGGAGCGAGACGAATATGAATAAATCTGAACTTGTCGAAAGCATTTCCAATGATTCCGGTCTGTCAAAGGCTGATTCGCAGCGTGCCCTCGATGCCACGATCGATTCGATCAGCAAGGCATTGAAGAAGGGCGACACGGTTTCATTGGTCGGCTTCGGGACTTTCTCGGTCAAGGAGCGCGCCGCGCGCACGGGTCGCAACCCGGCCACCGGCGAGACCATCAAGATCAAGGCATCGAAGACTCCGTCATTCAAGGCTGGCAAAGGCTTCAAGGATGCGATAAAATAACGGGCTTGTGCCCGGGGTGCTTAGCTCAGCTGGGAGAGCATCGCCCTTACAAGGCGAGGGTCGGAGGTTCGAGCCCTCCAGCACCCACCAGGAT
>SKSJ01000162.1 GCA_007123055.1 Wenzhouxiangella sp. | reverse complement strand
GTCACCCGTCACCCGTCACCCGTCACCCGTCACCCGTCACCCGTCACCCGTCAATGCGGCACCGCCGGTACGCCGATCCAGAGCGGGTGCAGCCAGAGGACGAAGACGACGTGTATAGCCAGTCCGGCGACGATGGCGATGAGGTCGTTGAACTTCCAGGCCGGCAGTTGCAGCAGATCCTGGGGCGCGCGACGCTTGAGCGAGATGCGATCGGCGACGGCCCAGGCCAGGAAGGTGCCGAACAGCAACAGCGCGGCCAGTTCACCGTTGACCAGCAGGTGGGCCAGCGCCCAGGTCTTGACCGCCACCAGCATGGGGTGACGGAACGCGCGCTGGATGCGGCCGGGCAGGTAGGCGGCCAGCAGCAGCGGGAAGACAATCAGCATCAGCAGGTTGTTGACATGCGTGAGCCATCCCGGCGGCTGGTACAGCACGACCGGATCGAGCCGGGCCTGGCCCCAGCCGTAAATGATCAGCACCAGGCCGATCAGTGCAATCAGGC
Organism: Wenzhouxiangella sp.; assembly: GCA_007123055.1. Lineage (GTDB taxonomy): Bacteria > Pseudomonadota > Gammaproteobacteria > Xanthomonadales > Wenzhouxiangellaceae > Wenzhouxiangella. Next base: position 4,860 of record SKSJ01000162.1, on the reverse strand, counting down.
TGTAGATAGCCTTGTAGGGCCACAGGCCGAGCCGTTCAATCAGTGTCAGGCGGGCGCCGGGGCTGACAATCGCCAGCGAATGGATGCCGAGGAAGACGATCAGTCCGACAATCAGTAACAGCATGGGGCTCCCTGTGCGTCGAGGCAGTGGCAGTGAGCCTAGATTCTACCGTGCTTTGCACGGCGCGGACTGAAGATGCCGGCACCGGTGTCAACAACGCGACAGGCGCGTGCCGGTCACGCGCTCGCAGGCGGGAGGATCGGTGAAGTCGAATCCGGTACGGATCTCATGGTCAATCGCCTCGCCGTTGCGCGTGAACGGTTCGAATCGCCATTGCTCGACTGCCTGCACGGCCGCCTTGCCAAAGCCCAGCCCACTGGGTGTTTCCCGGATGATCTCGGCATCGACCACTCGCCCGTCGCGATCCACCCTCAGTCGCACTTCGGCATGGCCTTCACGGCCCTGACGAACGGCCACGGCGGGGTAGGCCGGCACGGTTTGCTCGAGCAGGGCGCCGCCCCGGATTTCGGCGGTCGGCATGGGCTCAAGCGAGGCCAGCTGCATCGGTTCGCGAGTCGGTGAATCGGGCGTCGGTTGTTCGGGCAAAGGCCCGGACTCTGGCTCCGCCTGGTTCGGATCCGGTGTTTCGTCCGCAGTTGCCATGGTCGCCGGTGGCGGATCCATCGCTGGCTCGTCGTTGGTCGGAGCGACGTCGAACGGCTGGGTCGCAATGGCGTTCGTGGCCTGCTGGGTGGGCTCGGCTGGTTCGATCGATTCAATCGATTCGGGCGGCTCGATTGGCTCCGGGGCCTCTGCCGGCTCGCTGTCGGCCGGTTCACCGATAGTAGCGGTTGGCACCGGTTCCGGCTCGGTGTTGATTGTCATCGAAGTCGTGACGTCAACAGGCAGTTCGAGTGGCGCTTCGGCGTGCCCGTGCAGTTCGTCCGCGCGGCTCTCAATGGCCGGGGCGGGGTCGGCGGTCGATTCGACCATCGTGCGCTGCGAGTCATCCTCGATCGGGTCGGCATCCGACAAGGCTCTCAGACCGGTTGAGGCCAGAACGGCCATTACGCTGACCACCACGACGGTCAGCAGGGCAACTCCGGAAATGGCTGAAGCCGGTTGCCGCGGCCTGGGCGCCAGGAGGTGGCGGACCCGGGTCAGGAGCTGATGATCGGCCATGCCTATGGCGAACTGCGGACGGTTGCCGCGTGCCTTTTCAAGTTTAAGCAGGGTCTCGGCATAGGTGATTCGGTCGCCGGTCAGTCGTGCAACCTGTTCGTCGCTGGCCAGTTCTCTTTCGGCCCGGATCTCGCCGGAAATCCAGCGTACGACCGGATGGTAGAACAGCAGGGTCTCGACGATGTTCTGGAACAGGTTGACCAGGTGATCGGCGCGCTGCAGATGGGCCAGCTCATGCGCCAGCACCATTTCGACCTGCCGCGGCGACAGCCCGTTGACCAGTCCGGTCGGCATGAGAATCAGTGGCCTGAAGACGCCGACAAGCATCGGTCCGGCGACCTGGCTGGAGAAGGCGAGTCCGGCCTGACGCGCCATGTTCAGCTGTGCGGCAATCTGCTCGAGCCGGGCCTGCATGTCCCGCGGAATCCGGTAGTCGGCGTGGCGTCGCAACTGGCGCACGTACCACCAGCCGGCGCCCAGCCGCACCGTCATGACCGAAACGCCGCAGAACCACAAGGCAACGACCACCGGCAAAAAGGCCGAAAGCGTCCATCCTGATGAGTTCGCAGCCGAAACCGCCACGCCGGTCCGGACGCTTTCCGACATCGTCATTACTGCCGGAACCGCATGATTGCCCGGACCGGTCTCCAGCCAGGCGAAGGTGAGTACAGGGGCCAGAGCCAGCACGACCAGGCACAGCGTCGCCCAGTTGTAGCGCGCGACGGCGGAAGTATCCCTCAGGGCGAACCGTCCGGCCGCGAACAACAGGCCGATCAACAGGCCCTGCCATGTGAAATGGATCAGTACCAGACCGAGTGTTTGTACCAGTTGGGAGTCAAGCATGGGTATACCTCGGAGATTCCAGCGTTATTAGCCTTCGGACGGGTGCTGCGATTTCGATTTCATGGTCTCGATCAACTGCTCGATTTCCTCCAGCTCTTCCGGACTGGCTGGTCGCGACAAACCGAGTGCCTGTATGACCAGTTCGGACGCCGAGCCCTGGTAGACCCGGTGCATGAAGTCGTCAAGCATGCTCCGGCGGGTTTCCTCGCGATCGAGGTGCGCTATGTAGCGATGTGCTCGCTCGCTGGTCTCGCGCTTGACCAGGCCCTTCTCGTGCATGATCTGAAGCTGCTTGAGCGTGGTGGTATAGCTGACGCCGGATTCGGCGGCCGTCGAATCGTGCAGCTCCCGCACAGTGGAAGGGCCGAGTGCCCAGAGCGCTTGCAGGAGTTTCAGTTCGGACTTCGTCGGGATGGGGTTGTTCATGGTCGTTTACGCATGTCAGTCAATTCTGGGTCGATGCACGATATTTTCACTTGCAACGCCGACGGTCGTTAAAGTACGATGCATATCGTACGAAGGTTATCCATTCATGGGTGCATGAGTATAGCTGATGATCGACTCCGCTGCAGCAAGCCGGATTTCGGGCCCGGGCTGGCCGTCGGATCCGGCAAGTGCGAGGTGCCCGGACAAGGTCGCTCTGTTCGTTTGCGCCCGTTCCATGATCAGGAGGTGCGCCATGCGTATTCAATCCATAGCCGTTTTTCTGACGATCATCCTGCTGGCCGGTTGCGCCGTGCAAGGCCCGCGCGTCGCCAACCCCGAAGATCCCTTCGCCATGCCCATCGAGGAGTTCATGCACGAGCACGCCATCCTGCGCGCCAACCTCACGCAGGGCGAGCCGCGTGAACTCGAAGACGAGGAATGGGAAAGGTTCGACGACATCTCCGCCCGTTTCCTTGACCTGGTCGGCGATGCCACCGAACTGGAGCAGATCGATATGCACGACCGGCGCCAGCTCTACGAATTGCGCATGCAGATGGTCGATGTGGTGGTCGGGGACGTCGAACCCACTGTGGTCTGCTTTCGCAGGAACACGACCGGCACGCGCCTGCGTGGAACGCGCCGTTGTCACACCCTCGACGAGTTGCGAAGGGACCGCTTCGTGGCACAGGAGATCATGCGCTACATCCAGAACATTCCGCACGGTGCGCATCCCGATGGCCAGGATCCCACGCCGCTGATCAGCAACTGAAGCCGAATATCCGACCCGGCAGGAAATCAGGGATATGTGGGTCACATTTTCGAAAGTTCTTCTTGAAAGGGCGCGGGCTCCAACGTACGATTCGGATCGTATGAAATGCGTCGTGCATCTCGTCCCGATTCAACCGGCGGGTCGACCCGGCTCGGGAGGCCCGCCTTCAAGCCAGACACACCACAACTTACTACTACTATTGAAGGAAAAAAGCCCGCAATGCGTCTGAATACTGTCTTTGTTGTACTTGCCGTCATTCTGCTTTCCGCTTGTGCCGTGAGCGGCCCGAGAGTGGCCAGCACGGAAGACCCCTTTGCCATGCCGATCGAGGAATTCATGCACGAGCATGCCATCCTGCGTGCCAGCCTGACGGAGGGTGAGCCGCGTGAACTCGAAGAAGAAGAGTGGGAAAAGTTCGACGACATTTCCGCCCGCCTGGTTGACCTGGTCGGTGATGCGACCGAGCTGGAGCAGATCGAGATGCAAGATCGTCGCCAGCTCTACGAGCTTCGCATGCAGATGGTCGATCTCGTGGTCGGAGACGTCGAGCCCACCATGGTCTGTTTCCAGCAGCACACCACCGGTACGCGCCTGAGAGGCAGCCGGCGTTGCTACACGCTTGAGGAGTTGGAGCGCAACCGCTTCGAGGCTCAGAACCTGATGCGTTATATCCAGAGCCAGCCCGGCGGAGCCCATCCTGACAGTTGAGTCTTTCGGCAGCATTGGCTTTTGACAATCCCTGTAAACCCTAGTGTCTGATTTAAGGTAGACTGCGTCGCTTTCCACAGCCTGGAGAGCGACACGGGATGTCTCGAGTCCTGAAACTGATCACGATCTTTGTCACCGTGACGGTGCTGCCGCCGGCCGCAATGGCCGGCGGCAATTCCGATAACCATGAGCCAGACCGCGTGGTCGTTACCACCAGCCCCACGGGCAGCTCGCTGGCCGACGCGCTGGAAAGTGTCACGGTGATCGGTCGTGCCGAGATAGAGGCCACGCCAGCGGCCACACTGGCCGAATTGCTCGCCTCGGTGGCGGGTGTGGATATCCGGCGGCGCGGCGCCTCCGGCGTGCAGGCCGACATCGGCATCCGCGGCACCGCTTATGAGCAGACTCTGCTATTGCTCAACGGCATTCCGCTCAAGGATCCCCAGACCGGCCATCATGACCTCAACCTGCCCGTGGCGCCGGAACATATCGAGCGCATCGAGATCGTGCGTGGCCCGGGCGGGATCGCCTGGGGCGGGAATGCCACCGGGGGGTTGATCAACATCATCACGCGCCGACCGGACGGACCGGAGTTCGGTGCCGGCGTCCGAGCCGGCAGCTTTTCCTCACGCAGCGGTCATTTCCACGCCGGCGGCGGTGACCAGGAACACGGACATTTGCTGTCGGCGTCGCTGGCGGTCAGTGACGGACATCTTCCCGACTCGCGTGCCGACAGCGATGTGCGCCGGGCCATGTATACCGGTCATGCCGGTTTCGAGTCGGTTGAATTGAGCTGGGGTATCGGTGGTGAGGAGAAGGACTTCGGAGCCTGGAAGTTCTACACGGCTGAATTTCCCGACCAGCGCGAGGAAATCGCGTCGCGCCTGGCCTACCTGTCGGCAGATTCGCGCCTGGCGGCCTGGGATGTGGG
>SKSJ01000188.1 GCA_007123055.1 Wenzhouxiangella sp. | reverse complement strand
GACGAGAAGGCCGGTGGGACCTGGCTGGCGGTGGCGAGAGACGGGCGTTGGGCGGCAGTGACCAATTTTCGCGATCCGCGCGCGGGTAACGGCACACGATCGCGCGGCGATCTGCCTGTCGGGTTTCTGACGGGTCAGCGCTCGCCGGCCGACTACGTGGCCAGCGTGTATCGACATCGCCACGAATACGGCGCGTTCAACCTGCTTGCCGGAGACCGTGACCACCTTTGGTACTGTTCGACCCATGCCGAATCGCGGGCTGTCGAGCCGGGGGTGCACGCCCTGTCCAACGGACTGCTCGACGAGCCCTGGCCCAAGAGTCGCCGTATCGCCACGGCCCTTGGCGGGCTGGCGAGCAGTGCGGTATCGGTCGATAGCGAGCGTTTGCTCGCCCTCATGCACGATCGCGAGCCTGCACCGGATGCCGACTTGCCCGATACGGGTGTAGGTATCGCGCTCGAGCGTTTTCTTTCGCCGCCGTTCATCGTCGGTGAACGTTATGGGACACGGTGTACCACCGTGCTATGCCTGGGGAATCGCAACCAGGCATTCGAGCGCAGTCATGGCCGCGGCGGCGATCCGGTATCTCAGCTTCACTACCGGTTCAGCCGGGCAAGCTTCGATTGAATTGGGGCACCGGTCGAAGTACCCTGACAGAAGATGCTTCGATGTCTCCCCAGTGCGGTATCAAACAAGGTAACGACTCGGCCTGGCTCACAACGCTTTGGGAATGAGGGGGGCGTGCAAGCGAGAGGCGGAGGGTGAATGCCTGGCCATGACTGGAGGGTGATGTTGAAGCGATTGCTCGCCTTCACCTCGCTTTGCCTGCCGCTGTTGTTGCCCGGTCAGGCTCACGCCGATATTCGCTTCGACCGTATCTCGGTCGAGGATGGACTGTCCCAGTCAAGCGTATTTGCGCTTTCCCAAGACAGCCGGGGTTTCCTGTGGATGGCCACCGAGCGGGCGGCTGACCGCTATGACGGCTACGGGTTCTCGGCATTTCGCCACCGGCCTGGTGAACCGGATTCCATCAGTGACAACACCGCGAGGGCTTTCTTTACTGACCGTGACGCTGGGCTGTGGATCGGCACCGACAACGGCATCAACCGTTACGATCCCGATAGTGGGCGCTTACAGCGTTTTTTTCCGGCGAGCGGAACGGGTGACGGTCGGCTGCAGGTGCTCGAGCAGGGAATCGTCGAGGACTGCGGTGGCGATATCCTTTTCCTGGCCCGTGACGGCCTCTGGGTGATTGCATCGGGACATGGGCACCCTGAACCCACGGTGCTGGAGGGCCGGGCGGAAGATCGGTTTCGGGGCTCGATTCTGACTGACCGCAATGGTGGTGTCTGGGTAGCGGACGGCCGTCATCTCTGGTTCAGGCCCTGTGGTGCGGAGAAATTCAGGAAGGTCTTCCGCCTGCCGGACAGTACCGTGCGAGCCATGGCCGGTCCGAATGCCCTGGCGCTTGCCCCGGAGGGTTCTGTGCTGTGGGCGAGCGGCGACGGCTTGCGCCGTTTCGATCCCGACAGAGGGCTGATGCTGTCGGTCGACCACCCCTCCAGCCACGGACTGAGCCGTGACGAGATCGATGCGATCGCGGTCGATGACAGAGGAGATTTCTGGCTGGCCTTGCCCGGGCAGATCGTGCGGGTGCGGACATCCGGAAAGCCGCAGTGGCGTGTCATGACGGAGTTCGATGCGCTCTCTCTTGAAAGTCGCGGGTTGCAGCGGTTGCAAGTGGGCACAAGCGGTGACGGGTTGACCTGGGTGGCCGGGCATTTCGGGGTGGGCGTTCAGGCCGAGTCGGCTGATCGACTCCAGTTGCTGCACAACGATCCGCGCGACCCTCAATCGCTCCCGTTGACATTCGGGCGGGCCGGTTACGTGATGCATATCGATGATTTCGGCGTGGTCTGGATCGGGGCCAACCTGGCCGGCCTGGCTCGCTACGTGCCCGAGAAGCACCGGTTCGAGAATGTGCGCGATCTCGAGCCGGGCGCCGACAACATCATCCGGGGTGTGGCCGAGCAGCAGGTGGACGGCCAGACCTGGGTCTGGACGGGCAGTGCGCAGTCGGGACTGCGCCTTTGGCGTCGCGGAGCTGAAGGCAACTGTGGTCTTCAGGACCGGATCCGGGTTGGCGGGGAGCTGCCGGCAACGCCCACCGATCGAATCGCCGCGCTGGCGCGCAACCCGCGTGACGGCCGGGTGTGGGCACTGGGGCGGCATTGGGCTGCACAGTTGGATGTCGCGGGGCCGGATGTTCGTGAAGTGGCGTTCGCCTCGCCCGGGCCCCGCTCCAATCTCAGAGCCATGGCATTTTCACAATCCGGGGATCGGCTCTACGTATCGGAGGCCCGTCGCATCTGGTTCGTGGAGACCGCGCAGGCCGCAGCCACCCGGCTTTTTCGGCCGTTGCCGGTGGAGGGAGGCCGGGCCCCCGAGGGTATATTTGCCCTGGCTGCCACTCGGGAAGGCCGCCTGGTGGCTGGCGGTCGCGGCGGCTTGTTGCTGGTCGATCCCGAGTCGGGACGCTCGCGTCACTTTCTGCCAGGCGGGCCAGAGACGTTGTCACCGGCCAACTTTGTCTTCAGCCTGCTCGAACAGCCCCAGGGGACATTGTGGATCGGCACGCGCGGTGGCGGCCTGGCAAGGGTTGAACTGTCAGCACTTGACGACGGGGAACCGGTGTTCGAGTGGTGGACCCGGGAATCGGGGCTGGTCGATGACACCATCTATGCCATCCTTCCCGACCCGTCAGGCCGGTTGTGGTTGAGCAGCAATCGGGGGCTGACACGCTTCGATCCCGCCAGCGGCCAGATGCGTCACTACGGAAAGCAGGATGGATTGCACCAGTACGAGTTCAATGGGCGCGTGGCCGATATCGGCCCCAGTGGGCAGTTTTATTTCGGCGGCATTGACGGGTTCAATGTCTTCCGACCTGAAGACATTGCCGATCATCCCGAGCCGCCGACCATCCACCTTCAGTCGGTGAGTGTCAACGGTACAGAATTGGAACCGGGTGCCGTTTCGAATCGCGCCCGGGCGTTGCAGCTGGATCATGCCGACAACTACCTGGTCTTTGACTATGTGGGTCTGCATTACGTCGCATCCGACGAGATTCGTTATGCCTACCGTCTGGATGGGCTGGAAAGCGAGTGGGTCGATGCCGGCAACCAGCGGCAGGCGCGCTATCCGGCGCTACCGCCGGGCGATTACCGTTTCCAGGTCCGGGCGGCCAATAGTGACGGCGTCTGGTCACAGCCGCGGGATCTGGCAGCCCTGACCGTTCGCTCCCCACCCTGGCTGCAACCGCTGGCATGGATCGTTTACGTGTTCGCCATCGCGCTGGCCCTGGCGGTTGTCGCCGCCCTGGTTCTGCGTCGGCGTCGCATACTGGAAGCGATGATCGCCGATCGCACCCGCGAGCTGGCAGAACGCAATCAAACGATCAGTCAACAATCCCGGCAGCTGGAGGAGGCGCTGGAAGCCCGCACCACCCTGTTTGCCAATGTCTCCCACGAATTCAGAACGCCGCTGACATTGGTTGAGGCCAGCCTGGTAAAGCTGGCCGGCCAAGCGGGTACCGAGGATGCGGCCATCACCCAGGGTCGACGCTACCTGCGTCGCCTGCAGCGCCTGGTCGAGCAGTTGCTTGATCTGTCACGCATGCGGGTGAAGAAGGGCAAGGCATTCGGCGAACCCTGGCACATGACGCCCGTGGTCAATCACACGGTCGAAGCCTTCCGGACCCTGGCCGAGCAACGTGGTATCGGGTTGCGATCGAGTCTGGAAAGCGGCTGGACGACGACCTGTCGCCAGGAGTTCGTCGAAAAGGTCCTGCTCAACCTGCTCAATAACGCCATCAAGTATACGGGAAGCGTGGTGGTTGTTACGCTGGCCGGCAAGGATGACGGGGTCGTTCTCGAAGTCGCCGATGACGGACCGGGCATACCGCCCGAGGAGCAGGAGCTGATCTTCGAGCGCTTTCGTCGCCGGCAGGTCAGCGAAAGCGGCTCGTCACGGGGCGCGGGAATCGGTCTGGCGCTGGTTCGCGAGGCGATCGGGGCGATGAACGGCCGGCTGGAGCTCGAAAGCGACCAGAACCGGGGCAGCCGCTTTCGGATGTACCTGTCCGCGACACGCACCCGGGATGCCGGGACCGTCGCGGAACTGGTCGACCGGGATCGACTGCTGCTGGAAACGGAATCCCTGACCCCGCTCGAGCGTCCCGGGCGGGAACCGGCGAGGCGTTCGCCGGACCGCCCGGAAGGAACTGTCCTCGTGGTGGAAGACAACCCCGATCTTTGTCGGTATCTGGTCGACATGCTGGCTGATCGATGGCGAACGATCTCCGCCGGGAATGGCCGGGAAGGTCTCGAGGCCGCCCGTTCAGGCAACCCCGACCTGATCGTCAGCGACATCATGATGCCCGACATGGACGGTCTGCAGATGCTCGAGGCACTGCGAGCCGATATCCGGACCAGTCATATGCCGGTGCTGTTGCTCACCGCCCGTCAGGACGCCGAAACCCGTCTCAAGGGGCTTGAACTGAGTGCCGACGATTTCCTCGCTAAGCCCTTCGACGGCGCCGAACTGCAATTGCGGCTCAAGCGCATGATCGACAATCGGCGCCGCCTGCGTGAACGACTGTTGCAGGACATTGCAAGTTCGCCGGATGCCGATGTCGAGAGTCTGGATGGTGAAGTGGAGGGAAGAGCCGGTGCCCCGGCCCTGTCGCGGCGCGACCGGGAGTTGCTGGGACAGCTGGATCAATGGCTTGAGAGCTGCCACGCCGACGCCTCTTCGAGCATCGAAGAGTTGTGCCGCACGCTCAATGTCGAAGCGCGCACCCTGCAGCGCAAGACTAGAGCGCTGCTCGGGATGACGCCGGTCGAATGTCTGCGGAGCTACCGCCTGGACAAGGCGGCCGCCCTGCTTCGCGATACCGACCGGACCATCACCGAGATTGCCCTGTCCTGCGGCTTCTCCTCACCGCAGTACTTCACCCGGCAGTTCCGCCATCATTATGGACAGACCCCCAGCGACTGGCGAACCGGCGCCGGGCGTCATGGACGATCCGGCATCGAGCGATCAACGTAGATCAGGGGTCGTCGTTTAGGACTTCCGGATCGTAACTGATCGTCGCGCCATTGCGCTTGTCGCGCAAGACCACGACGTACTTGATGTCAACGGGGTTGTCGTTCTTGTTGACCACGCGAATGTAGTCGGCATGTACTTCGGTCTGAACGATCTGCGTCGAGGGCAGACCGTTTTCATAGAAGCGAATGTCGCTGAATTCGATCCCGTTGCGGTTGGGCAGAGTAAAAAGTATTACCGCGTTGCGGTGCGTGATGCAGATCCGGTCGAATTCGTTGTACGCCCCGAGCGTCACCTCGTAGCTGTAAAAATTCAGGCCGAGGTCGTCCGGGTGATCGCTGAATTCGGAGTAGCGGTCGACGTACACCGGAATGATCATGTTCGGGTTGGCATCGATCGAGGGTTCTCAGGCGGAGTCGCCATTACCAATAGCCTGAGCTGAAAATAAAAGCGAGATCGTGAAAAGTGCTGTTAATGCAAACTTCGACATGATTACTCCCTGATGTCTGATTGGACAGTTGCAAGGTCGGGTTATGGCGTAGGGATTGATTCTCGTTGTGCCACGATGGAGCGGCCCCCTCGAGCCAAGTTCTACTCATCCTCGAGGTCGACATTCTATTGGACCGCGGGGGGGGTCAAGAACGGCCCAGGGCTGGGCCGCACGAAAACCGGCCCGGCGGGGTGCCGGGCCGGGCGGTTCAGTCTTCGTTGTCGATGACCGGATCGTGGCCATAGACGGTGGTGCCGCCGCTTTGGTCCTGATAAAGCACCACAAATTCGAATCTGCCGTTCTCGGTTTTGGCATCGGTAACGGTCAGCGTGTCGTTCTGGTTGCGGTTGGTGCTGACCACGGCGCTGAGCTGACCTTGTGCATCGGGCTCGCGATAGCCGATGCCGAACATCTTGAAGCCGGCCTGAGCGCTGGACTGATCCAGCGTCAGGCTGACGGTGGAGTTGCGCTCGGTGATGCGATAAGGCCCGGGCGGGTTCAGGGTGACCGTATAGGGAGGTTGATCGTTGGTGATACGGACGTTAACAGGCGTATTGCTCATGGTTGATTTCCCTCTTTGGTTGTTGGGGTTGAAGATGACCGGCGCTTGCCGGAAGCGATGAAAGTTAGCCAACAGTAGTTTAAATGCCAGTCTTGTTGATGTGATCCATCACGCAGCCATGCACGTGCTGCAGTCGCTGCTCCAGTTCGACCAGCTCCGGGGCATCGGGGTCTTGCAGCCGACCCAGCCGCAAACGTGCGATCTGGTAGCGCAAGCTTTTGCGCTGTTCGTCGGGCACCGCGTCCAGCTGCGCCTGTAGCTTGTCGATCCGGTCGACGGGAATGGAAGTGTTGGCCGCACTCCGCGCCACAATCAATTCCACTGCCAGTTCGACCAGATTGAAAAAGTGTGAGTCGAAGTCATCTCGGCGCTTCAGGGTTTGCAGCAACTCGTCGATTCCATCAACTTCCTTCGTTGTTTCACCCCTGGGCTCCAGTTGCATCCGGGCCAACGTTCGCCGTGCCGGCAGCTCGACGGCCTGCTGCGGATCCAGGCCCAGTTCCAGGGCGGTGTCCAGTGCGCGTTCGCCCCGTTCGATCAGCGCAGCCGCCTCTTGGCTGCCGACGTCTTTCATGGTGGCCAGCATAAAGGCGATACGGGCCAGGTTGGCCTGGCGCCTGGGTTGGCCGGGTTCATTGGCCACATCGTCTTCGGCCAGTGCCAAGGCTGTGCGCAGGTGCGTGATCGCATGCTCGTCCAGCTCCAGGTGGCGCGCATCGCGGGCGAGGATGAATCGAAAATTGATTTCCAAGCCTCGGCGCCGGGCATGCTCGGGCGCAATTTCACGGGCGGCCGCCAACAGTTCCAGCGCCTCGACGTTGCTCTGCCAGGCCTCGACGGCGAGACCCAGCGCTGATTCGACCCGGGCCGACCACGACAGTGCATTGGCCAGGTAGATCAAACTGTCCACGTCGTTTTCGTCGGTCAGCTCGCGGAGTATGCCAACCGTTTGTTGGAAGTAGCCGTGCGCTTCTTCCAGTCGGTTGCGCGCCTCGGCCAGCGTTCCCAGGTTGTTGTAGGCGTAAGCTTTTTCCGTCTGCCCATGCCGCTCGTCATCGGTCAGCTCGGCAAACAACCGGGCATGATGCATGTAGTCCAGCCAATGGGTTTCGGTGCTCTCCCAGTCGCGCTGTCGGTAAGTGACGGCGCCGCGCCAGAAGGCGATCTGGCCGGCTTCGAAGTGCAGTTCGTCCAGGTCCGCGTGTGCGTTATCGTGCCACGGCTTCAGCAGTTCGGCGGCCCGGGTCAGCGTGTCGGCGGCCTCATCGAACTGCTGGCGGCGGTTTTGCACTTCGCCCAGTGTGCGCAGCGCACGGGCGCGGCTCAAGGCGCTGCGGGGATCATCAACGGCGCCCTGTGCAGTGAGATAGCGCAGGGCCTCGCCGCCGATGGAATCGAGCAGGTCCAGGCGGCCGATGGGGCGCAACTGTTCGGCGAAATCGCCCAGCATGAACTGGATGAGATCTTCGGCTTCCATGCGCCGCTGTTCGGCAAGCGTCAGTGCGCTTTCGGCCTGACTGCGGCCTTCGCGTGCCTCGGTCAATCCATATAGCGCCGTGATCGTGCCGCCGATCAGGGCCAGGCTGACCACGGCTGCAGCGGCACTGGCCAGGGCGTTGCGGCGAAGAAAGCAGCGCAACCGGTAGCGCCGGCTCTCGCCCATGGCTTGCACCGGTTCCGAGTTCAGCCAGCGCTGCAGGTCCTCGGCCATGGCGGTAGCCGACTGGTAGCGATCATCGCGCCTGGGCGCCATGGCACGCATGGCGATGGCGCGCAGGTCGGCCGGCAGGGCACCAAGCCGGGTCGACCAGTCCGGCAGTGAACGATCCGGTGTGCCAAGTGTGCCGGAATGCTGGCACAGCGCGGCGTATGCCGTGACACTCTGAAACTGGCGGTCCTGGCCCCACTTGACGCCGGCATGGATGAGCAGGCACTTGGCCAGCACGGCACCCAGGGCGTAGACGTCGGCTCTGACGTCGATGCGGCCGCCATTCCTGTCGCGTTGCTCCGGCGCCATGTAGGCGACGGTGCCGGCGTAGTAATGACCCTGCCCGGCCGCCTGATCGTCTTCGGCGCTTTCGACGGCAATGCCGAAGTCGATGATCCTGGGTTGTGGCTGATGATCCAGTTGTCCGACGAGAATGTTGGCGGGCTTGATGTCGCGGTGGATCAGCCCGTGCTGGTGGGCATGCTGTATTCCGCCGCAGATCTCCACCATCATCGCCACCAGTTCCCTGAGCGAGAGCGGATGCTTTTCAAGATGGCGGTCGAGCGGCAGGCCGGGGACGTACTCCATGGCGAAGAACAGCCCGCCGTCGGGCAGTTCGCCGGCCTCGTGGATCTGGGCGATGGCCCGGTGGGAGAGCTGCGCCATGGCCTGGCGTTCGACCTCGAAGTGTGCCTCCGCCAGTCGTGAGCGACGCTCCGGCAGCATCACTTTCAGCGCCACCTCGCGGCGCAGCGGAGAGATCTGCTCGGCCAGCCACACCATGCCCATGCCCCCGGCACCCAGTTTGCGCTTGAGCACGAACGGACCCAGCCGCTGGCCGGGCTGCCAATCGGAGGTCGCTTCGGGCAGGTTGTCCCAGTCCTCCAGCACCGTGGCCGGCCGCGTCAGGTCCTCGTCGTTGTTGTGGCCGTCCCGGGACATCCCTTGACTCCCCTTGATCGTCGATCCTTCTCCTCAATTCGTCAGGGTACCCGATTCCGACAGGTGCATCAGCCGATACCCCGGCTGCCGGGGGAGGGCCTAATCAGCCGCATGGCCCACTAGCCCGGATAATTCATGAATTATCCGGGCTAGAGCGCCTCGGATGCAAAATCGGCCAGCCGCGAGCGTTCGCCGCGCCGGAGCGTGACATGACCGGCGTGCTGCCAGTCCTGGAAGCGGTCGACGGCAAACGTCAGGCCCGAAGTAGTTTCAGTGAGGTAAGGGGTGTCGATCTGCTCGACGTTGCCCAGGCAGATGATCTTGGTGCCCGGCCCGGCCCGGGTGATGAGCGTTTTCATCTGCTTGGGCGTGATGTTCTGCGCCTCGTCGATGATCAGGTAGCGGTTGAGGAAGGTGCGCCCGCGCATGAAGTTCAGCGAGCGGATCTTGATGCGCGACGCCATCAACTCGTTGGTGACCGCACGGCCCCACTCGCCACCGTGCCCACCATCCTCGGGCTCGGTGAGTACTTCGAGGTTGTCGGTCAGGGCCCCCATCCAAGGGGTCATCTTCTCTTCCTCGGTGCCGGGCAGGTAGCCGATTTCCTCGCCCACCGATACGGTCGCGCGGGTCATGATGATCTCGCGGTAAATCTTGTTGTCGAGCGTCTGTGCCAGCCCAGCGGCCAGTGCCAGCAGGGTCTTGCCGGTACCGGCCGTGCCCAGCAGGGTGACGAAATCGACTTCGGGGTCCATCAGCAGGTTGAGGGCGAAGTTCTGCTCGGGATTGCGGGCCTGGATGCCCCAGACGCCGTGCTGCTCGCGCCGGAAGTCGCGTGCGACCTCGATCACGATCTGGTCGACGCTGACTTCTCGCACCATGGCTTCCAGACCATTGTTTCCCGCCAGTCGCAGGCACTGGTTGGGATGCCAGTCATCGTCGTCGCGGCGGCACAGCCGGTAGAACGTACGCCCTTCCTCGGTCCATGAGTCGCGAGTCTCGTGGTTATCCCAGAAGTCGGCATCGAGCTCGGTGATGCCGGAGTAGAGCAGGCTGAGATCATCGAGCGCGCGGTCGTTGTAGTAATCCTCGGCGGTAATGCCGTGGATGGCCGCCTTGATGCGCAGGTTGATGTCCTTCGACACCAGGATGATCTGCGTGTCGGGATGCTTGCGAGTCAGGCTGAGGGCGGCCAGCAGGATCTCGTTGTCGGCCAGCGACCGGTCGCCGACCAGTTCGGAGCCGTTGTCGAAATGCTCGGTCTGGAAATACAGTCGGCCGGTGCCGGCCTTGAGATTGAGACCCTCGGGTTCTGTCAGCGTCAGGCCGTCTTCGAGCTTGTCGCCGGGTGCCATCATCTGGCCAATGAAGCGACTGACCTGGCGAACATTGCGCGCGACTTCCGACACGCCCTTCTTGGAGCGATCCAGCTCCTCGAGCACGATCATCGGCAGGTAGACGTCATGCTCGGCAAATCGGAACAGGGCGGTCGGGTCGTGCATCAGCACGTTGGTGTCAAGCAGGTACAGCCGCGGTCGTTCGGCCATGGTGTCGGTCACTCCTCGGGGGCGGGGTCAGGACAGTTGGCTCACGGCCTCGAGCACTTCCTCGACGTGGCCGGGCACGCGCACCTTGCGCCACTCGCGCACCAGCTTGCCGTCGGCGTCGAACAGGAAGGTGCTGCGCTCGATGCCCATGACCTTCTTGCCATACATGTTCTTCTCCTTGATGACGTCGAACTGGCGGCACAGGGTCTCGTCGGGATCGGCAATGAGCGGGAATGGAAAATCGTGTTTGGCGGCGAATTTTTCGTGCGTGGCAAGCTTGTCGCGCGAGACACCCACGATCTCGCAATCGTATTCGCGGAACCGCTCGTAGAGATCACGGAAGCCCTGGCCCTGTTTCGTGCATCCAGGCGTATTGTCGCGCGGGTAGAAATACAGGACCAGCGGCTTGCCGGCGAATTGTTCCAGAGAGACCTCGCCGTGGATGGTGGCGGGCAGGGAGGGTGATGCGAGTTGCAGGGCGGATTGGCTCATTAATTGTAAAATATTCGTTTAATCAGTGGGTTGTGACGTATTTTTTCTCGATCAGCTGGTGAGCTGCGTTACACTGTCAAGAATACTTGCGCATCCTGCAGGCCGCAAGTGACGGCAACGTCGATTCACGAAGCATTGTCGGTTCCCGCCTGGTCGCCGCGCATTGGTTGCGGCTGGACGGAACGAGAGATGTTGCCTAAACTGAGCCGCTTGCGTGTGGTCCAAGTTGCAAACTGGACCCTGTCACCGGGGTGTGACCCTGATTTCCACAGTCATCGGACCCAAGGGGTATGATTCGAATTTTCAATCTGATTTCAACGAGTTTGTTGCTCGCCGCCGTGTTCGCCATGCTCGCCGGCTGTGCCGGTCGCGATCGCCAGCCCATTTACACCGACAGCGAGGAACTCGATCCGATCGAGGCGCCGTCGGGACTGAGCCAGCCCCAGGCGCGCTCGACTTTCGAGGTGCCCGGTTACTTCCTGCCCGAGCTGGCCGCCCAGGGTACCGACAGGCCGCCCCGGGTCCAGCCCAGCGCCGAAGCCGAGCAATCACGTTCGCATATTCGCTTCGGAGCCACCGGGCTGTTTCTGGAGGTGCAGGACGAGCCCGATAGCGTCTGGCGTCGCCTGGGCTTCACGCTCAACCGCAACGGCATGCGCGTCGAGGAGCAGGACGATTCGCAGCAGCGTTATCATTTCCGGTTCAGCCACGATCCCATCGAGATCGAGCGGACGGGATTGTCGCGCCTGGCATTCTGGCGCAGCCGGGAGGTCAATGACTACAGCGGCACCTACCGGATCAAGGTGCGCGAAGGTGGAGATGAAACCGCCGAGGTGATCCTGCTCGATGCCGAAGGCGAAATCCTCGAAATGGAGCGGGCCGAGTTCGTGCTGGCGCGGTTGCGCGACCGCCTAGGTTGAAACTGCACCCGGGC
This sequence comes from Wenzhouxiangella sp., assembly GCA_007123055.1. Classification (GTDB taxonomy): domain Bacteria; phylum Pseudomonadota; class Gammaproteobacteria; order Xanthomonadales; family Wenzhouxiangellaceae; genus Wenzhouxiangella. The sequence goes on along the minus strand of SKSJ01000188.1, from coordinate 5,630 downwards.
AGGACGCCGGCTTTCCCGGGTCCTGTTCAGCGTTCCAGGTGCTCGAGCTTGCCGGGCACGTCTTCCCATTCCTTGGCATCGTCGGGGGCCGGCTTCATCTCGGTGATGACCGGCCATTCCCGCGACAGTTCGGCGTTAAGTTCGAGGAACTGTTCCTGGCCGGCCGGGATGTCGTCTTCTGGATAGATCGCCTCGACCGGGCACTCGGGTTCGCACAGCGTGCAGTCGATGCATTCTTCCGGATCGATGACGAGGAAGTTGGGTCCTTCGTGGAAGCAGTCGACGGGGCAGACTTCCACGCAGTCGGTGTATTTGCACTTGATACAGTTTTCCGTCACTACAAAGGTCATGCTGGCATCATCCGGGTGTTGAACTGATGGTGTCGATCGGCGCCGCAGGGGAAACGGGCTGCTTATCCGATAGAGTGCTAAACTATGTGGCAATGATAACAGCACGCCCCGCAAAACTGGCACCCGTTCGCTTCCTTCCTGACACCCAAGAATAACGACCATTGAGTACGCCAACCCGCATCATCGATCAGGACGAGCACGGTATTCGTCCTGAGAAAATCAGCACCAACGCCCGCAAAGTCATCGAACGGCTGCACCAGGCCGGCCACCTGGCGTATATCGTTGGTGGCAGCATCCGCGACCTGGTGCTTGGCCATGATCCCAAGGACTTCGACGTCGCCACCAGTGCCACGCCCGAGGAAGTCGCCGAGGTTTTTCGCAATGCCCGCCTGATCGGACGCCGGTTTCGCCTGGCACACGTGCGCTTCGGCCGTGAAGTGATCGAGGTGGCGACGTTTCGCGGCTCCGGCGAGGGCGGCGAGGACGAGCACCGAGAACTGGAAGCAGGACGGTTGGTGCGCGACAACGTCTGGGGTTCGGAAGAGGAGGACGCTCGCCGGCGCGATTTCACCATCAATGCGCTGATGTACGACCCGGAAACCGCCACCATTCGCGACCATGTCGGGGGTTACCAGGACCTCGTCGACCGCTACCTGCGCCTGATCGGCGACCCGGTCACCCGGTACCGGGAAGACCCGGTGCGGCTGTTGCGGGCCGTTCGCTTCATGGTCAAGCTCGATCTGAAGCTCGAGCCGGAGACCGCCGGGCCGGTCGTGACCATGGCGCCGTTGCTGCACGATATTCCACCGGCACGGCTGTTCGACGAAATCCTCAAGCTCTTTCTCGGCGGCCGAGCCTGGCCCACCTACCAGGCGCTGGTTAAAAACAACCTGTGGGAGCCGCTGTTCCCGGGGCTGTTCGATGATCCATCCGAGCCGCCGGTGCTGGTCGAGCAGGCCATGAAGAACACCGACGACCGGATCGCCCAAGGCAAGCCGGTCACGCCCGGCTTCCTGTTCGCCGCCTTTTTGTGGGCCAAGGTGGAAACTCGTGCCGAGGACCTGGTTGCCGAGGGCATGGCGCCTGTCGAGGCCCTGGCGGCAGCCGGGGAAGAGGCCATTGTTGCCCAGGCCCGGCGCGTCGCCATTCATCGGCGTTTCTCCACCATTGCCAAGGAGATCTGGTGCATGCAGCCGCGCTTCAGGAAGCGTCGCGGCAAGCGCGCGCTGAAGTTGATGTCCGAACGCCGGTTTCGTGCCGCCTACGATTTTCTGCTGCTTCGCGCTCTTGAAAATCCCGATCTGCAGGAACTGGCCGACTTTTGGACGACCATCCAGGAAGTCGATCCCGACGAGCGTCACAAGATGGTCTCGCCCGACGGCAGGGGCAAGCGGCGGCGCCCGCGCAAGCGAAAGGTGGTCAATTGACCCGCAGCTGGGTCGGGCTCGGCGCCAACCAGGGGGATCCGCCGGCGGCATTGTCCGCCGCACTCGATCTTCTCGACCGTGCCCCGGAAGTCCGCGTCACCTGCGTTTCCCCAGCCTGGTGGACCCCGGCGTGGGGCGTGACCAATCAGCCCGACTTCCTCAATGCCGTGGCCGGGCTCGATACTTCGCTTGATGCGCACCGACTGCTGGCCCTGTTGCTGGATGTCGAGCGCCGGCTCGGTCGTCGCCGTGATGGTCGCCGTTGGGGGCCACGCGTCATCGACCTCGACCTGCTCGTCCATGGTGAGACTGTCCTCGACGAGGAAGACCTGGTCGTGCCGCATCCGCACCTGGCCGAGCGCGCCTTCGTGCTGGTGCCCCTGAATGCGGTGGCGCCGCAGATGGTCGTGCCGGGGGCGGGCCGGGTTGACGAACTGCTCGCCGCGCTGGACGATAGGGAGGTTCGCGCTCTCCGGGCGGCTGCGCCGCTCGATTTCCAAACCGATTGACAGCCTGTGGAGTCAGCAGCATGAGCCAGGATCGCGCCATTCGCACCGTTCCCGCCGTCGCGGCCATGAAGGCGGCCGGACAGCCGATTACGATGCTGACGGCCTACGACGCCAGTTTTGCCCGCCTGGTCGACGAGGCAGACGTTGATTGCGTGCTGGTCGGTGATTCACTCGGTAACGTGATCCAGGGGCGTGATTCGACCCTGCCGGTGACCGTCGAGCACATGGTGTACCACGTCGAGGCGGTTCGGAGAGGATTGACGCACCCGCTATTGATCGCCGATCTGCCGTTCATGAGCTACCACGACCGCTCCAGTGCCATGCAGGCTGCGGCAGCGGTCATGCGCGCCGGTGCCGGCATGGTCAAGCTGGAAGGCGGAGCGGCCGTGGTGCCACTGGTGGCCGACCTGGTCGCACAGGGTGTGCCGGTATGCGGCCACCTGGGCCTGACCCCGCAGCACGTGCATCGGCTTGGCGGCTACCGCGTCCAGGGCCGGGACGAGGCACTGGCCCGAGCATTGCAGGAAGATGCGCGGGCACTGGAAGCGGCCGGCGCCGGCATGCTGGTCATGGAGTGCGTGCCGTCCGGGCTGGCGCAAAGCATTGCCGAGAATCTCCGCATTCCGGTCATCGGGATTGGCGCGGGCGTCGATGTCGACGGACAGGTCTTGGTGCTTTACGACGTGCTGGGCATCAGCCCCGGCCGTCGCCCGCGTTTCGTGCGCAACTTCATGGACGGGGCCGGCAGCATTCCGGAGGCGCTGGCCGCCTTTGTCGAGGCGGTCCGTGAACGCAGTTTCCCCGACGGTCAGTACAGTTACTCCTGAGAATGATCAGCACCGACACACTGGAGCTGTTGCGCGCCACCGTTGATGACTGGCGCCGGGCCGGGGAATCCGTCGCTATCGTGCCCACCATGGGCAACCTGCACGATGGGCACCTCGCCCTGCTCGGGGAGGCGAAACGCAAGGCAATGCGGACAGTGGCCAGCATCTTCGTCAATCCCACCCAGTTCGGGCCGGGAGAGGACTACGAGTCCTACCCGCGCACCCGCGAGGCCGATCTTGCCAGTCTTGAGTCCGCCGGCTGTGACCTGGTCTGGCTACCCTCGGTGGAACGGATGTATCCGCTGGATCCGCCGTTCATGGTACAGGTGCCCGACAGCCTCTCCGACCGCTTGTGTGGCGCCTCCAGGCCCGGTCATTTCGACGGGGTGGCCAGCGTGGTGCTGCGCCTGTTCAACCAGGTGCGGCCGGATGTCGCGGTGTTCGGCGAGAAGGACTATCAGCAGCTGGTGATCATTCGGCGCATGGTCGAAGACTTATCGCTGGACATTCGCATTGCCGGGTTGCCCACGGTGCGCGAGAGCAGTGGCCTGGCGCTGAGTTCTCGCAATGCCTACCTGGACAAAGACGAGCGGTCATCGGCCCCGGTGCTTTATCGTGTGCTCACCGAGATGGCCAGGGCCCTGCGCGAGAATACCGATTTCAAGGCCTTGCGACGCGCCTCGCTTTCCAGGCTCGAGGCGGCCGGATTTCGTCCGGACTACCTTGAATGGTGCTCGGCCGAGACACTCGGTCCGATCCGGGCGGGCCGCCCCTCCAGGCTGTTTGCAGCGGCCTGGCTGGGCAGGGCACGTCTGATCGACAACGTCCCGGTCGATTGACAGTTCGTCAGTCGCTTGCCGGATCTGCCCACGAGCGCCAGAACCCGCTGAGCAGATCCGTCAGCCCTTTCCCATCGACCGCCGGCTCCTGATCCAGTCGAGTACTTCTTCCCATTGCTCCCAGTCCTGCCAGGCGAGGTAGGGCGGCAGATCGGAAACGGTCAGCCCGCGCTCGAAGGAGCGTACGTAGTTCATCGAGTCGCGCAGCTGGCCGACCACCGGTACGCGAAAGTCGTCCAGGAAACCGGTCAGCTCCCGGTAAATGATGGTGTGGGAGCGAACCCGGTTGGCAATCAGCCCGACCTTGGCCTGCCGGGTCTGGATGGGCTTGAGTTCGAGTAGGTGGTTGAGGAAGCGCCAGGCGGCGCGCATGTCCACCGGCGATGGCAGAACCGGCACCAGCAAAGTCTGCGAGCGCCGTACGACGTTGCCCAGGTCGTGGCCGTGAATGCCGGCCTGGGTATCGATGACGAAAATGTCGGTGTCGGGGGGAGCCCGCATCGGGCCGTCCTCGGCAGTCACGCCGACGATCGGCGGATACTCTTCCGGGCGCTGTGCCAGCCAGTCGCTGGCCGACTGCTGTGGATCCGTATCGCCCAGGGCGACTGAATAGCCCTCCCAGGCCAGTGCCGCGGCCAATGAGGTGGCGATGGTGGTCTTGCCGCAGCCGCCCTTGGCATTGACGATCGCGATGGTTCGCATGTTGTTGGCCCTCCGCTAGTCTGCCCCCCTGGATTGATCCTTATGAACGCCTCGGATCCGGCAGCCCCGAGTGCAGCAGCCAGCGATCGAGTTCCTCGTCGAAGCGCCAGACCTCGCGGTAATCGACGACGCGTTCGCGTGCACTGTGTACGTGGTACATGCGAATGCGCACCGAGCGTTCAAAGCCCATGCCATCGGGGTCGACCAAAACCTGGCGTACACGGTATTCCGTGACCCGGAATTGGTGCAGGCGGTCGACATCGACCGGATGGACCGGGTTGTCGGCCAGCCACTCCGGGTGAATCATGTCGACCAGCGCATCGAACTCGTTCCAGCGTACCAGCGCTTCCCAGCGGTCCATGGCTTCCTGGCGGTCGTCCTGCAACTGGCCCATGCCGCAACCTGTGAGCAACAGCAAGCTGGAAAGGGTGACAAGTGCGGCGACTCTCATGACGGGCTTCCGGTTGATCCGAGTGCAGCATACTTCGCCGACAGACTGGCTGCCACCTCTTTGCCGACCCGGATCTCCGGTGCGAGCACCAGGCTGGCCCGCCCGGTTCTGCCCAGGCGACGAACGAAACGCTCGCAATCGGCCGCATCGGGCCAGGGGCAGAAGGCCTGGAAGGGACCGGCGACCGGCCGGGTGAAACGGATCTCGCAGCGGCCGATCACCAGCTCGGCCCTGAGCCCGGCCCGTCGTATCAGCAATCGCGGCAGGGACCAGCCGGCCAGGATCATCGCGCTGGCCAGTGCACCGCCGAAAGCCGTGCCCTTGTCGTTGACGTTGGCCGCCAGCGGCAGTTCGAGCACGATTCCGTCCTCGCCGAGCCGGGCAACGGTCAAGTCCATCGCGCCGCCCAACGGAATGTCGCGGGTGAGAGCCTTCTGCAGCCAGCGACGCTCGTCGTCGAATGATTGGTTCATGTGGGTATTGTAGGCAAAAGGCGAAAGGTGAATGGGTGAATGGGTGAATGGG
>SKSJ01000063.1 GCA_007123055.1 Wenzhouxiangella sp. | reverse complement strand
CGCGACACGCCAACACATTCATTGATGATGCGGCGCGAGACGTGATCCAGGAAATCATGGTCGAGGTAGGCCCAGCGCGCAGTCATGAAGTCGATCGTTTCGACAGCTCGAAGCGCGATGACATATTCATAGCGCCGGGCATCGCCGACCACGCCCACCGATTTGACCGGCAGGAACACGGCGAAAGCCTGGCTGACCTTGTCGTAGAGGTCGGCTTTTCTCAACTCGGAGATGAAGATGTGGTCGGCTTTCTGCAATGGCTCGACATACTCCGGCTTCACCTCACCGAGGATACGCACACCCAGCCCCGGCCCCGGGAAAGGATGGCGCATGACCAGCTCGCGCGGCAGGCCCAGCTCGATGCCGATCTTGCGAACCTCGTCCTTGAACAGTTCCTTCAAAGGCTCGACCAGCTTCAGGTTCATGTCCTCGGGCAGGCCGCCGACATTGTGGTGCGACTTGATCACCTTGGCCTTGCCGGTGGCCGCACCGGCCGACTCGATCACGTCGGGGTAGATCGTGCCCTGGGCCAGCCATTTGGCTTCCTGGTGGCTCTTGGCGGCAGCCTCGAACACGCGAATGAACTCGCGGCCGATGATCTTGCGTTTTTCTTCCGGATCGGACACGCCGGCCAGGGCATTCATGAACTGATCGCGTGCGTTGACCCGCTCGACGCGCACACCGAGGTGCTCGGCAAAGGTGGCCATGACCTGGTCGCCTTCCTGGTAACGCAGCAGGCCGGTATCGACAAAAATGCACAGCAACTGATCGCCAATGGCTTCGTGCAGAAGGGCCGCAACCACGGATGAATCGACGCCGCCGGACAGCCCCAGCAGTACGGTATCGTCGCCGACCTGTTCGCGCACCCGCGCCACCTGGTCGTCGATGATGGCCGCGGTGGTCCAGCCATTCTCGCAGCCGCAGATATCGAGCACGAAACGCTCGAGGATGCGCCTGCCCTGGGCCGTATGGGTCACCTCGGGGTGGAACTGCAGGCCGTAATAGCGACGCTCGTCATCGCCCATGCCGGCGATCGGGGCCGAAGGTGTCGTGCAGATGGCCTGGAAGCCGTCGGGCAGCGTGGTGACCTTGTCGCCGTGGCTCATCCACACATCGAGCAGCGCCTGGCCACCCGAATCGACCCGGTCCTCGATGCCGTCGAGCAACTTGCCGGGCGTGTCCAGCGCGACCTCGGCATAGCCGAATTCCTTTTCATCGGACGGACTGACCTCGCCGCCGAAATGTGTGGCCATGGCCTGCATGCCGTAGCAGATACCCAGCAGCGGCACCCCCATATCGAACACCGCGGCGGGGATGCGTGGACTGTCCTCGAAAGCGACCGACTCGGGCCCACCCGAAAGCACAATGCCACTGGCGCCGAATTCGCGAATGACCTCGTCGCCGACGTCGAAAGGCAGGATTTCGGAGTAGACCCCGATCTCGCGCACCCGGCGTGCAATCAACTGGGTGTACTGGGAACCGAAGTCGAGGATGAGGATCTTGTGGGCGTGGATGTCGTGGTTCGGGACTCGGCTCATGTCAATGGCTCGGTATGGGGTTAATTACAAAAATCGAAGTAGCTATGTGTCAACGACGCTTTATCAAGGCATCGTAGTCAGCGTGCGAGCCGATCCAGAACCAGAGAACACCCTCCGGAACGCTCACGCCCAAGGCTCGGTAAGACAGCCCGATACGTACCGAGTAATACTTACCAATCTTCTTGAAGTGCAGCGATGGATGCCGCGTGTCCGCTTTCAGTAGCTGGAAGTTCCTTTCGGCCGTTTCCCGGACCGCCACGGGCAAAGATTCCAGGCATCGCCAGAATCCCTATGAAGCAAGGTGCTTCACAGCTCCCGAGTTTTACCCAGCTTGTACTCTGCCAGCGCCTCGGCTGCCATGTCATCCAGTCGACCAGCGTCCAAATCTGCCGCCAGCTGCTGATCCCAGCAACGCTCATCGTACTTGAGGTACCACTTGCGAAACTCGGCAAGTTCCGACTCCGAGAGCTTTTTCACCTCTTCTTCGAGGATGGAAACTTTGTCCATATCAACAACTCCAGCCCCTTCACACTTCACACTGAACACTTCACACTAAGTCGCTCGTAGGTCGGTCGGCCCTACGTGGCCGACGGACAATGGCTATAGAATCCTTGTCCGTCGGGGATGTGACCCCGACCTACCAAACCGGACCTACCCCAGTTTATAGTTGGGCGCTTCCTTGGTAATCGCCACGTCGTGGGCGTGCGATTCGCGCACGCCGGCCGGGGAGATGCGCACGAAGCGCGGGCGGGTGCGCATCTCGTCAACGGTGGCGCAGCCGACATATCCCATGGAGGCCCGCAGGCCGCCCATGAGCTGGTGGACGACGCCGCCGATCGGACCCTTGTAGGGCACGCGCCCCTCGATGCCCTCGGGCACGAGCTTGTCGGCCGCGGTTTCGGCCTGGAAGTAGCGATCCTTGGAGCCCTGCTCCATCGCACCGAGCGAACCCATGCCGCGGTAGCTCTTGTAGGACCGGCCCTGGTAGAGCTCGACCTCGCCGGGCGCTTCCTCGGTGCCGGCCAGCAGGCTGCCGATCATCACGCTGGAGGCCCCGGCCGCAAGTGCCTTGGCCACGTCGCCGGAGAAGCGGATGCCACCGTCGGCGATCAGGGGGATGTCGGACTTGCGCACGGCATCGGCCGCGGCTGCCACGGCACTGACCTGCGGCACCCCGATACCGGCCACGACGCGGGTCGTGCAGATCGATCCCGGCCCCTGCCCGATCTTGATGCCGTCGGCACCGGCTTCGGCCAGGTCACGCGCAGCATCGGAGGTCGAGACATTGCCGCCGACCACCTGGACGTCCGGATAGTGCTGCTTGACCCAGCGGATGCGATCGAGCACGCCTTTCGAGTGTCCATGCGCGGTATCGACAACGACGATGTCGATGCCCGCCGCGACCAGCGCGTCGATGCGATCCTCGGTGTCGCCACCGACGCCGACAGCCGCGGCACTGAGCAGCTGTTCGGAGTTGTCCTTGGCAGCGTTCGGGAAATCACGTGACTTCTGGATGTCCTTGACCGTGATCAGCCCCTTCAGCTCGAAGTTGCCGTTGACCACCAGCACTTTTTCGATCCGGTGTTTGTGCAGCAGGGCCAGCACCTCGTCCTGGCTGGCGCCCTCCTGCACCGTCACCAGCTTGTCCTTGCGCGTCATGATGTTGCGTACCGGATCGTCGAGATGACGTTCGAAACGCATGTCGCGGCTTGTGACGATGCCCACCAGTTCGCCGCCGTCCACCACCGGCACACCGGAAATGTTGTGACGCCGGGTCAGGTCGAACACTTCGCGAATGCTGGTGTGCGGATCGACGGTAATCGGATCCTTGATCACGCCGGCCTCGTACTTCTTGACGATGCGTACCTGCTGAGCCTGCTGCTCGATGGTCATGTTCTTGTGGATGACGCCGACGCCACCGGCCTGGGCCATGGCGATGGCCAGGCGCGCCTCGGTGACGGTATCCATGGCGGCAGAGGCCAGGGGAATGTTGAGCTTCAGGTCACGCGTGATGCGTGTCGACAGGTCGACGTCGTTCGGCAGCACCTCGGAGTAATCCGGCACCAGCGAAACATCGTCAAAAGTAAGGGCTTCGTCGATCAGTCGCATGGGGCGGGCTCCGGTGGGTAAATCCCACCATTTTACACCTTAAATGCCGTTATGACCAAACTTGGGAGTGGTGAGAGTCAACCGTAGGTCGGGGTCACATCCCCGACGGGCGACATTTCGGACCTGAACACGCGTAGCTCATGTGTGAACAAGCCTGCTAGGTCGTCCGTCGGGGATGTGACCCCGACCTACGGGGGGCGCGCTGGAATCAGGCTCCTACGGTAAAGCTTTCCCCGCAGCCGCACTCCCCCGTGACATTCGGATTGGTGAAGCGGAACTCGCGCACCAGGCCCTGGTGGACGAAGTCGATGCGGGTGCCGGCGACCATCGCCATTGCCTTGTCGTCGACGATGACCTGGATGCCCTGATCTTCGAAGACGTGGTCGTCGGGGCCGGTCTCGTGAGCCAGGCCGACATCGTAGGCCCAGCCGGAACAGCCAGTGCGCTTGACCGACAGCCTCAGGCCAATGCCGCCCTCGCGGGCCATGAACTCGCGCACGCGCTCGGCAGCAGCCGGTGTCAGGCTGACGCCCTTTTCGGTGAGGTTTTCTTGGGTTGCCGTTGCCATGTCCAGTATTATTGCGGCTTGCCCGTCACGTTTCAATGAAAAGGATTCTCAACTAACCATGCAAACTGCCAGCATCCAACAGGTGCTCGGCGGCGAGATCGCCGTCGGCTCGGAGGTCAAGGTCCAGGGCTGGGTTCGCACCCGGCGTGACTCGAAGGCCGGATTTTCATTCATCCATCTCAACGATGGTTCCTGCTTCGGCAACCTGCAACTGGTCGCCGACAAGGACCTGCCGAATTACGCCGACGAGATCCAGAAGCTGACCTCGGGCTGCTCGCTGACCTGCCGCGGCACCGTGGTCGAGTCCAAGGGGCGCGGCCAGAGCGTGGAAATCCAGGCCGGTGAAATCGAGGTCCTGGGCTTCGTCGAGGACCCCGACACCTACCCCGTGCAGCCCAAGCAGCACAGCTTCGAGTTCCTGCGCACCGTGGCGCACCTGCGACCGCGCACCAACACCTTCGGTGCCGTCACCCGCGTGCGCCATGCCGCCGCCCGCGCCATCCACGAGTTTTTCGACGAGCACGGCTACTACTGGGTCAACACGCCCATCATCACTGCCTCCGATGCCGAGGGCGCCGGCCAGATGTTTCGCGTCTCCACCCTCGACCTGGCCAATCTGCCGCGCACCGACGAGGGCAAGGTGGATTTTCACGAGGACTTCTTCGGCCGCGAGACATTCCTGACCGTGTCCGGGCAGCTCAACGTCGAGGCCTATTGCCTGGCCTTGAGCAAGGTCTATACCTTCGGGCCGACCTTCCGCGCCGAGAACTCCAATACCGCACGCCACCTGGCCGAGTTCTGGATGATCGAGCCGGAAGTCGCCTTCGCCGACCTGGAAGACCTGGCCAAGCTGTCCGAGGACTTCCTCAAGTTCGTGTTTGCCCGTGTGCTCGAGCGCTGCGGCGACGACCTGGCCTTTTTTGCCGAGCGTATCGAACCGGAAGCGATCAGCCGACTGGAAAAGCTGGTCGACAGCGATTTCGTGCAGATGGACTACGCCGAGGCCATCGAGATCCTGAAGAATTCGGGCAAGAAGTTCGAATACAGGCCCGAGTGGGGCGTGGACCTGCAGACCGAGCACGAGCGGTATCTCACCGAGCAGCACTGCAAGGCACCGGTGGTGGTCAAGAACTATCCCGACGAGATCAAGGCCTTCTACATGCGCCTGAATGACGACGGCAAGACGGTCGCCGCCATGGACGTGCTCGCACCCGGCATCGGCGAGATCATTGGCGGTTCGCAGCGTGAAGAACGCCTGGACGTATTGAAGCAGCGCATGGCCCACCACGGCCTGGATGCCGAGACCTACAGCTGGTACGTGGATCTCAGGCGCTACGGCACCGTGCCCCACGCCGGCTTCGGTCTGGGCTTCGAACGCCTGCTCAACTACATCACCGGCCTGGGCAACATCCGCGACGTGATCCCCTACCCCAGGACCCCGGGCAGCGCACCGTTCTGACGCCGAATTGTGCTGACCCGCAACTCGCGACTCACAGGTCGCGAGTTGCCTTGCAACCAAATTCGCAAACCTTGACGGACCTCACACTCTTGGTATAGATTCGTGCCCAGATCATCGCGCGCGGGCACGATTCGTTATGGGCAGCCCACCGCATGATCGCCCTGCATGCACCCTGCGGTGCTTTATGGGGACCAGTCCACCAAGGATAAAAAGGGGTTCACGATGTTTACCAACCTGTCCGAGCGGGCAATGTCGCCCGTACTTCGCAAGACGCGATTCATGAGCGCACTGTTGACCGCCCTGCTGCTGGCTGTCACTACCGTCGCCACAGCCGACCAGCACGAGCCGGTCGACTACCTCGGCCACAATACCGCGGTGAGCGTTGCCAACGGCCAGATCGGCATTACCGCTCCCGGTGACGTCAATCTCGGAGATTTCCTGATTGCCCAGATCGCCTTCACCGGCGGCAATGGCGTCAGCATCACCGATGTCCCGGAAGACTGGAACCTGCTCGTTCGCGAGGATCGCGACGACGTCCTGGGCCATGCGGTGTTCTACCAGATCGTTGGCAACCCCGGCACGATTCCGACCCCCGGCACAGCCTTCCAGTGGGTGTTCGACCAGGATATCTCCGCCATCGGGGCCATCACCCGGTATTCGGGTGTGGACTTCGACAACCCGATCCAGGCCATCGCTTCGGAGCACGGCAACAGCACCGCGATGAAAATTCCGGGTGTGGACGTGCCCGACCCCGGCAACGTGATCAACCTCTACGCCATCGGCGCGGTAGCAGATGTCAGAAAGCCCGGATCGACGACGTTGCGCTACAACGTCAACAATCCCGATCCGGTCACGGTTGCCCTGCGCGACTATCGGATCGATGACGCCCCGACATCGACCGGCAACGATGTTGTCCTGGGCTTTGCCGACGGCAATCCACCCTGGATCACCCACACCGTGGCCGTGCGCGCCCGGGTCGGCTCACTCACCGACCCCTTCAACAGCCTGATCAGCGCCGACCCCATCGAGATTACCGCCGACGGCTCGTCGACTTCGACCGTCACCGTGCAGGCGCGCGATTCGGACGGCAACAATATCGGCTCCGGCGGAGACAATGTCATAATCGAAACCGATGCCGGCACCCTGCTCGGATCGGTCGTCGACCACGGCAACGGCACCTACAGCCAGCAACTTCAAGCCTCGACCAACGTCGAGACAGCCACGCTCACCGGCACCATCAACGGCTTCGACATCGGGGGCAGCGCCACGGTGAACTTCGTAGCCGGCGATGCCGATGCCAATGGTTCGAGCATATCGGCGGCCGACACTCAGTTGCCGGCCGACGGCACCTCCAGCACCCAGATCACGGTCCAGGTGCGCGATGCCAACGGCAATGCCATTGCGGAACCCGGACATGATGTGACCTTATCGTCCTCACTGGGCACACTGTCCGCCACCAACGGCAGCACCGATGCCGAAGGCCGGTTCGTCACCACCCTGACCTCTTCGATGACCGCCGGCACCGCACTGGTCACCGGCACACTGGACGGTGAGAGCATCGGCAACACGGCCAGCGTCGAATTCGTGGACCTCACGCCGCCAGTCGACGCCATGCAGTCGACCATCACGGCCGACGACGACACGCTGGTGGCCGACGGGAACGACAGCACGTCCATCACGGTACAGATTCGCGATTCGGCGGGCGATCCCATTGCCCGCGAAGGCGTCAGTATCACGCTGTCGGCCGAACTCGGAACACTGGGCGAGACCTCCGGCCAGACCAATGCCGACGGACAGTTCAGCACCACGCTGACCGCGCCGACCGATACCGGCAACGACACCATCTCGGGGCGCGTGCTCGGCGATGACATCGGCAACACCGCCCACGTCGAGTACGTTGCCGGTCCGGCCAATCGCCTGCGCTTCACCGATCAGCCGGCCGACAGCATGGCCGGCGAACCGTTCTCGGCCGCAGTCGAGATCATCGATGCCGACGGAAACCGCGTGGATTCGGCCACCAACACCATCAACATCCAGCTCACCCAGGCCGACGACGCCGTTCTCTCCGGCACGCTCTCGGTGGCAGCCGTTGACGGGGTGGCAACTTTCAATGATCTCAGCGTGGACCTGGCCGGCGACTACACGCTCACGGCCAGCAGCAACAGCCTGACCGCCGGGGTTTCCGAACCTTTCCGCATCAGTGGTGCCGACGCCTCCGCCGCCAACAGCACGATCAGTGCCGATCCCGATGAAATCGTCGCCAACGGGATGTCCACCTCGACCATTACGGTTCAGGCGGTGGATGAATTCGGTAATGACGTAGCCGAGGCCGGACTCACGGTCACCCTGTCCACCACGGCGGGCAGCCTGAGCGATGCCAGCGGCACGACCGATGGCAGCGGACAATTCAGCACCATCCTGACTTCCGCCACCAGCACTGGCACTGCCACGGTATCCGGCACACTGGACGGTGATGCCATCGGCAACGCGGCAACCGTCAACTTCGTGGCCGGTTCTTCCGATGCAGGCACTTCGACGATCGAGGCAGCCGATGACGAGCTGGACGCCGACGGCGAATCCAGCACCGTCATCACAGTGCAGGCACGCGACAGCGACGGCCAGCCGGTTTCGGAGTCCGGCGCGCCGGTGACACTCGCCACCACGCTCGGCACATTGGCCGACACCAACGGCGTCACCGACGAGAATGGCCAGTTCATCACCACTTTGACCTCCGAGCAGATGATCGGCACCGCCGAGATCACCGGCACACTCTACGGCGAACCCATTGACGACACGGCAAGCGTGGTGTTCGTGGAGGTGCTCGGGGAAACCTCTGACCTGGCACTGACCTTCGAAATCCAGCCGGGCACCAGTGTCGAGGGCGTCGCGATTCGTGGCCCTGTGACGGTCGGCTTCGTGGATGATTCCGGCATCCCGGTCGATGACCACGACGCCGACATCCAGATCCAGATTCTCGAAGGCCCTGAGGGCGTCAGCCTCGGGGGCACGACCGTGCGCATGTCCGAAGACGGCATCGCGGTGTTCTACGACATCACGCTGGAGATGGTCGGAGAGTATCGGCTGAGAGCGACTTCGCTGGAGGCGGCACCTGTCGAATCCGAGCTGTTCCAGGTCCGCGAAGACAGAATGCTGCACGACCGCTTCGAATCCGGACAATAACTGCGACATCGACAAGGCATGTTTCGGCCGCCCTCCGGGCGGCCTTTTTCTATGCGCACTGCGGGTCTGCCGTCAGATCAACGTCCCCACCCAGAACCAGAACGGCACCGTCGCGGCCGAGAACAGCACGCCCCACGCTACCAGCGCCGATGCCAGTTGCGGTGCCAGCCGTGCCGCCGACAGCATGGCGGCGGCCGTGATCATGGGGGGCATGGCTGCTTCCAGGATCGCCACCCGCGCGATGCCTTCTGTCGTGTCCATGACCCACACCAGCCCCACCGCCAGCGCGGGCAACAACAGCAACTTGCCACACAAGCCGATCACCAGCGGCTGCCGGTATTCATGCACCAGTCTCAGCTTCAGGCTCATGCCTATGGCAAGCGTGACCAGCGGCAGAAGCATATCGGCAAAGGTCTCGGCCAGCCCCATCAACCAGTCCGGGAACCAGGCGTTGCCGAGCAACAGCGCGCCCGCCAGCGCCAGGAACGGCGGAAAGCTGGCGATGCGCCCGAGCATCTGCCGCGCGGAAGGCTTCTGTCCAGCCCCATACCAGGCCAGCACGAACAGCAAATGGGTGCAAACGATCAGGAAGGAACCGAACTGGTCGTAGACCACTGCGTAGCGCACGTATTCCGGCCCCATGAGGCCAGCGATCAACGGGTAACCCAGAAAGGATGTGTTTCCCAGCGGGATCAGGCCAAGCAGAACGGCGGTGACCTCGCGGCTCAGGCAAAGCCATCGTGCCAACGGGAGAATCAGGGCAATGGTGAAACCAAGCAGCGCCCACGGCACGATCATCAGGGGCAAAAGCTCCCGGCTCATCTCCAACGTCGGCACATGAATGAAAATCAAGGCAGGCAGGCAGATCAGGATCACCACCTTGTTGAGCACTTCCGGCGCCGACTCCGGGAATACCTCGCGCCAGGCCAGAATGCGACCGACGATGATCAGCGTGATAATGATGAAGTATGCGGACATGATTTGGTCAAGCACCAATATTCAAGGACCAGATTACAAACAAGATTCGAATGACCGAAACCTCCGATGGATCCCCCAGAGCCGCCGTGTATCATAGTTCACCATGGCTGCGAACGACGTGGGCAAGCGATTCATTTCCAATCGGCAGCGCCTGGTCTGGATCGGCCAGAGCTTCGTGGTGCTTGCGCTGATCTGGCTGGCGCTCAATGGCCTCGAAGGCTGGTGGCTCGGCCTGCTGGCCGCCTCCGTCGGCGCCGTGGCCGGTGGACTGCTGGCATCCGGCCAGCCCCATCCCTGGCGACCGCACCGCCTCCTTGGCTTCGCCGCATTCTTTCTGGTGGAATCTTTCAAGGGCGGCGTTGACGTGGCCTGGCGCGCCTTGAGTCCCGACCTGCCGATCTCTCCGGAATTTCACCGTTGCCGTATCGACCTGCCCGAGGGCCAGCCGCGCACGCTGATGGTCAGCGTGATCAGCCTGCTGCCGGGTACGCTCAGCGCGGACCTGTCCGAGGATGGCGAGGAACTCATCGTACATACCCTGATGCCGGAAGCAATGGAATCGGTCCAGCGCCTGGACCGGCGCATTCGCTGGCTGTTCTCTCTCGAGCCGATGGAGGCTGGCGACGAATGAGCCAGATCCTGGGCCTGGCCGTCCTCTTCCTGCTACTCAACCTGGTCGCCGGGTTGTGGCGTGTCGCGCGCGGGCCGACCGGGGCCGACCGCATGCTCGCGGCCCTGCTGTTCGGCTCGACGACGGTCGCCGTGTTGCTGATCATGGCCGAGTGGATGGCCATTCCCGCGCTGCGCTCGGTGGCCCTGCTGTTCGTGATGCTTGCCAGCATCGTCACCATCGCGTTCTTCGGGCTGCCGGTCGGGGACGACGAACGATGAGCGGGCTGGAATGGGTCGGCGTCACACTGCTTATCGCCGGTTGTTTTTTCTACCTCGCCGGCACCATCGGGTTGTTGCGCTTTGGCGATGTGCACTCGCGCCTGCATGCCCTGACCAAGGCCGACAACCTGGGGCTGATGCTGGTCTGTGCCGCGCTGGCCGTGCTCTCGGCCGACTGGCGCATTGCCGCCCTGCTCGTCCTGGTCTGGCTGCTCGGACTGCTGGCAGCTACCGTATCGGCTCACCTGATCGCGCGCCATGCGCGACGCGACGGAGACTGAAGCTTGGACGTTGCCGGTTTCATCGATCTGCTACTCGCCATCGGCATGGTCGTGCTGGCCCTGCAGGTCGTCTCCGAAAGGGCCGTTCTCCGTTCCATCATCCTGTTCGTGGTCTTCGGCCTGGTCATGGCGCTGGCCTGGACCCGGCTTCGGGCTCCTGACCTGGCGCTGGCCGAGGCGGCCATTGGTGCCGGAGTGACCGGCGCGCTGATGATGATGGCGTGGCGGCGGCTACTGATCATCAATCCCGGGCAGCCCGCCGACACGCCGCGCGGACGCTCTGGCGTGGCCATACCCGTGGCGTTGCTGGCCGCCGCACTGGTGGCCATCATCGGCCTTTCGGCGCTGGACATCGAACCGCATGCCAATACGGCCGGACAGGTCGCCATGGACGAGATGGCGGACACCGGCCTGGGCAACCCGGTCACCGGAGTGTTGCTGCTGTTTCGAAACCTCGACACCCTGTTGGAAATGGCGGTACTGCTGATCGCCCTGCTCGGCGCCCGCGCCATCAGCCCACCCGCGCGGCCCGAGGAAGCGGCGGTAATCGAAAGCGGCACACCGCTGGTCGGTGCCTTGCTCGCCATCCTGGTGCCGCTTTCGATTCTCATTGCCACCCACCTTTTGCTGGCCGGTACCCACGAGCCCGGCGGCGCCTTCCAGGCCGGCGCAGTACTGGCCGCAGGCGGTGTGGCACTGGTACTGACGGCTCGCATGCAGCCCGGGGCGCGTCCCGGGCTGGTGACGCAACTGGGCGTGACCATCGGCCTGGTCGCCTTCGTCGGCATCGGTGTCGGTGTCATGGCCTTCGGTGAATCGCTGCTGGTGCTGCCCGGCACCTGGGCCGTTTATCTCATCGAAACCGCCATGATGGTATCGATCGGCCTGACCCTGGCACTGTTGTTTGCCGGGGCACCGGCACTGGTCGGGGGGCGAAGATGACGGAAGTGGTATTCGTGCTGGCCGCATCCCTTGTATTCGGCATCGGTGTCTGGGGGCTGCTGATTGCCGAGCACCTGCTGCGGAAACTGCTCGCACTCAACGTGATGAGCAGTTCGGTGTTCGTCATCATGCTGGTGGCCGCCGGCGGCAATGCCAGCCCGGATCCTGTCGCCCAGGCGCTGATTCTCACCGGCATCGTCATCGCCGTGGCTGCCACTGCCTTTGCACTGGCGCTGATGATCAGTATCTACCGCGAGACCGGGCGGGCCAGCATCACGGATGAAGATGACGATGATCGCTGAGTCGCTGGCCGGGCTGGTTTTCATTCCGCTGGGCATGCCCCTGCTCGTGCTGCTGCTGCCGGGTCGCGCCCGGGGCTATCTCTGCTTTGCGGCCGTGCTTGCCCTCCCGCTTTGCCTGCTGCCGCTGACACAGGAAGTCTGGAGCGGAAACGAGATCACCCTGGCCCTGGCCGAATTCCATCCGCCGCTGGGCATCGTCTGGTACCTGGACGGCCTGGCACTGATCATGCTGTGGCTGACGGCCATCGTGGCGGTGCCGGTCAGCCTGCACGCCTTGACCAGCTTCCCCCCGAACGAGGAATCCGGGCGCGGCTTCTGGCCCCTGTGGATGATGCTGCTGGCCGGCATCAATGCGCTGTTTCTTTCTGCCGACCTGTTCAACCTCTACGTCACGCTGGAGATGATCACGCTGGCCGGTGTCGCCATGATCGGCATCGGCGGCAAGGCGCTGGCGCTGAAAGCGGCCATGCGCTACCTGCTGCTCGGGTTGCTGGCATCCGTGCTCTACCTGCTGGCCGTTGGCCTGATCTACGGCCAGACCGGCGCCCTCGACATCTACCTGGTGGGCGAGCGACTGGAGACCGGCCACCTGGCTTCCACGGCCCTGGTCCTGATGATGACCGGTCTGCTGGTCAAGTCGGCCATTTTCCCGATGCACGTCTGGCTGCCGGCCGCCCACGGCAATGCCCCGGGGCCGGTCAGTGCCATTCTTTCAGGACTGGTGGTCAAGGTTTCGCTCTACATGCTGATTCGCATCTGGTTCTGGATCGCCGGCGACTGGGAGCTGCCGGCCGCCGCGACGGCACTGGGGCTGCTGGGAGCCGGCGCCATCCTGTACGGATCGGTCGCCGCCCTGGTCCAGCCGCGTCTGAAGATGGTGATTGCCTACTCGACGGTCGCCCAGCTGGGTTACGTCATGATCCTCTTTCCACTGGCCAGCGTGGGCGCCTTCCGGGCCGCGAGTTACCAGCTACTCGCCCACGGTCTGGCCAAGGCAGCCATGTTCCTGGCCGCGGCCAACATTCTCAAAAGCCTGGGCACCGACCGCCTGAACGCGCTCACCGACCTTGATCGCAAGATGCCGGTCGATCTGTTTGCATTCACCCTGGCCGCGGTCAGCATCATGGGGCTGCCGCCCAGCGGCGGGTTCCTGGCCAAGTGGCTGCTGCTGGAGGCCGCCTGGAAACAGGATGCCTGGGGTTGGCTGGTGCTGGTATCGGTCGGCAGCCTGCTGTCAGCCGCCTACCTGTTTCGCGTCATCGCCCTGACCTGCTTCCATCCCGGGCGCCGGCACGGCCCGACTCGCTGGCAGCCGCCGCCGTCCAGCGCCACCAACGCGGCACTGATCCTCGCGCTGCTGGCCATCGCCGCCGGCTTCACTTCGGCGCCCGTGCTGGACCTGATCGATGCCAGCCTGCCCCCCGGAGGTATCTGGCCATGATGGAGTGGTTGCCGTTGGCCATGGTGATGGTGTCGCTGATCGCCGGCGTTGCCATCTTCCTGCTCGGCGAGCAACGCCAGCTTGCGCGCACGCTGCTCAACCTCGGTGCGGCCCTGGTCAAACTGGCACTGGTCGCGTTCATCTCCATGCTGGTCATTGTCGACCAGGCGCCGGAGTTCCGGCTGGCGTTGCTGCCCGGCCTCGACCTGGTCCTGCGTGCCGATGCACTGAGCCTGCTTTTCACGACCCTTTCGGCGGTGTTGTGGCTGATCACCACCGTCTACGCCATTGCCTACCTGGAGCGTTCGGAGAACCGGGCCCGCTTCTTCGGCTTCTTCAGCATCTGCGTCGCCTCGACCATGGGGATTGCCATGGCGGGCAACCTGTTCACGTTCTTCATCTTCTACGAGCTGCTGACCCTGGCCACCTGGCCCCTGGTGGCCCATTCAGGCACACGCGCCGCCATTCTCGGTGCCCGCAGCTACCTGCGCTACACACTCACCGGCAGTGCCGTGTTCCTGGTCGGCCTGATCTGGCTCTACGGGCTGGCGGGCAGCCGCGACTTCATCGTCGGCGGCGGCCTCGACGAGATCGGCATCGACGAGCATGTCGAGCTGCGCATTATTTTCGTGTTCCTGGTCATCGGGATGGGGGTCAAGGCCGCCCTGGTGCCGATGCACTCCTGGCTGCCGAAAGCGATGGTGGCGCCGGCGCCGGTCAGCGCCCTGTTGCATGCCGTCGCGGTGGTCAAGGCGGGCGCTTTCGGACTGGTGCGGCTGGTGGAGGATGTATACGGTCCGGAACTGGTCGCGGAACTCGGGATGGGCCACTTGCTGGCCGTCGCCGCGGCGTTCACCATCATCTACGGATCCGTCATGGCTCTCAGGCAGACCGACATCAAGCGGCGCCTGGCCTTCTCCACCGTCAGCCAGGTCTCCTACATCACCCTGGGCATCGCCGTCGGCGGTGTCATGGCCACCACAGGAGGCATGGTCCACCTGGTCCACCAGGGGCTGATGAAGATCACCCTGTTCTTCTGTGCCGGCATCTTTGCCGCCGTGCTTGGCGTGAAGCACATCGACCAGCTCGAAGGCCTGGGCCGGCGCATGCCCTGGACGGCTTTGAGCTTCACCGTGGCCGGTCTCGGCATGATCGGCCTGCCGCCGATGGCCGGCTTCGTCAGCAAGTATCACCTTGGCGCCGGAGCCGTCGCCGTCGGCGCCTGGTGGGTCATACCCGTGCTGATTGCATCGACGCTGCTCAACGCCGCCTACTTCCTGCCGCTGATCAAGCGCATGTGGATGGACCCCGAGCCGGACCAATGGCCGCACCCGGTCACCCTGAGCCGACTGGAAACCGGAGGCCTGGTCGTGCCGACCGTGCTCACCGCCGCCATATCGGTACTGGTCGGCCTGTTTGCCGCCCATCCCCTGAGTCCGTTGAGCTGGGTCTTGGGAATCGTCACGGAGTACTTCCCGTGAGCATGTTGATCACGGTCATCCTCCCCCTGATCGCGGCGGCCATGATTGTTGTCGGCGGCAAGACCGCACGCCCGGCATGGCGGCTTGTACCGGTCCTTCCCCTGAAGCTGGCCTGGCCGCTGATCGCCGGTGGTCGCTACGATCCCGACTGGCTGCTGTTCGGTTTCACCCTGCAGGTCGACGAAGTCACCGTTGCCTTCGTGGTTCTGCTGGGTCTGGCCTGGAGCCTGGCCGGTTGGCAGGCGATGCGCGATATCGACCACCGCCAGCGTGCGTTCTGGGCCGGCTGGCTGCTTTGCCTGAGCGGCATGACACTGGCCGCATTCTCGGCCGACCTGATCGGCTTCTACCTGGGATACGTGACCCTGAGCCTGTCGGCCTGGCTGATGATCATCCAGGCTCGCAGCGACGAAGCGTGGCGTGCCGCACGCATTTACCTGGTCATGGCCTTGCTGGGAGAAGCGGCGATCCTGGCCGCGGTCCTGGTGCTGGCCGGCCATTACGGCAATTTCGAACTCGGACTGGCCGCCGAGGGCGAGATCGAAGGCCACCACACCATCACCCGCTGGCTGCTGCTCGCCGGGTTCGGCATCAAGCTGGGCATCATTCCGCTGCACATGTGGCTGCCGCTGGCCCATCCCGCCGCGCCGGTGCCGGCCAGCGCCATTCTCTCCGGCGTCATCGTCAAGGCCGGACTGCTGGGGTGGCTCAGACTGATACCGCAAACCGGACTCGAGACTGAAACCACCGGGCAGGTCCTGCTGTTCATTGGCCTGTTCACCGCTTTCGCCGGCGTCGTGCTCGGCTTGCCCCAGCGCCGTCTCAAGACCGTGCTGGCTTATTCGACGATCAGCCAGATGGGGCTGATGCTGGCCGCCTTCTCGCTCTTGTTCCTGGCTCCGGGAGCGGAGCTAGGACTCCTGTCCATGATCGCATTGCTGCTGCTTCATCACGGCTTCAACAAGTCGGCCCTTTTCCTGGCCTGTGGCAATGCCCCGGGTGCCAGCCGCATCCGCCAGTTGTTGTTTGCCCTGCCGGCTCTGGCGCTGGCCGGTGCTCCGTTGACCACCGGCTTTTTGGCCAAGAACTGGCTCAAACAGGGCGTGGCCGACATTGCGGGTGCGTCCCTTGTCTACCACTTGCTGACATTGACCTCCGTGATGACGGCGATGCTGTTGTGGAAGGCATGGCGGCTGGCGCGTGACAGTGACCAACCTGCCGGCCCCATCCATCCGGCCTGGCCGATCATGGTCCTTCTTGCCGCATTGGCGCCGTGGACATGGGCCATATTGACCGGACTGGAACTTTCCCCCGACCCGGCAGGACTTTGGAACAGCACCTGGCCGCTGTTGCTGGCTGCCGGCCTGGTTGCCATTCACGCCCGCTGGTTGCGTTTTCGCCCGAACATTCCCGAAGGCGATGTCGTTGTGCTGTTCGAGTCCCTGGCGCGAATGCTGCATCGACGACCGCCGGACTTGCCGGCCGCCAGGTCGGGCCGACGCGTGGCTCGACGCTTGCTGGTTCGGGCGGATGCCCTGGATCGATATCTGAAGGACCTGTCGTTGGCGGGACTGGTGATCCTGCTGGTTGGCGGGGTGCTTTGGTTGCTGGTGATGGTGGGAGTGTCGTGACGCTTCGCGTCAGCGAACTCCGGCCGCTGGCGCGGCAGGCGGAATCCTGGCCAGGGCGGTTCATCGGGGCCACGGCCGCCTGCCGCATTGAGCGGCACGCGACCGTCACGGGGATTGCTGAAATGCTAAAGCATTTCAGCGAGCTCGCGGCTTTGCCGCTCGGTTCGAACCCTAAAGCGGGCGGCTCAGAGGATTATGGCTTCGAAAAAGCTTTGGGGTTTATCGAAGGCTTGAGACTTCGTTTAGCTGGGTTCGATCCTTTAGTGGGGAGGGCAAATAAAAAAGGCCCGCTCTGGCGAGCTCTCTTCGGGGGCAGTACCACCGATGGTGTCTAAAGTGGCATGGGATTGCTGACGCTTCGCGTCAGCGAACTCCGGCCGCTAGCGCGGCCTCCGTTTCGAACCTGAGGTTCGATCCCGCATTGGGGAAGGCAAATAAAAAAGGCCCGCTCTTTCGAGCTCTCTTCGGGGGCAGTACCACCGATGGTGTCTAAGGTGGCAAGGGATTGCTGACGCTTCGCGTCAGCGAACTCCGGCCGCTAGCGCGGCCTCCGTTTCGAACCTGAGGTTCGATCCCGCATTGGGGAAGGCAAATAAAAAAGGCCCGCTCTTTCGAGCGGGCCTTTTTTATTTGGCGTCCCCACGGGGATTCGAACCCCGGTCGCCGCCGTGAAAGGGCGGTGTCCTAGGCCTCTAGACGATGGGGACT
>SKSJ01000016.1 GCA_007123055.1 Wenzhouxiangella sp. | reverse complement strand
TGGTACCGGTCTCCTCGGTGATCTGGCGGATGGTCGCACCACCCTTGCCGATCACGTCGCGGATCTTGTCCGGGTGCACCTTCATGGTGAACAGGCGCGGCGCGTACTGGCTCATCTCGTCGCGCGGCGAGGAAATGACTTCGTTCATCTGGCCGAGGATGTGCTTGCGCGCATCGCTGGCCTGACTGAGCGCCACCTTCATGATCTCCTCGGTGATGCCGGTGATCTTGATGTCCATCTGCAGGGCGGTCACGCCGTCCTCGGAACCGGCGACCTTGAAGTCCATGTCGCCGAGGTGATCCTCGTCACCGAGGATGTCGGTGAGCACGGCGAAGCGGTCACCGTCCTTGATCAGGCCCATGGCGATACCGGCCACCGGCGCACGCACCGGCACACCGGCGTCCATCAGTGCCAGCGAGCTGCCGCACACGGTCGCCATCGAGCTGGAACCGTTGGACTCGGTGATCTCCGAGACGATGCGCAGCACGTAGGGGAATTCCTCACCCTTGGGGATGACCGCGTTTAGCGCGCGCTTGGCCAGCTTGCCGTGGCCGATTTCGCGACGCTTGGGACCGAGCATGAAGCTGGTCTCGCCGACACAGAACGGCGGGAAGTTGTAATGGAGCATGAACTGCTCCTTGTACTCGCCCTCGATGGCGTCGATGATCTGCGCGTCACGGCCGGTGCCCAGCGTGACCACACACATGGCCTGGGTCTCGCCGCGGGTGAAGATGGCCGAACCGTGGGTGCGCGGGAAAGCACTGGTGTGCATGTCCAGCGGACGCACGGTGGTCAGGTCGCGGCCGTCGATGCGCGGCTTGCCGTCGAGAATCTGGTTACGCACGTAGTTCTTCTCGAGCGTTGCGAATTCGTTCTTGACGTCCTCTTCGCTCGGCGCGTTCTCGTCACCTTCCGGGCACAACTGCTCGACCACTTTCGAACGCAGCTCGGAAAGCGCCTCGCGGCGGGCAGTCTTGTCCGAGTTCTGGTAAGCCTCGGCCAGACCATCGGCAGCAAGCTCGGCCACCTTCTTGTCCAGGCCCTCCGGCACTTCGGGTGCCTGCCAGTCCCACTTCGGCTTGCCGGCCTCGGCGACGAGTTCCTTGATGGCGTTGATGGCCACCTGCATCTGCTCGTGACCGTAGGACACGGCACCCAGCATCTGCTCTTCGCTCAGCAGGTCGGCCTCGGATTCGACCATCAGCACGGCATCGGACGTGCCGGCGACCACCAGGTCGAGCTTGGAGTCATCGAGCTGAGTCTGGCCCGGGTTGAGCACGTACTCGCCATCGACGAATCCGACGCGGGCGGCCCCGATCGGCCCCTGGAACGGCACGCCGGCCAGCATCAGCGCGGCGGAAGCGCCGATCAGCGCCGGGATGTCACCGTCGACTTCCGGGTTGGAAGACATGACCGTGGCAATGACCTGGGTCTCGTTCATGAACCCCTTGGGGAACAGCGGACGAATCGGCCGGTCGATCAGGCGCGAAGTCAGGGTTTCCTTTTCGGTCGGACGCCCCTCGCGCTTGAAGAAACCACCGGGGATCTTGCCGGCGGAATAGAATTTTTCCTGGTAGTTGACCGTCAGCGGGAAAAACGCCTGGCCCGGCTTGACTTCCTTGCGCGCCACGGCGGTGACCAGCACGACGGTATCGTTCATGGTCACCAGAACGGCGCCATCGGCCTGGCGGGCCACGTGTCCGGTCTCGAGCGTGACTTCCTGCTCGCCGAACTTGAATGTCTTCGTAAACTTCTTCACTACTTCACTCCACTTTGCACTTTTGCAATACAAAACACCCCGGCGCAGCATGTACTGCCGCCGGGGTGCTCATTTCGAATCGCCGACAAAACTCGTAATCAGCGACGCAGGCCAAGACGCTCGATCAGCTCGCGGTAGCGCTTGACGTCCTTTTTCTTGACGTAATCGAGCAGCGAGCGGCGCTGGTTGACCAGCTTCAGCAGGCCTCTGCGGGAGTGATGGTCCTTCTTGTGCTTGTCGAAGTGTCCGGTCAGTTCCTTGATGCGCGCGGTCAGCAGCGCAACCTGGACCTCCGGAGAACCCGTATCACCCTCAGAGAGCTGGTATTCCTGAACCACTTCGCTCTTCTGTTCTGCAGTCAGAGTCATTGTTGCAAATACTCCAAAAAATCAAATGTCGGGGCGACCGGGCTTTTCCAGAAAACCCACTGGCGTCAGCCGCCAGGCCGGGCTTTGTGCAAAAGCCCCGATCGCCGGTTTTCATCAAGCCCGCAATTGTAATCGGTTTTGCATTGCCGTGGCAACAGCGGGACTGCCCGGACAACGGGGTTTCCGGTTTCCGGTTTCCGGTTTCCGGGTTACGGGTCGGGGGTTACGGGTTGGGGGTTACGGGTCGGGGGTGTGGGGTGTGGGGTGTGCTTCCGCGGTGCAATCAAGATTTGTCGTCCCGGAATCGCCGAAGGCGATGTCCGGGACCTCGCACTTCAAATGGCTTGCAGGGCGGCAGTGCAGATGCCCGGCCTGCGAGGTCCCGGATATCGGCTCAAGCCGATTCCGGGACGACACGCCCCACACCAGGGCCGCCGACGCACCGACGCACCGACGCACCGACGCACCGACGCACCGACGCACCGACCTCCGACCTCCGACCTCCGACCTCCGCTACAATGTGCCCGATTCGACCATCAGGGAGCCCCCATGCCGCGGCTGGACACGCATATCAACCGCAAGGATCCGGATTTCGTCGCCCGTGACAGGCACCATCGGGGCCTGGCCGAGGAGCTGCGCGAGAAGCTCGAGCAGACCGCGCTGGGCGGGCCGGAACGCTCGCGTCAGAAGCATCTCGACCGCGGCAAGCTGCTGCCCCGGGAGCGAGTACGCACCCTGCTCGACCCCGGCAGCCCGTTTCTGGAAGTCGCCCCGCTGGCGGCCAACGGCATGTACGACGATGCGGCCCCCGGCGCCGGCGTGATTGCCGGTATCGGCCGCGTGGCCGGTGTCGAGTGCATGGTGGTGGCCAACGATGCCACGGTCAAAGGCGGCACCTACTATCCGATCACGGTCAAGAAGCACCTGCGCGCCCAGGAAATCGCGCTGGAGAACAACCTGCCCTGCCTCTACCTGGTCGACTCCGGCGGGGCCTTCCTGCCGCTGCAGGACGAGGTCTTCCCCGACCGCGACCACTTCGGTCGCATCTTCTACAACCAGGCGCGACTGTCGGCGAAAAACATCCCGCAGATTGCGGTGGTAATGGGTTCGTGCACCGCCGGCGGCGCCTACGTGCCGGCCATGTGCGACGAGGCGATCATCGTCAAGGAACAGGGCACGATCTTTCTCGGCGGCCCGCCGCTGGTGAAAGCCGCCACCGGCGAGGAAGTCGATGCCGAGACCCTGGGCGGGGCCGACGTGCATACCCGCCTGTCCGGCGTGGCCGACCACTTTGCCGAGAACGACACCCATGCCCTGGCCATCGCGCGCGACCTGGTTGCCGACCTCAATCGCCCGAAACCGGCGATGGAACCGGAAAGCGCTCCCGTCGACCCGGCCCATCCGCCCGAAGACCTCTACGGCATCCTGCCCGACGACACCCGCTACCCGTTCGAAGTGCGTGAAATCATCGCCCGCATAGTCGACGACAGCGAATTTTCCGAGTTCAAGGCGCGCTACGGCACCACGCTGGTCTGCGGGTTTGCCCGCATTCACGGCTACAAGGTCGGGATCGTCGCCAACAACGGCATCCTCTTTTCCGAGTCAGCCCTGAAAGGCGCGCACTTCATACAGCTCTGCAACCAGCGCAACATCCCGCTGGTGTTTCTGCAGAACATCACCGGCTTCATGGTGGGCAAGAAATACGAGCAGTCCGGCATCGCCCGCGACGGCGCCAAGATGGTCACCGCCGTGGCCTGCTCGCACGTGCCCAAGTTCACCGTGGTCATCGGCGGCTCCTTCGGCGCCGGCAACTACGCCATGTGCGGCCGAGCCTATCAGCCCAGGTTCCTGTGGATGTGGCCCAATGCCCGCATCTCGGTGATGGGTGGCGAACAGGCCGCCAGCGTGCTCGCCACCGTGCGTCGCGACGCGCTTGAAGCACGCGGCGAGAAATGGCCGGCCGAGGACGAAGAACAATTCAAGGCGCCGATCCGCGATCAGTACGAACACCAGGGCCATCCCTATTACGCCAGCGCGCGCCTATGGGACGACGGCGTCATCGACCCGGTCGACACCCGCCGCGTCCTCGGCCTGGCCCTGGCCGCCTCGGCCAACGCGCCGATCGAAAAAGACCGCTTCGGCGTCTTCCGAATGTAGGAAAGAAAAGTGTGAAGTGTGAAGTGTGAAGTGTGAAGTGTGAAGTGTGAAGTGTGAAGTGAGGAGATTAAGGTGGTAGGGAGGGTGTTAGGTGTTAGGTGAGACGGGGGGGAGCCAACTCCCTGTTTCCTTAACACTTCACACTTAACACTTAACACTTCCAAATCCCCCCTGATCTGACAGGCAATGAGAACGGACCATGACGGACCATGACTGAATTACTGACACTGACAACCAACGACCGCGGGGTGGCGACGCTGACGCTGAACCGTCCGGAAGTGCACAACGCCTTCAACGCCGAGCTGATCGCGCAGTTGACCGATGCGTTCGACCGTGTCGCCGACGAGGCCCGCGTTCTTGTACTGACCGGCGAAGGGCATTCCTTCTCCGCCGGCGCGGATCTCAACTGGATGCGCGCCATGGCCGAGGCCACGGAGAGCGAGAACCGCAAGGATGCCGAGCGCCTGGCCGCCATGCTCAGGAAGCTCGACCAGCTGCCCTGCCCGACCATCGCGCGCATCAACGGCCATGCCTTCGGCGGCGGCGTCGGGCTGATTGCCTGCTGTGACCTGGCCGTGGCCATGGAAACGGCCAAGTTCGGACTGACCGAGGTGCGCCTTGGCCTGGCCCCGGCCACCATCGCCCCGTTCGTCGTTCCAAAGATCGGCATCAAGCACGCGCGGCGGTTCATGCTCACCGGCGAACGCATGGATGTCGATACCGCCATTCGCATCGGCCTGGTCACCGCCGCCGTGCCTGCTGCGCACCTCGACGGTCATGTCCATGACCTGGTCGACCTGCTGCTGGCCGGCGGCCCGCACGCCCAGGCCCACGTCAAGCAACTGATCCGCACCATCGCCATCCATGCCGGCGATCCCACCGAACTGGATCGCCGCACCTCCGAAATGATCGCCGCCCTGCGGGTCTCACGCGAAGGCCAGGAAGGCCTGAATGCCTTCCTCGAAAAACGAAAGCCGGCCTGGATAGAGAAGGGCGATAAGTGATTGAACACGAAGGACACAAAGAAGGACACGAAGGGCACGAAGATGAAAGATTTCATTCCTTTCACTTCGTGTCCTTCGTGCTCTGCTTCGCGGCCTTCGTGTTACCCAGACCAAGTCAGCACCTGACCAGGAGCCGGGACATCCATGTTTAGAACCATCCTCAT
>SKSJ01000170.1 GCA_007123055.1 Wenzhouxiangella sp. | reverse complement strand
GGCCTTCGAGCACCTCGCCCGGACCGGTGAAGTCGAGCAGATCCTCGAGGTAAATCTCTTTCTGCAGCTCGCGCACTCGCCGGACGATGCGAATGATGGTCTCGGCACGATTGTCCTCGGTAAACATCATCACCGGCATGGCGCTGCAATCGCGATTGAGCAGGCCGGTGTCGGTATCGATACCCTGCAGGTTCTGGCGCATGATGAAGTTGTTGCGCGGCAGCACCTTCCAGCGCAGGTTGCCTTCGTTCCATCCAGCATTGACCTGCTTGGCAATCATCGGCAGCGACACCACCTGCTGCACACCCTCGACGTTGTACATCTGCCAGGAGAAGCGGTCGATGGCTTCCATCACGGCATAGGACTCGGTGCAGGCTTCCGGCACGGTCTCGACAATCACCGAGATCAGGTCCGTGCCCAGCGAGAACTTCTCCGCGATCAGACGCGCATCCTGGTTGTAGCGTGCATCTTCCCTGAGCTCGGGAACACCAGGCTGATCGTCGCCGATCTGCAGGTCCTGCGACTGGATCCAGGCAAAGGCGAACAGGCCGACACCGGCGATGATGGCCACCAGCGCCACACGCGGGCGAGTGAACGAAGCAATCGTGTTCCAGATGATACTGGGCTTTTGAGCCGCCTCGTATTCCTTCTCACGCTTCCGGCCCTCACCGTGCAGGCGCACGTAGGACAGCAGGATCGGCAGCAGCAGCAGATTGGTGAAGATGATCACCGCCACACCGACACTGGCAGTAATGGCCAGCTCCTGGATGATGCGGATATTGATCAGGAGAATGGTGAGAAAGCCGATGGTGTCGCTGATCAGGGCAATCGAACCCGGCGCCAGCAGGCGGGCGAACGTGGCCTTCGCGGCTTCCAGGCTGGAGACCGGCTTGACATCTTCCAGCGGAATACCGGACTGCACCAGCCCGGCGGCGGAATGCCCACCGAACATCTTTTCCGCACTCCAGCCGCTGATCATCTGTACCCCGTGACTCACGCCGATGGCAAAGACCAGGAAAGGCGTGAGAATGTTCATCGGGTCGATGCCGAAACCCAGCAGGCTGAGCAGACCCAGCTGCCAGATGACGGCCACCGTTGAACAGGCCAGGGGCAGCACGGTCAACCAGATCGAGCCGGAGTACCAGAACAGCAGCAGCGCGGTGATCAGGAAGGCGACGCCGAAATAGGCCACCACGCCACGGGCACCGTCGGCGATATCACCGACGATCTTGGCGAATCCGATGATGTGAACGGTATGATGCTCGTTCTCGAACTCCGTGCGAATGGCTTCCAGGCGCTCGGCCACGTCCTGGTAATCCAGGACCTCGCCGGTCGACGGGTCGCGCTCGAGCAGATTGGCCCAGACCATGGCGCCGGAGAAGTCCTCTGCGACCAGTCGCCCGACTTCGCCCGACTTGACCATATTCGAACGCACCCGATCGAACATCTGCGGCGACGGCGAGAAATCAGCCGGAATGACGTTGCCACCGGCAAAGCCGTCCTCCACCACTTCGACGAACCGCACATTGGGCGTGAAGATCGATCGCACGCTGGCCCGATCAACGCCGGGGATAAAGAAAACACGATTGGAAACCTGCTCGAAATCCTCGAAGAACTCGGGCGTGAACATGTCGCCATCCCGCGACTGGAGGGCGACCATCACACGATTGGCGCCCCCGAACTCGCGCTCGTAGTCGAGAAACGTCTGCATGAACTCGTGATCAAGCGGCAACTGCTTCATGAAGCCGGCATCGACACGCAATTGGCTCATGTAGAAGCCCATCGCCACCGTCCCGAGCAGGAAGACCAGCAGTACGAGTGGGCGGACTCTGAAGACAGCGTCGGCGATACGCCGGGTCAGGGTGTTGGCTTCACTCATGTCTCAATCCATCCTCTCCGGCGATAATCAGACGGCCGGTGTCGGTCACCAGTACCGCGGCGTAATCACTGCCCAGCCGATCCTCACTCAATCTGAACAGGTTGCTACCGACGTCGTAGGTGAGGACCGCGGCACCGGAGCCGATCATGACTGGATTGCCATCGGCATTGATGGCGCCTCCCATCAGCGTGGACTCCATCCCCGAATCCAGAACCTCCCAGTTGTCGCCGTAATCTTCGCTGAACTGCACATTCCCCCGCAGGCCAAAGGCGAGGATTCCATCATTGGCCGGCAACAGCCCGAACATCGAACCCGGATACGGGAAACGGAAACTTTCCCAAGTCTCGCCGCCGTCGGTGCTGCGAAAGCCATAGCCACGCTCGGCGGCAATCATCAGGCGACCGTCTCCCAGATCCAGCAGGCCGTTGAGATGGCACTCCATGAACTCGTAACAGCCACGATCGAAATCCTGCCCGGCGTCATACAACTCGTCATCCCACCCATAGGTATCGTCGGTCACCTCATCGGCTGCCAACTCTTCTTCAGCCTGCGCCGCCTCTTGCCAGTCGATGGCCTCCGATGTCACCAAGTCCGACAATTCCTGGACTTCCCAGTCTCGCCCTGCATTGGTGGTGCGCATGAACAGTCCATAGGCCCCGATGGCCACCCCTTCATTTGCATTGAAAAAATGCACATCCAGCAGGGGCTGCTCCCAACCGGGCTCGAAATGCTGAATGCTCCAGGTTTCACCCAGGTCGCGACTGTGAATGATGGTGGTGTCATGACCAACCGCCCAGAGTCGTCCACCGGAAAAGGCCACCCGGGTCAGGGTCGCCGAGACGGGCACGAAACGCGCCTGTTCCCATTCGCGACCGTCGCGAGAAATGACCACGTGCCCGCGTTCGCCGACGGCCACGTAGCGCTCGCCGGCACGAACCACATCAAGCATCAGGGACTCGTGGGCCAGGGGGGCGCGATCGGCCGGTCGCGGCTCGATCTCGACCTCCGCTTCCTGCGCCAGCCCCGATCCCGCGAGCGGCAACAATAAAAGGATCAGCAAGAGCTGCTTGGAAAAACGCATGATGTGCACCCCTGGAGCGGCATACCCTTTTCGGATTCAAGTATTCCAGACTTCAGGGCCGACCTCGGAGGGTCGGCCCTGGCTATCCTGGACTGGCTCGTCGTTAGCGTCGTCCCCTCGTCCGCAGCGCCTGCGGGGTGTAATTGCTGGGGCTCAGTTCGACATTGAAGGTGTTGACGGGATCCTGGTTGTCCAGACCCGTGGCGAGGAAGCGGCCGGACTGCAGGTCCATGTGGGTCTCGATCGACGACCAGTAGGTCGGCACATCGTAATAGTTGATGGTATGGGCCTCGGACGCACGCCACAGGTCGCCGCGCTGGTCGTAGTGATCGATCAATGCGATCTGGTAGGTGTCTTCGTCGAGATAGAAAGTCCGGCGCGGATTGATATGGCGCGTGCCATCACGCAACGTGGCTTCGATGACCCAGACGCGGTGCAACTCGTAGCGCATGTACTCGGGATTCAGATGGCCCGGGCGCACCAGGTCGTCGGCGGTGAGATCACCACTGTGCGCATCGTAGGAGTTGTACGGAATGTACATCTCACGCTTGTCGACGATCTCCCAGTTGAAGCGGTCCATGGCACCGTTGAACATGTCGGTCATGTCGTTGGTACGCAGGCCATCCGATGCCGTACCCGGGTTGTCGTAGGCGACGTTGGGCGCACGGCGGACACGACGCTGACCGGGGTTGTAGATCCAGGCCTGGCGCGGCGTTTCGATCTGGTTGAGCGTTTCATGCACCAACAGAATGTTGCCCGCCAGGCGCGCCGGCGACTCCACTTCCTGGAAGAAGTACAGCAGGATGTTGTTGGTATCGGCAATGGTCATGCCTTCGCGGTAGTACAGGCCCAGCAGTTCTTCACGCAGGCGAATGAGCTGGAAGCTGCCGCGCGCGGTCGGGACCACCTGGTTGTTGTAGCGCGTGCCGCCGATGCCCTTGTACTTGAGCTTGTGGTTCCACATCAGCTCGTAGGCATTCTGCGGGATCGGGAACGGAAAGCCCTCGGCGACATCGGCCACACCCTCGCCATCGGCGATCAGGCGACCGGTTTCGGCGTTGCGCATGGTCATCTCGTAGGTGCGCTCCGGAAACGAAGCCGAGCGACGTGTCGGATAGACCTTCATGTAGTAAGTGTCCGGATAGCGCTCGAAGGTTGCGATCTGACCGGCCGACAAGCGATCGGCGTACTCCTGGTAGTTGTCGCCATTGATGGTGAACAGCGGCTCGTCATCGGCGAAGGGATTGGGGTGGCGATCACCGGGCTGGAAACCGTCCGGCCAGTTGTCACGTCCCAGGCCACCTTCCCAAGCCGGGATGGTACCCGCTTCATTGCCGGCGCGAATCGATCCCATCGGAGTCAGATCGTTTCCGAGGCGCGCGATATTTTCCGGTGTACGCGGAATCACGCCGGGAATGTCGCCGGCGGCGACGGGCTGGGCCTCCTCTTCGGCGGCCGCCGCGGCTTCGGCCTCGGCCATCGCCATCTGGCGAGCCTCTTCCTCGGCAGCACGGCGTTCGGCCTCGGCGCGCTGCTCGGCGGCCAGGCGTTCGGCCTCGGCTTCTTCGGCAGCGCGGCGTTCCGCTTCAGCCCGCTCGGCAGCAAGGCGTTCAGCTTCCGCCTCTTCGGCAGCGCGACGCTCGGCTTCGGCCCGTTCGGCGGCCAGGCGCTCGGCCTCGGCTTCTTCGGCAGCACGGCGTTCCGCTTCGGCTCGTTGCGCAGCGAGGCGCTCGGCCTCGGCCTCTTCAGCCGCACGACGCTCGGCTGCACGCCGCTCCGCCTCAGCCTCGGTCTGTTCAGCTTCTCGACGCTCGGCTTCCCGCGCTTCGAAGCGGTCGGTTACGGCAGAGTCTTCGGCCGGGGCAGGCTGGTCGCCGTTGGCCGGGGCGGTACCGCAGCCGACCATCAGGCCGCCGACAAACACCGCGGCGAAGATCTTGAGTTTCGTTTGCTTTTTGTGAACTGGCATTGGAATGGGACCTCCGCGTCAGAATGAGTAGCTCAGGGAAGCCGAGACAAAGTCGCGGTCACCGAGCAGGTTGTTGATGCCGCCACCGAAAAACGAGGTGTAGGCAAGGTCGGCACGCCACCGGGCCTGGTAGTCAAAACCCAGCCCCAGGGTCAGCTGTTTGCGCCCTTCGACAAAGTTACCACCCGGGCCCGGGGAAACGCCATCCACGTCGTGGTTGAATGCCAGTCGCGGCGTCATGTTCCACGGGGTACCGAACACGCTGTTGTACGTTGGCGCCAGCACAAGGCGGTAACCCCAGCTGGTATCGGTGACAAACCCGTCGGCCGTGGTCACCGGGTTGCGAAGGCTGCCGCCCGTTACGATGGACGGTCCGCCACCGGTATCGGTTCCCGGCCCTTCGAAGCGCAACATATCCTCGCCAGGCAGATTCCAGACGTGGGTGACGCCTACCTCGCCGACGAAGACGAGCTGGTCGGCACCAAGCAGATTGCCCGGACCATAAAGGCGGGTGAAGGTGGCCTGGGCCTGGGAAACATCCCGACGCTCGTAACCCTGGATGAATTCGCCCGGCTCATACTCACCGAGCTGGCTTCGGAAGCGAAGCGCTTCTTCGGGCAGCAGAGCGTTGAGTGGTGACAGGCCGGCGAACAGCAGTTCGACGTCGTCGATCTGCACCGGCACGTTGTCGCGGTAGCTGACCTCGGCTCCTACCGACCACAGGCCGATGTTGGTGTTGATGCTGGCACCGAACAGATTGATGTCTTCGGGATACTCGACGATCACGCGACCCGAACGGGGTTCAGTGGTCGTCACCGCACGTCCCGACAGCACCGGAAGGCGGCTGTGGTAGCGCAGGTAGTAGAGGCCAATCTCGCTGTCGAAGAACCAAGGTGCGAAGTAGCGCGCCGCAAGGCCCCACTGTCCGCTGTCACGGGGACGATTGTCATTGCCGCGCGGGAACGAGGCGCCGCATCCGGCCGCCACGAGCGCCGGAGGCAACTCCTTGTCGGTGGCGCCGAAATTGCCGCGGTTGCAGACAGTGTCGTAGAGGTCGGCGTTCTGCACAGGCTGCGGCACCAGGCCGAAATTCAGCATGGCGTAGCGACCACCGGCGGTGGCAAAATCATTGGTGGCGAAGAAGGTACCGACCGGCTCGGCCTCGACCCGCCCCCATTCGAACATGGCTACACCTTCCAGCGACAGGTTGGGCGTCAGATCGATGTTGCCCCACAGCATGTTCAGCGGCAGGAACGCATCGCGCAACTCGGCGCCGGCGGTGCGCAGGGCGGTGACGTCGACCGGGTTGATGGTGTTGATACCGCCGGCAAGGAAGGTGCTTTCGCCCCAGCTCACCACCTGGCGGCCAGCACGCAGCGACAGCACCCGGTCGCCGATATCGAAATTGCCCCAGACGTAGGCATCGAGCAGACGCCCGCGTTCACCAACACGGTCTTTCGCGCCTTCCGACAACTCATCCATGTCGTTGAGGGTGAAGTCGTAGAAGTAGTTGCCGCGGACGAAGGCCCCGTAGTTCTGGTAGTTGATGTCCAGCTCGGAGGTCACGCGGGCTGCGTTGAAGATCGGGTCCCACTGGTCGAAGTTGAGATTGCCGTCGTCGGAGTTGGCCGAAAAGCGGCCGGGTGCGGCGATCTGGTCCTGGATCGACGCCTGGAAGATCGCCGGGTTGAAGTGCGACTTGGCGATCAGATCCTGGTCACGTTCCTGGACCCGAAAACCAATGCCGTAGCTGACGGTGGTATCAAGATTGATACTGACGTTCTCGGTGCTGAGATCCAGCGCCGATGCCTGCTGTGCCGACAGGGCGAGACCAATCGCGCAGGCCAGAAGGCCCGGACGCATGCTCAGACCGCGCCGACGTGTTTTGAATTCTTGCCTTTTCATTGTCTAACTCTCCTGTCAGTCGGTCTGGATGATGGACGGGTTGCCAATGACGACCTGGGCGCCACCGGAAGCCACCATGCTGGCTGCCTGTCCCTGCAGTTCGGCTGTGGCCGGCAGGGAAGCGCTCGGGTCGAGCAGTGAACCGTGGCTGCCCTCGAGCATCCGGATCGCACCGCGGATCCCCATCGGATCGGTGGTGGTCTCGGTGATCGGGTCGAGGCCCATCACCGCCATCAGCGGTTCCGTTCCCGACAGCGGAGCCCCTTCGACGAAGTTCGGTACTACCGTATCACCGGCGATCTGCTGAACGATGATGCTGTTGGTGAGGGTGGCCTGCGCACCCCAGTTGATCGGATCGGCCGACTCGATGACCGTCTGCGCGGCCAGCAGGAACTGGAAGTAGTCCGGCGAGAAGGGCTCCACCCCGGCCTGCTGCAGGCCGGCACGAATGATTGGTCCGAAGGTATCGGACCCGGACAGCAGGTTGGCGATACCACCACCCGGTGCCGAGAGCACACCGTTGTTGACGGTCGGCTCCACGGCCAGGAACGGTGTGCCAACCATGCCACCGAGCGACAGGCCGACGAAGTTGATGTTGGAACCGTCGAGGTCGGCGACACCGTCGCCGTTGATATCCATCCGCGGAACATTGAGTGCCAGCACCGACAGATCGGCCTGGGCCTGGCGCAGATTGTCGCGCGAGACCAGCAGGTTCTGCAGGTTGATGAACCACTGCCCCGAATCGTCGATGGTCTGACCATCGTCCAGCGTCAGGTCGAAGGTGCGTTCGCTGGCGAACTGACCGAACGGTGTATTGCCGACATACAGCGGACTGGCCACATCGGTAATGCCGTGCAAAGGCATGTCGATGGCGATGACGGCAAAGCCGATCTGGGCCATGGTGTCGGCCAGCGCCAGCATCTGCGAGCGGTTGCCCGTGATGCCGTGCTGGAAGATGACCACCGGCCAGCCGGCTGTCGGCCGCACGTGACCGGAGTTCTCATTGGGCACTGTCATCAGCACCGGCGCAAACTGGCGACCGGTCTCGACCGGGAACGGGTTGGCGACGGTGATGTTGGTGGAAGTCGGATCCAGGCCCACTTGATCGAACGGCGGTATGTAGGCACCGGGTTCGGCACGCCAGAACTGCGTCAGGGGCGTCGGATCGGTCGAGCTTTCGGGAATGCCGAGGTAGTAAGGCAACTCGGTCACGCCGATGTAGAGGTCGGCGATGCCCGGCGATGTGCCCGGCGGCAGCACATCGGCCGTGGTCAGACAGGCACCCGGCGCAAGGCAGGCCTGGGCGATCTGGCTGGTGGTCGGCTGAGCGGTCGAGCGCACGGCCTCGAGCACGGGGGTCACCGATTGGGTGGTCGCGGTGAACGAGAGCACGACGCTGTCCGGGTTAACGCCTTGGCTGCCGGCAGCGGCAAGGTGCGTGTTGATGAGCTGACGCAGCGGCTCGAGTGCGGCTGCGGTCTGGTTATCAAGCAGCGGATCGGTGCTGATGCCGTCTTCGGTCACCAGCGGATCGGTGCGCTTGGCCAGGAAGTAGGGCTGAGCCGCGGTGGCCGGATTGCCGTTGGCGTCACGAATGCCATCGGTGACCACGGCCATGTAGCCGGTCATCTGTTGCAGTGGCTTCAACGGCACGATGGCCACGGTACGGCCGGTGGGATCGGACGGCGCGATGGCGGTTACGAAGTCCTGGCCGGGAACCAGCTCGCGGTTGACCCCGGTGACCGCCGCCGTGCCCGGCGCGAACGACACTTCGAAGAAGCGCACGCTGCTGCCCGGCACAATGGAGTCGGGATCCGGTGCCACCGAGAAACTGAAGGTCCACGGCGACACGGTGCTGAACCCGTCGAGAGTGCTCATGGCCGCCAGTGGGTCACTGAAGTCGGTTGGATCCTGGGCTGGAAGATTCAGCGTCAGGTCGGTCGTTCCCGAAAGCAGGAGACTGTTGGGAAACGGGATGACACCTTCGGCCGGATTGAACTGGGCGGTAATGATCCCGTCGACGGGACGCCCCTCGGGATTGGTGGCAGGTGGCGCGGGCGTGGCCCGATCGACGTCCGAACTCCCGCCGCAACCGATCAGGAACAGCAGGGGCACGAGCGCAAGCGCCATGTAACGGCATGACTTCATCATTTTTACTCCCCGAAGCAGAGGTCTTATGAGGTTTATCGATACTGTCGAGTATGGTAGATATCCGACAGATCCATGCTCGTATGATATGAACAGAATCTTAATTTTTGCAAGCAACCCGTCTTGAATCGCGAGCCTGACCACCCCAAGAGGGCGGGTCCATCGGGTAAGGTAGGCCGCACACGGGGAATCCGCGATCCGAGAGGGAGTTCATGGGCAAGAGAAAGGAAGGCCTGCTGGCCGCGCTGGGACCGGGACTGTTGATGGCTGGCGCCGCCGTCGGCGTCTCCCACCTGGTGCAATCCACGCGTGCCGGCGCCGAGTACGGCCTGGCCCTGCTCGGCGTGGTCGTCATCGCCTGCCTAGTCAAGTACCCGTTTCTGGAGTTCGGCCCGCGCTACGCCGCGGCCACCGGAGAGAGCCTGATCAGCGGTTATCGCAAGCTGGGGGACTGGGCGCTGGGGCTGTTCACGCTCGTCACCCTGGGCACGATGTTCATCATCCAGGCCAGCGTCACCCTGGTCACCGCCGGGCTGGCCGGCATGGTGTTCGGGCTGGACTGGACAGTCACGCAGCTTTCTTTCGCCGTGTTGGTCGGTTGCATCGTCATCCTCACCATCGGCAAGTACCAGGGCCTGGACCTGATCATGAAGGTCATCATGGCGGCGCTGGCCATCTCCACGCTGGCTGCCGTCCTCTTCGCGTTCGGAGGCGAGCCGAACTGGGACGTATTGCACCCGGCCTTCGGCTGGGACGCGGTATGGACAGCGGCCGGCTTTGCCTTCGTGCTGGCCCTGCTCGGCTGGATGCCGATCCCGCTCGACGTCGCCGCCTGGCATTCGCTCTGGACGCTGGAGCGAGCCGAGCAGACGGGCCAGCGGCCCAGCGTCGAACATGCCGTCATCGACTTCCGAATCGGCTATGTCGGTGCAACGGTGCTGGCCGCGCTGTTCCTTCTGCTGGGGGCACTGGTCATGTACGGCAGCGGCAACTCGCTGCCGGAGTCGGCGGTGGCCTTTTCCGCCGCACTGGTCGACCTCTATGCCGTCAGTCTCGGCGAGTGGGCGCGCCCGATCATTGCCATCGCCGCGCTGACGACCATGTTCTCGACCACGCTGGCAGTCACCGATGCTTACCCACGCGTAATTCGCGCCCTGATCGAGATCGCCGGCGTGGCCGACGAGGACGACGACGCGCCCAACCTCCACCGCGGGCGCTACATCACCGGATTACTGCTGGTCACCATCGGAGCGTTGATCATCATTCATTACTTCGGCCAGCGTTTCACCGTGCTGATCGACTTCGCGACCACCGTCTCATTCCTCGCCGCACCGCTGCTGGCCTGGCTCAACATCCGGGTGCTGACCAGCGAACACATGCCGGCCGAACACCGCCCGGGGCCGGGGCTGATGATGCTGGCCTGGACCGGCTTCTGGTTCCTGGTGGTCTTCTGCCTGATCTGGGCAGGCTGGAGAATTTTCTAGGGAGCCGGCCCCCGAGACCCTGTCGCAGCAGGAACAAGAGAATTTCACCACAGAGACACAGAGAACACAGAGAAAATCTGAAAAAAGATCGATCTTTATTGGTCTCTGTGCTCTCTGTGTCTCTGCAGTGAATCGTCTGTTTTTCCCCTGAACGACATGCGCAGAGTTATTCAGAGGCTCCTTGATCAGAGTCCAACTCCCATTCCGGTCCGCCGCCGGCGTCGATCCACTGATCGACCACGCCGTCGAGCAGGTCCAGCGGCATGGCGCCGTGGTCGAGAATCACGCGGTGGAAATCGCGAATATCGAAGGCCTCGCCGAGCACCTGCTCGGCCCGTTCGCGCATCGCCAGCATGCGCATCATGCCGATCTTGAAGGCACAGGCCTGCCCCGGGATGACCAGGTAGCGCTCGATCTCGGCAATGACATCGCTTTCGGGCATGCCGGTGGTTTCCAGCATGTACTCGATGCCGTCCTCGCGCGACCAGCGACGGTGGTGCAGGCCCGTATCGACAACCAGCCTCACCGCCCGGAACAACTCGGCCTGCAGACGACCGAGGTTGTCGTAAGGATCGTCGAGCAGCCCCATCTCGGCAGCCAGGTGCTCGGCATACAGCGCCCATCCCTCGGCATGGGCATGCAGCCCGATTGAACGACGAAACGAAGGCACGTCGTCCATCGCCTGCATGCGACTGACCTGCAGGTGATGGCCGGGCACGGCCTCGTGGTGTGCCAGCGTGGGCATGGCAAAACGTGGATGCTCATCGACCGAGCGCAGGTTGGCAAAAAACACGCCGGGCCGCGAACTGTCGGCGGCCGGGCGCATGTAGTAGGCGCGAAATGCCGTGTCCTCGCGGTACTCGGGCACGCGCCGGACTTCCAGTTCGGCGGTCGGCCCTTCGTGGAACCAGCCATCCAGCGCCTGCTCGGCGGCAGCGGCGATCTCGCGGTAGGCCTGGAGAATGTCCTCGCGTCCGGCATCGCTGTCTTCGAAAAGGAAGCGTTCGTCGGCATTGAGTGCGGCCATGCGCTGACTGACACTGCCGTCGCAACGCCCCTGTTCGCAAAGGATTGCGTGCATCTTGCCTTCCAGCCGATCGACTTCGGCCAGACCCAGGCGGTGCACCTCTTCGGGCGACATGCCGGTCGTGGTATGACCGCGCAGCAGCCAGCGATAGTAACCATCGCCGTCAGGCAGACGCCAGACGCCGTCGTTGGAACCGGCCTGTTCGATCAACCCTTCCAGGTAATCGGCAAACACCCGGTAGGCGGGCACCACGTATTCGCGCACTACCTGGGCCAGTTCATCGGCCAGCCCATCACGACGCTCCTGCGACAAGACCCCGGCACGTTCGGCGCGCGCCAGTATTCGCTCGA
The DNA here is from genome assembly GCA_007123055.1 of Wenzhouxiangella sp. Taxonomy (GTDB): domain Bacteria; phylum Pseudomonadota; class Gammaproteobacteria; order Xanthomonadales; family Wenzhouxiangellaceae; genus Wenzhouxiangella. The sequence continues at coordinate 5,827 of SKSJ01000170.1, read as the reverse complement.
CCAGCGGATTGTCGATGGCATCTCCTTCAACGAAGTCCCGCGCGTCACGCACCGTCTTCTCCAGCGCAAACCTTGGCGGGTATAGCCCTTGCTCGACGCGGTAGGCGACTACCTCGATCGCCCCCTGAAACACTTCGGGGAACTGCATCAGCCGCTGGATATAGAAGTCGACATCGTCATCATTGCGCAACGGGTGCTGATCGGTCATGAATGCCGGCAGCATGTTGTGTACGGCCATCAACTGGTTAACCGGGAAGTCGTGCCATAGATACGACTCCCCGGCGATCTGCTGATCGAGCTGCCAGGCCATGATGTCCCACGACAGGGCATCCTGACCGTCGAGCGCATCGCGGTCGAAACGACCGAGTTCCTCGCGATGCCGCCGGGCCATGGCCAGTTCCGCCTCGGTACGCTCGACCGAAGGAATATCGAGCCGGCCCAGGTAATCGGCCTCGCGCTCGCTCCCCGCCACGGCCGCCGCCATGGTCTGCGGACTCAGTTCGGCACGCTCGCGCTCGACGCGCCCGAAGAAGTCTTGCAGGGTCTCGCCGACCGCTTCGGCATCCGGCATATCAACTTCTCTTGTCTCTTGCCCGGTCTCGTCGCTGCAACCGATCAGCAAAAGACCCAGCACGGCGTAGACGCTCAACAAATACTTCATTGGATGGCTCGCCAACAAATCAACAGGCGCCGAGCATAACCCACCCGGGTCAATGCCTGCCGCGTTAGACTGCCCAGACGAACATCTCAGCAAATCAACGAATAGAACGACCATGCCCACCGACCTGATCATCGTCCTGGTCATCCTCGTCGTGACCCTGGCGCTGTTCATGAGCAACCGGCTCAGGCTGGACCTGGTGGCCGTCATGGCACTGCTGGCGCTGGTCTTTGCCGGCGTCATTTCCACCGAGGAAGCGCTGGCCGGCTTTTCCGACCCGGTGGTACTGATGATCGCCGGACTGTTCGTGGTCGGTGCCGCCCTGTTCCGCACCGGCGTGGCCGATGCCATGGGACGCGGCGTGGAGCGCCTGGCCGGCGAAAGCCCGGCACGCCTGATCGCGGTACTGATGCTCACCACCGCCGTGCTGTCGGGGTTCCTGAGCTCCACCGGCACGGTGGCCGTGATGTTGCCGGTGGTGATCGCCATTGCCCGGTCGCGTGGCATCAGCCCTTCCCGACTGCTGATTCCGCTGGCCTTCGCCGCCCTGCTTGGCGGCATGCTCACCCTGATTGGCACCCCGCCCAACCTCATCGTGGCCGGACAGCTCAGGCAGGCCGGGCTGGAGCCTTTCGCCTTCTTCGACTACACCGCTCCCGGACTGGTGATGCTGTCCATCGGCATTGTTTTCATGGTCCTGGTCAGCCCGTGGCTGGTGCCGGCCAGAAAACGGGCCGAGGAGGTCGAATCCGGTCCCGATTGGTTCGATCTGTTCACCGAGTACGGCCTGCAGAACGGGCTGGCGCGGGTTCGCGTGCCGGCGAGCGCAGCACTGGCCGGCCAGAGCGTGTCGGGTTGCGGCCTGCGCTCGCGCTACCATGTCAGCGTCCTGGCCATCAGCAGCCGGACCCGGCGCGGCAAGTTCACCCGGCGGGCCGAGCCGGGCAGCCCCATCAATGCCGATGACGAACTGTTCCTGAGCGGCGATCCGGACCATATCGAAGAGGCGGTCGAGGCCATGGATCTGGAACTCGAGCAATGGCAGCCGGAGCTGCCTGCACCGCTCAGCCTGGTCGACGCCCTGGTGCCGCCACGCTCACGCTGGATCGGCAAGACCCTGCGGGAACTGCGACTGCACAGTGGTGCCGGCGTGACCGTGCTCGGCCAGCGACCCAGCGGCGGTGAGGGCGGCATGGTCGACCTCGACCGAAAACTCGGGGTAGGCGACGTACTGCTGGTCACCGGCAAGCGCAGCAACCTCAACAACGTCGCCCGCGATGCGCACGACCTGGTGCTGCTCGGAGGCGATGGACAGGCCGACTCGCGACGCACGAAAAAGGCGCCGGTGGCCATGGCGGTGATGCTGCTGATGCTCGGCGCCATGACCTTCGATCTCATGCCCAATGTGGTCGCCGTCCTGGCTGCCGCCTGCGTGCTGGTGCTGACGCGCTGCCTCGACGGGCTGGAAGCCTATCGCAATATCAACTGGGAAAGCGTGGTGCTGATCGCCGCCATCATGCCCATGGCGACCGCGCTGGACAATACCGGCGGACTGGAGCTGGCCAGCGACTGGCTGCTCGGGTTGTCGAACGATTACGGCGCCCTGGTGGTGATGGCCGCACTGTTCATCTTCACCTCGGCCCTCAGCCAGATGATCTCCAACACCGCGACTACCGTACTGATCGCCCCGATCGCGCTGCAGGCCGCACTGGCCATGGGGCTGAGCCCCTACCCCTTCATGATGACCGTGGCCATTGCCGCCAGCACGGCATTCGCCACCCCGGTGGCCTCACCGGTCAACACCCTGGTCCTCAACCCCGGCGGCTACCGCTTCGGCGACTTCGCCCGCGCGGGGATTCCGCTGCAGTGCCTGATCCTCATCGCCACCCTGATCGTGGTGCCCTGGCTATTCCCCCTGGGGCCTTAAGGCTTTAGTCGTCTGATCCTTTCACCTTTTACCTTTCGCCCTTTTTGGGCATGTACAGGTCCGTAATAGTCCCCTCATAAGCCTCGGCGGCCATCATGACCGACTCGCTCAGGGTCGGGTGCGGGTGGATGGTCAGGCCGATATCCTCGGCATCGCAGCCCATCTCGATGGCCAGGGCCAACTCGGCGATCAAGTCGCCGGCATGCAGGCCGACCACGCCGGCGCCGACCAGGCGCTTGCTCTTGTTGTCGAAGATCAGCTTGGTGAAGCCTTCGGATCGATCCATGCCCAGCGCGCGACCCGATGCCGCCCAGGGGAACTTGCCGACCCCGTAATCGAGGCCACCTTCTCTCGCCTGTTGCTCGGTCAGGCCGACCCAGGCGACTTCCGGGTCGGTGTAGGCCACCGACGGAATCACCCGCGCATCGGCGGCACGCTTTTCACCGGCGGCGACCTCGGCTGCCACCTTACCCTCGTAGCTGGCCTTGTGTGCCAGCATGGGCTGGCCGACGATATCGCCGATGGCAAATACATGGTCAACATTGGTGCGCATTTCGCCGTTGACCTTGATGAAGCCCTTGTCGTCGACCTTCACGCCGGCCTGGTCGGCATCGATCAGATCGCCGTTGGGACGACGACCGACACAGACCAGCACGCGATCGAACTCGGCCGAATCGGGCGCCTTGTCGCCGTCGAAATGCGCGGTGAGCGCCGAATCACCGGCCTCGACCTTTTCCACCTTGGTCTTGAGATGGAATTCAACCCCCTGCTTTTTCAGGTGCTGGTGCAACGGCTTGACCAGGTCGGCGTCGGCCCCGGGCATGAGCTGATCCATCAATTCGACGACGGTCACTTTCGAGCCCAGAGCGCGGTAGACGCAGGCCATTTCAAGACCAATGATGCCGCCGCCGATGACCAGCAACCGCTCGGGGACGTTCTCCAGTTGCAGCGCCCCGGTCGAATCCATCACCCGATCGTCATCCCATGGGATACCCGGGATCTCGATCACGCGCGAGCCGGCCGCGATGATCGCCTGGTTGAAACTGACAGTCTTGCGATCACCATCCCTTTCGACACTCAGTTCGTGCTCGCCGGTGAATTTTCCGGTGCCCTCGAGCACCTCGACCTTGCGCTTCTTTGCCATGCCGGCCAGCCCGCCGGTGAGCTTGCCGACCACGTCGTCCTTGAATTCACGAAGTTTGTCGATGTCGAGTTCGGGCTTGCCGAATGTCACCCCGTGCGATCCCAGATGCTCGGCCGCATCAATCACCTGCCCGACGTGCAACAGCGCCTTGGACGGAATACATCCCACGTTCAGGCACACGCCACCGAGCGACGGGTAGCGCTCGACCAGTGCCACTTTCAATCCGAGGTCGGCGGCGCGGAACGCAGCGGTGTAGCCGCCGGGACCCGAGCCGAGCACGAGGAGATCGAAGTCGAAGGAATGATCGGTTTCCGGTTTCCGGTTTCCGGTTTCGGAAGAGGTTTCAGGTTTCAGGTTTCGGGTTTCTTCAGCCGTCTCGACCGATTCGGACGCTTCAGCCTTCTCAGCGTTATCCGAAGACTCCCCTGAACCCTGAACCCTGAACCCTGAACCCTTCTTCTCTTCCTCCTGATCAGCGCCATCTTCGTCGGAAGCTTCCCCGGCGCCTTCAGACACCTCCACCACCGCGATGACGTCCCCCTCGCCGACCTCGTCGCCCTCGGAGACTTTTATCTCGACGACCTTGCCGGACTCGGTCGACGGCACTTCCATGGTCGCCTTGTCCGATTCCAGGGTGACCAGCGAATCCTCTTTCTCGACCTCGTCGCCAGCGGCGACCAGCACCTCGATGACCGGCACCTTGTCGAAGTCGCCGATATCCGGCACCTTGATTTCCTTCTTGTCGCTCATGGCATTCGTCTCGTTTCTGTCTCGTGAGCCGTAGGTCGGGGCCACGTCCCCGACGGACAAAATCTCAAACCTGTACACACATCAGCTACGCGTGAACGAGACCGATGTGTTGTCCGTCGGGGATGTGACCCCGACCTACCGTTCTGGTCGTTGGACACACATCAGCGACGCATGAACAAGACCGATGTGTCGTCCGTCGGGGACGTGGCCCCGACCTACTCTGCCACCAGGCGCAGCTCGCCGGACCGCTGGGTCATTTCCAGATTCCGCAGGAAGCTCATGCCCAGCAGCACGCTTTCATGGCGGCCCGGGTTGATGGCGGCCGGCACATCGTACTGGACGATTTCGCCCAGACGCACCTCTTCGAGCCGGGTCATCCAGCCTTGCACGGTGCCACCGGCAGTCTCCAGCCGGATCGGTGCGGCGCGCTCCAGCCCCAGCCGGTCAGCCACCGATTCGGGCACCGATACCAGCGTGGCCCCGGTATCGACCAGGAAACGCACATCGCGGCCGTTGATCTGACCGGTCGCGACGAAGTGCCCCTGGCGATCAGCATCGAGCACGACCTCGACGGCATCGTTGACGATCTGGCTTTGTACCTGGCGATTGGGGTTGGCGCGCTCGTCGACCACACCGGCAAAGAACCAGGTCAGCAACGCCAGCAGGCCGACCGCGGCCACCAGCATCATGCCAAACCCCGGATTGTTCGAGCCGGCGGGGGCCATATCAGCTACAGCAACAGCCGGCGCAGGTCTTCGAGTTGCTCGGCCAGGAAGCGGGTAAAGCGCGCGGCGTCTGCTCCGTCGATCACGCGATGGTCATAGGACAGCGACAACGGCAACATCAGGCGCGGCTGAAACTGTTCACCATCCCACACCGGCTTCATCTCCGAGCGCGACACGCCCAGGATCGCCAGCTCCGGCGCATTGATGATCGGCGTAAATGCCGTGCCGCCGATGCCACCCAGGCTGGAGATCGAGAAGCAGCCACCCTTCATCTCGTCGCCCTTGAGCTTGCCATCGCGGGCCCGCGTCGACAGGTCGGTCAGCTCCTGCGCCAGCTCGATCAGGCCCTTGCGGTCGCAATCGCGAAGGACCGGCACCACCAGGCCATTGGGCGTATCCACGGCCACGCCGACATGGAAGTACTTCTTTCTGATCAGCGTCTCGCCATCGTTGGACAGCGACGCATTGAAATGCGGAAACTCCTTCAATGCCGCAACCACCGCCTTGATCAAAAAGACCAGCGGCGTCATCTTGGTGCCGGCGGCTTCGGCCTGCTGCTTGCTGGCCTTGCGGAAGGCTTCCATCTCGGTGATGTCGGCCTCGTCGAATTGGGTGACATGCGG
>SKSJ01000157.1 GCA_007123055.1 Wenzhouxiangella sp. | reverse complement strand
CGCCTGAAACCCACTCACTCGATGACACCGACCTGGGTGCACTGACCTTCACGGTATTCGACACCGAAACGACCGGTCTGGACCCGTCGCGCGATGAGATCATCCAGATCGGCGCGGTGCGCATCGTCAACGGCCGGGTACTACGCCACGAGTTCTTCGAACAACTCGTCGATCCCGGCCGGGCCATTCCAGCCTCCAGTACTGCCATTCACGGCATCACCCCGGACATGGTGCGCGGTCAACCCGGCCTGCAAACCGTGCTGCCCGCCTTTCACGCCTTCTGCCGTGACACGGTGCTGGTGGCCCACAACGCCGCCTTTGACATGCGATGTTTGCAGGTAGCCGAAGCCCGTACCGGCGTGGTCTTCGACCAGCCGGTGCTCGACACCCTGTTGTTATCGGCGCTGGTCCACGAGCACCAGGCCGAACACAACCTGGAAGCGATCGCCCGACGCTTCGGCCTGGCCATCGTCGGCCGCCATACCGCCATCGGTGATGCCATGGTCACCGCCGAGATCTTCGTGCGCCTGACCCCGCTGCTGGCCGAACAGGGGATCCATACCCTCGGCCAGGCCCGCTCGGCCGCACAGAAAACCCAGTTCGCGCGCATGCGCTACTGACCCCGACTCAACGTCAATGGAGCCAACCATGAACGCCACCGACATCCGCGAATTCCTGAGCACCGTCGCACCCTTCTCGGAGTTGGAGCGGGAAGCCATCAACAACCTGGCCGGCTACTTCAGCGAACGAAGCTTTGCCGCGGGCGAGGACATTGGAACCTTCCGGCAACCCGGCCGGCAAGGGCTGTTCGTGATCCGCACCGGCGCGGTCGCCCTCCTCGACGAGGATGGACAGGAACTGGAACAACGTGGCCAGGGCGAACTGTTCGGTCATGCCATCGCGCTCGACGGCGGCGTGCGCGATTACAACGTTCGCGCCATCGAAAACTGCAACCTGTTTCATCTCGATGCCGGCATCCTGGAACAGTTCAGTGCCGAGCACGACATCGTGCGTCGTTTTCTCTCCGCCGATCCCGGCGAGCGCCTGCGCTCACTGGGCCAGCGCGCCACCGGCACGCTGGCCGACCTCGAGCTGCGCCATCCGGTCACGGCAAGCGCCGACACCTCCATTGCCCGCTGCGCGACGCTGATGGCCAGCCACCAGGTCAGTTGTCTGCCGATCATCGCCAACGACGAACTGGTCGGCATCGTCACCGACCGCGACCTGCGCACCCGAGTGCTGGCCGCCGGCATCGATCCGTCCACGGCCATCGACGAGGTGATGACCCGTGACCCGCTGGACGCCCGTCTGGCCACCCGCATCGATGACGCCCTGGTGGAGATGATGCGGCTGGGGATTCATCACCTGCCGGTGCACGACGAATCCGGTCGGCTGTCCGCTGTGGTCAGTGCTGGAGATCTGCTACGGCTGCAGGCGCCGCATCCCCTCAGGCTGGTGCGAGACATTCAGCGCGCCGAGGCCGTCGACTCGCTGGCCACCCTGGCGCGAAAGGGCCCCGGCCTGCTGGCCAGTCTTGCCGGGCGCGGCAGCGAGGTCACCGAAGTCGGACGCATCGCCAGCATGATCACCGATGCCTGCACCAGGCGTTTGCTTGAGCTGGCACAAGAACGACTGGGGGATGCACCCATGGCCTGGACCTGGCTGGCCTTCGGCTCGCAGGCGCGCATGGAGCAAGGACTGATCAGCGACCAGGACAACGGCCTGCTGCTGGCCGAATCGCCCGACGAGGCGGCCGCGGATTACTTTCTCGAGCTGGCGGAATTCGTCTGTGACGGCCTGGCCGATTGCGGCTACATCTACTGTCCCGGCGACGTCATGGCCAAGAGCCAATGGCGCATGTCGTTCGCACAATGGCGACGCACCTTCGAGGGCTGGATGCTCGAACCCGAACCACAGTCGGTCATGAACTCCTCGATCTTTTTCGACATGCGTCCGGTCGCCGGCGACCTCGACTTGGGCCGGAAACTGCATGGCGAGGTACTGAACCAGGCCCGCGACAGCAAGCTGTTCCGCCGCTTCCTGGCCGCCGAGTCCATACAGCATCGCCCGCCCCTGGGTTTCTTCGGGCGACTCGTGCAGGAAAGCGACGACGAGAAGGGCCGGGGCATCAACCTGAAAAAACGCGGCGTGCTGCCCATCGTTGACCTGGCGCGCGTGCGCGCACTCGAGGGCGCCATTCGGGTGGTCCATACCGAGGAACGCATACAGGCGGCCGCCGAGGTCGGCATCATGAGCGAACGCGATGCCGACGACCTCATCCATGCCTTCCGCTTCATCGGCAACATCCGCCTGAAACACCAGGCTGCCCTCTACGAGCGCGGTGAGAAACCCAATCACCTGGTCGACCCCGACGAACTTTCCGGCCTGCACCGCCGCTACCTGCGTTCGGCCTTCGGCATCGTGCGCACCGCACAGAAGGCGCTGGCCCAACGTTACGTCATCTAGCGGTCACTCCTCGAATCTGTCCTGGAATATCTCGATTCCCAGAACGTTGACCGGCCAACCAATGTCGTCGAACAACGCAGATGTAAGGTCGACGTCATCGAATATCCCGGGGTTCCGAGAAGGTTCCATCAACAACGGCGGATCAGCATCGGGGGTCCAGTGCGAGATCGAGGAACCCGCTTCGAGTTCATCCGGCGCGTGCATCCTAAGCAGGCCGCCATTGAACGCTTCCGAGGCGGTGACCCGATCGGACATCGAATCAACGGTTGACCCGGTCCACACGATATTGGGGTCATTGACAGCCGAGTCGACCCGCTCCTCATCGCTCATGTCGGGCCAGTCTTTACCGGTCGCCTGATCCCGCAGGAACATCATATACGCATCATCCAAACCATTGAGTTTCTCGCCCGACTCAAGCTCAACAAACGTAAGAAATCCAAGACCGTGGGCGAGCTCATGCAAAACGACTGGGAACAGGGGCACCGTCCCGGATGGTCCTTCCCCATCAAGACCGTAATACCAGGTGTTACCTGCCAGACACCCTGAATCACCGTCATCGAGCCTCACGTTATAAGTGGTGCTGATATGCTGATCACCCGGGTCTTGCGTATCAGCCCCCCTCAAGGTATCGGCCTGGGAAATCGAGTACCAGGTGTCAGTCTCCGGGGCATTAATGAAGTTTGCAGCGACGAAAGTGGGACCTGCAAACCCCAATACACCGCTGGCAGAATCGCACTCCAGCTCTTCGAATGTCGCCCCGATACGAATCTCCACCGTCAGCTGGAGAAACTCGGCCCATCTTTCGGCTGCTGCCTCGAGCACGTTCATCCGTTGCTCACCCAGCGTGGTCCCATCGTTACCACCAACCGGATCAACCGGCTCGGGATCATTCAATCCTTCATTCGGGGGATCGAGGTTGACAGTCACAAACTGACCGGCATTGACCTTTTCATCGATGCCCAGCAGCGCTATGGCGAGAATCACTGCAATAACTGCCCTGATCATTGCACTGCTCCCTCATGAGACACGGTATTCCATCCACTCCTTTCCAGAAAGGATGACAGTGTGGTCAGCTGATCCACGCATGCCTGATCGATCAACCCCTCGTCGTTGATACGGGCCACTTTTGCGTGCTGAAACCGTCCCCGCAAGTCGACAATCAATGTGCCGTCTTCAAGCTCAACAACCTACAAACCCTCGTGGGAACGGCTCATCGCCTGACGAAGTCGTTCATCCGCCCGAAGCATGGCAGCTTCTGGACGTCGATATCCAATGGTCTCGCCCGTTTCCGGATCGATATACATCATCAAGCCCGCTCTGGAGGGCGCCCCCTCCACCGAGACATCTGCCTGAGCTGTTTCATCGACTGAATCGCCCCGGTTTCTGACAGCACCTGCCCGGAAAGCAGTGCCACCGTGACACCTAACATGCCAAAGACGAACTTGCTTGAAAAGACCTTCATGTCATGACTCCCTGCTCTGTCGAGTTGCTTCTCAAGTCTTGCACGAACTGCCGAGTCTTTTCAGGCATTCCCGTACGACTCCTTTGCCATTACCACCTGGAACAACCACACTGCTATGCTGGAACAACGAAGGCTTAAAGGGCAGAATATTGTCACGCTTGAGCGAACTTGAACTGGGGCGAAGCATCAACCGCAAGGTCTACAAGCGGCTGCTCAAGCAGTGGCAGCTCGATCTGCTCAGCCTGCAGCAATCATTGCTTCGCAATGGCGGGCGGGTGATCGTCAATGTCGAAGGCATGGACGCGGCCGGCAAGGGTGGCGCCATTCGCAGGCTGGTCGAGAAGCTCGATCCCAGGAGCTACAAGGTCTATCGCATCGGCGCGCCAGCCGACTGGGAGCAGGCACGGCATTATCTCTACCGCTTCTGGACCCGCCTGCCCGGCCCCGATGAAATGGTCATCTTCGACCGCTCCTGGTATGGCCGCGTGCTGGTCGAACGCATCGAAGGTTATGCCGGCGAAACCGAATGGCAGCGTGCCTACCGCGAGATCAATGACTTCGAGCGAATGCTGGTCGACGATGGCGTGATCCTGATCAACCTGTGGTTCCACATCGATGCCGATGAGCAGCTCCGACGCTTCGAGCGACGCCTGGCCGATCCGTTCAAGGAATGGAAGATGAGCGACGAGGACTGGCGCAACCGGGCACGCTGGGACGACTACATCGCCGCCGCCGAGGCGATGTTTGAACAGACCGACACCGACTTCGCGCCATGGACCATCATTCCCGCCAACGACAAACGCTACGCCCGGCTGGCGGCGCTGCGCGCTGTCACCACCGCCATGGCCCAGGCTGCCCGCAGGCGACACATCAAGACCTATCCACTGGCCCTGGCCGATTTTTGATCACGGCACCAGGCTGAAGCCACCGGGAAATACTAATGTGATCAGGCCGTCAAACGCCCCCGATGGCAGGGGCGATCAACGGACATCCAGTTGGACTCAGAGCTCGACCAGTTCCACGCGACGGTTCTGCTGGCGGCCGTCCTCGTTGCGGTTGGTCGCCACCGGCGCCATCATGCCGGCCCCGGCCGCCTGCAAGCGCGCTTCGTCGATGCCATGCTCGGCTTTCAGCCAGACCGCAACCGCCCGGGCGCGCTCCATCGACAGGTTGAGGTTGTATTCGAAGTCGCCGACATTGTCGGTGTGGCCGACGATCAGCAGCTCCAGCTCGGCGTTGTCCTCGAGCACATCGGCAATCGTGGCCAGGGCGTCGGCCGACTCGTCGATGATCTCTGCACTGTCGAACTCGAACAGGATGTCACGCACTGCCACGCGCCCCTCGGAGATGATGCCGGCCTCGATCTCCTCGGCACTGAGATCCTCGCGGTCGTGGGCGGCGACGATTTCGTCGCGCTCGGTCGGCCGCTCCTCGGGCGGCTCGGGCGCGGTCATACCCAGGGCATGCTCGTCTTCCGGCTTCTCCACCACATCGACGCGCATGGCCGGCGAGCCGTCGCTTCGGTTGTTGTAGATCAGCACGTTGACGTATACGG
>SKSJ01000119.1 GCA_007123055.1 Wenzhouxiangella sp. | reverse complement strand
TCGAGTCCACCCGTAGCCACCATTCCACACCGCGGTATTGGCCCGCCGCGGCTTCGGTTGTATTGGGGGGCGGGTCTCTTGAAACTGCCTGAAACCGAAAAACGCCTGTCGCGCCGCGGTATCGGATCCGCAGGGGCCTGGGTGGTATTTGCAGGCATCGTGGTGGCCGGGCTGCTGCTGACCGCCTGGGCTTACCAGCTCCTTTCGCAAGTTGACCGCGAACGGCAACTGGCCACTCTGGAAGGCGCCGCCGAGCAAGCCGTCGGAAGCATTCTTGGCCAATTCGCCCGATTCGAAACCCAGATTACCGCCGGCCAGGCGCTTTTCAGGGGTTCCGGCCGGGTCACCCGTGAGGATTGGCGCGCTTTCGCTCGCACCTTCCAGGGCGACAACGGCCAGGGCCGCAGTTTTTTCGAGATGGCGTGGCTGCCCGAGGTGCCGGCCGGGGAACTTCCGCGACTGCGCGAACGGCTCGCGGACGACGGCATCGATGCGTTCAGCATGGACCCGCCAGGCCGCCGTGAAGTCTACTGCCCGATCGTCTACAACGAACCCTGGGAAGTCCATGCCGATTCGCTCGGACACGATGCCTGTGCGCGCGACAGCACCTGGCCGGCCATGGCGCGGGCGAAGACCAGCGGTTCGGCCTCGCTTTCATCTCCGCTGGGGCTGATCACTGCCGACGGAGAGACCATTTCCGGCTACGTGATGCTCGCCTGGGTCGAGAGCAGTAATGGTCAGTTCTCCGGATGGGTCAGTGGCACCATCTCGATTGACTCGGTCTTCGATATCGTGCAGTCCGGCGCTCCAGGTCTGGAACTGGTTGTCACCGACCGCTCCAACCCCGAAACCGCACTAGTCGTCTTTGGCGATGCAGACGATGCCCACGGGGCCAGGCAGTCGGCGACAGTCCAACGCCGACTGCAACTGGGCGGTCGAGAACTTCAACTGGACTTCTACCAATCACTTTCGGCCGGGCCCGCTCCCGGCTTGCTGCTGGCGAGCGGTACGGTGATCACCCTGCTCCTGGCCGGCTTCCTGCGTGTGCTGCTTCGCACACGAACGCGGGCGCTGCAATTGGCGGAGAGGATGTCGTACGCCTGGCGCGCGAGTGAGGAGATGCTCTCCTCGATCACCAACAACGTACTCGAGGGCATCTACCGTGGTGTGCCGAACGAGGGGCTGGTCTACGTGAACCAGTCACTGGTCGAGATGTTCGCATTCAACAGCGCCCGGGAAATGCTGGGCGCTGCGGGGCCCATTCTTTATGCCAGCCCAGAGCAGCGCGATGAACTGCACCGTCAACTGGTCGAGCATGGTCAGTACAGCAACCAGGAGGTCGAGTTCATTCGCCAGGACGGCTCGCGATTCACGGCGATCAACAACTGTGTTGCCGTCAAGGACGAGCAGGGCCGAATTCTTCACTTTGACGGCGTGATTTCCGACATCACCGAACGCAAGCGGGCCGAACAGGAAGTCCACCGGCTGGCGCATTACGATCCCTTGACCGGGCTACCCAACCGGGCGTTGCTCAACGACCGTGTCCAGCAGGCGTTGAGACGCTCGCAACGCGGCGGCAAACCGCTGACGTTGATGTTCATGGATCTCGACCGATTCAAGACGATCAATGATTCGCTCGGCCACGGCATCGGGGACCGGCTGCTGACCGCCGTGGCCGAACGACTGGCCGCCGAGGTCCGGGACTACGACACCATCAGTCGCCTGGGCGGTGATGAATTCGTGCTCGTTCTGCCTGAAATCGACGCCAACGCGGCAGCCGCCAGGGCCAGCTTCATCCTGGAAACGTTCAGGCAACCATTCTGTGTCGACGGCCACCAACTGACCGTCACCCCCTCCATCGGCATCGCCATGTACCCCGATGATGCGCGCGATGCTGAAACCCTGATCCGGAATGCCGATGCCGCCATGTACCACGCCAAGGAGCTGGGCCGATCGACGTTCCAGTTCTTCACCGCCGAACTCAATGCACGCGCCTACGAGCGGCTGACGATGGAAAATCATCTGCGCGGCGCACTCGGAAATAACGAGCTCACCCTCGTTTACCAGCCACTCGTTTCGGTTGCCGACGGCACGATCAAGGGTGCCGAAGCCCTGCTGCGCTGGAGCAGCCCCGTGCTGGGCCAGGTGCCGCCCGATCAGTTCATCCCGGTGGCCGAGCAAAGCGGTCTGATCGTGGAAATCGGCGACTGGGTGATTGACTCGGCGTGCAGGCAACTGGCCCGCTGGCGTGAAGCCGGCGTGGACCACCTGTCGGTCGCGGTCAACGTATCCGCCGTGCAGTTCTGGCGCGGCAACCTGGAAAGCATCGTTCGGAGCGCACTGGATCGCTGGGATATCGAACCCCGGCAACTGGAGTTCGAACTGACCGAGAGCGTGATCATGCAGGATGTCGAGTCCGCCAGAAAAGTCCTCGCCGAGCTCAAGCAACTCGGCGTCGGCCTGGTCATCGACGATTTCGGCACCGGTTACTCGAGCTTGAGCTACCTCAAGCAATTTCGGATCGACCTTATCAAGATCGACCGCTCGTTCGTGCGCGACGTGTCCACGGACCCGGAAGACGCCGCGATCGTATCGGCCATTCTCAGCATGGCCGATGATCTCAGGATTCGCGTCGTGGCCGAAGGTGTGGAAGACGCCCGGCAGCTCGAGTTCCTGCGCTCGCGCGGGTGCCATTTCGTTCAGGGGTTCCTGTTCGATCGCCCCCTCTCACCAGAGCGTTTTCTCGATCGCGTCCGGCACGAACCGCCCCGCTGACCCCGACGTCGCTTTCACGGCCTCCCTGTCATCCTCGCTTTACCTTGATCGGTCGCTTCCGTGCGAACCGGATTCAGGGACGTCCATGAAATAAGGCCAATCTACCCTCGAAAACCTGTCCAGTCTGTCAGCGTCCCTTTGCCTGGCGCAGGAAGTGGCGTGACTGCTGGGTGGAGGTGCGCTACTGTTCGCAGCGTTGCCGTCGACAGAGGAAATCAGCGTCATGAGTGCCCCTTCCCAACCAAGCTTTTCGCGCATCGTGCCTCCCGCGGACGATCGCCGGCGCCTTGTGTGTGACCGCTGCGGGCATGTCCAGTACGAGAACCCGAAGATCGTGGTCGGCAGCGTGGTCGAACACGACGGGCGCATCCTGCTGTGCCGACGCGCCATCGAGCCGCGCGACGGTTACTGGACACTGCCGGCCGGCTACCTGGAACTGGGCGAAAGTCCCGAGGAGGGAGCGCGGCGCGAGGCGCGCGAGGAAGCCCGCGCCGACCTTGCAATCGACCGGTTGCTGGCGACCTACTCGATTACCCGCATCAGCCAGGTGCAGCTCATCTACCGGGCCACGCTGGCGACTCCCGGCTATTCAGCCGGCCCCGAATCCCGCGAGGTCGAGCTGTTCCGGTGGGACGACATCCCCTGGAACGACCTGGCGTTTCCTTCGGTGCACTGGGCCCTGCACCACTTCCACGTGGTTCGCGGCGATACGGCCTTCGCGCCGTTCGCCCGATCCGACCTCGAACCCGAAGGGCTATAGCCACAAGTCCCCGATCGGGGTCTCGGGACCATAGCGATGGGCGACCTGCGCCTGGAAGAGTTCGGCAGTAGCGAGGGCGTCGGTCAGCGCATGGTGGGCGCCGTAGTGCGGCAGGTTGTAGCGCTCGCGACAGGCGGCCAGGCGCAGTGACACCGGCTTGCGGCCCAGCCAGCGATCGATCAGTCCCGGCTTGCGTCGGGGATGCAAGCGGGCTTCGATGGCCATGGTGTCGATGACCGGGAACACCAGTCCCTCGCCGAGCCGATTGCGGCAGACGGTATCCAGGAAGCGACGCTCGATGGCACGGTAGTGCACGACCACCACCTTTCCCGCCAGTGCTTCGAGCAACGGCTCCAGCACATCTGCGATATCCGGCGCCGCGGCCATTTCCGAGTGGGTGATGTGGTGAATGACGATGGACTCGGCATCCGGTTCGCGACGTGGCTGAACGACCCGGTAGACCGACTCGCGGCAGACGATGCGCTTGAGCGAAAAAGGCACCAGACCGAGGCTGACAATGCTGTGATGATCCGGATCGAGGCCGGTGGTCTCCAGATCCAGCGCCACCAGCGGCGTATCGCCCAGTGCACTATCGGCTTCGACACAGCCGCGGGCATAGAACTCCCGCAGGATCGGCGAGTGCGCCGATTCGCTCTGCCGCCGCATGATCTCCGGCCAGTCGCGCGACCGGCTGTCCTCGTTGTTCCAGCGCATCCCCAACATCCCGCCGGCACTCAGCCGGCACCCGGCCGGTAGCGGAACTTCAGGAACTTCTGCGCGTTGCTCAACACCTTGAAGGCATCCTTGAGGCTGCGCCGCTCCAGGTTCGACAGGGTCTCGGGATCGATATTGTTGTTGGGGGTATCGCCGGCCTCGATGGCCATGGCCTGGTGGCGGGCCCGCACCACCGAGATGAACTCCAGTGCATCGCGAAGATCCGCCGTCATGCTGGCGGTCAGGAAACCGGCGGCGACGATGTCGTCGAGCCGCCGGAAGGAATTCTGGGCCGTCGAGGCGGCTGCCAGTGCATGCACGCGAATCACGTCGACCAGCGGCCCGGACCCTCGGCGCTTGAGGTTGATGGAGTTGGCGTGCCGCCCGCCCTTCTCCAGGACGAAATCGCGGAAGAAACCCAGTGGCGGCGTGCGATTCTGGGCATTGCGCGCCAGGCAGCCGAGGAAGTGCGGCGAACGGCTGGCCTTCTCGGCAATGAACGACTGGAGTTCACCGGCAAAAGCGGTCTTGCCATGCACACCGTCGAGATCGAAGAAGATCGAGCTGTGCAGCAGGGTCTCGGGCTTTGGCCGCTCGATCCAGCCGGCGAACTTCTCCTTCCATACCGACAGCGGCTGACGCCACTGGCGATTGGTAGCCATGACGTCGCCCTTGCAGTAGGTATACCCCAGCCGCGCCAGGCCATCGGAGACGAAACGCGCCAGCTCGAGGAAGTACGCGTCGTGCGCGGCCGGGTCGAAGGCATCGTCGAGCACCATGGCGTTGTCCTGATCGGTGACGATGTACTGCTCGTCGCGGGCCATGGATCCCAGTGCGAGGTAACAATAGGGTACCGGCGGCGGGCCGAGCGCTTCCTCGCCCAGCTCGAGCAGCCGTTGCTTGAAAGCGCGCCCGATGCCGGCCATGGCGCTGCCGATCATGTGCGAGTTGGCATCCTCCCGGACCAGCCTTACGAAACAGGCTCGTACATCGGGCACCAGGGACTCCAGGCCCTCGAGACTGTTGCGATACTGAATGTTTCGCACCACGAACAGGCTGGACTGGGACTCGTGTCCGGCGATGTCGGACAGATCGATCATCCCGACCAGGCGGCCGCGGTCGAGCACCGGCAAGTGATGCACCTTGTCGCGAAGCATGACCATCAACGCCTCGAACAGGAACTGGTCGCGCTCGACCGTGACCAGCCCGGTGGACATCACGTCACGGACCGGTGTCTCGAACGACATCGCCTCGGCCACCACCC
>SKSJ01000118.1 GCA_007123055.1 Wenzhouxiangella sp. | reverse complement strand
TTACATGGGACAGCAAACGCATGAGTGATGAGGCGACATTGGAGAGGCTGAAGGCAGAGTTGGCGCAGATCGAGGCCGATGGGCTGTACAAGCGCGAGCGTTCGATCACCACGCCGCAGCGTGTCGAAATCGATACCATCGAGGGCGGCAAGGTGCTCAACTTCTGCGCCAACAACTACCTCGGCCTGGCCGATCACCCCGACATCATCGCTGCCGCGAAAGAAGCGCTCGACGACTACGGTTTCGGGCTGGCCTCGGTGCGCTTCATCTGCGGCACCCAGGATCTGCACAAGAAACTCGAGGCGACCATCGCCGAATTTTTCGGCAAGGACGATGCCATCCTCTACGCCGCCTGTTTCGATGCCAACGGCGGGCTGTTCGAACCGCTGCTGGGCCCGGAGGACGCCATCATCTCCGACCAGCTCAATCATGCCTCGATCATTGACGGCATCCGCCTGTGCAAGGCCGAGCGCCACCGCTACCCGAACTCGGACATGTCAGCGCTCGAAGAGATTCTGAAAAACACCCAGGACAAACGCACCCGCCTGATCGCCACCGACGGCGTGTTTTCGATGGATGGTTACGTTGCCAAACTCGACGAGATCACCGCCCTGGCCGAGAAATACAACGCCCTGGTGATGGTCGACGACTGCCATGCCACCGGCTTCTTCGGCCCCACTGGTCGTGGATCGGCCGAATACCATGGAGTGATGGACAAGGTCGACATCTTCACCTCCACCCTGGGCAAGGCCCTGGGCGGCGGCATGGGCGGCTTCACGGTGGCCAGCCAGCCGGTCATCGACATGCTCAGGCAGCGCTCGCGGCCCTACCTGTTCTCGAACTCGCTGGCACCCCACCTGGTGGCCGCCAGCCTCCGGGTGTTCGAAATGCTCGAGAAATCCACCGAACTGCGCGACCGGGTGGAGGAAAATACCCGCTTTTTCCGCCAGGCCATGACCGAGGCCGGCTTCGAGCTGCTGCCCGGCGAACACCCGATCGTGCCGGTGATGCTGCACGACGCGCCACTGGCCCAGAAGATGGCCGACGAACTGCTTGCCGAAGGGATTTACGTGATCGGCTTCTTTTTCCCGGTTGTGCCGAAAGGCCAGGCCCGCATCCGCACCCAGATCTCTGCCGCCCACACGCGCGAGCACCTTGAACACGCCGTCGATGCGTTCACCCGCGTGGGGAAGAAACTCGGAGTCATTGGCTGATCTAAAAAAGGCCGGTACCTCCGAAGAAGCACCGGCCCTCGTCCCCTTCCCAACCATGGAGGGCGGCGGAACGAATCAGCATCCGCTCGACTCCACCCTGGGCACTGCCAGGTTGTTCGCATACATCCGAACAGGAGTGTCTGACTTGTCGGGAAAAGTCATTCCCGACACCCGATATGCTAGGGGAACCCCTGGCCTGGAGCTTTCACTCAGGCGACAATCACTTGCACGCAGACGACAGAGTCAGGGTTTGACTGTCGAACAGACCGTCGAGTCCGGGGCGCGGGGCCGTCAGGCCTCTGCGGTCCGGTCAACGAATCAATCTTCGTTGAAGTTCACCTCGGTATCCCTGAGCTTGAGCACGTAATCCGCGCCCAGGTACAGTGAGGGCGTAAAAAAGCCCGACTTGGAGGTACCCGAATCAAGCACCTGAGAGGAGATACTGACTGCCGCATCCACGGTCAGGTCGTAACCGTTCGGGGTATGCAGTTCGGCGCTGACCGACTCTCCGGCCGCATTCGATACCTCGCCCCAGATCCTGGACCGCGTGCCCGCGCGCCGATTCTCGTCAGGGCCGGGCGTCTGACGCTCGATCCGACGCATGATCAGCCGCTTGACCGGCCCGATGGTCAGCAACCAGCGCCAGCGATTCATTCGGGCGACCCTTGCCGACACCTTGGGCGGCACGGCCAGGTAGACCTCGATGTCGGGAATCCCGGTACTGACATAAGCCGTGTAGACATCACCCCAGGGAATGGTCATGCCGTGGCGTGAGCCTTCCGCGAAAGGAATGTCTCGCGTGCGCCAGGCCAATGGCACCTCCCGCAACTCGCCGTCGCGGCGCACCCTGCCCCCCTGGGTCAATCCCTCGAACGAGGTCTTGGCCGTGCCCGGGCTGGGACCGCCACCGGCCTCGAAGGCCAGGGTCAGCGACGTGGCATCGGGCAGCTTTTCCTTGAGCATGGCCGCCAGGCAGTCGGTCGGCACGATATCGAAACCGACCCCGGGCATGAGCATGATGCCGGCCTTGCGGGCTTCCTCGTCGCGCTCATGGCAGGCTTCATAGACACTGATTTCCCCGGTGATATCGAGGTAATGGGTGCCCGTGGCCAGGCAGCCGTCGACCATCGGTTTCGATGTCGCCGAGAACGGCCCGGCGCAGTGCAGCACCAGGGACATGCCATCAAGCCCCTTGCGTACGGCATCCGGATCATCGAGCGAAAAGACGCGGTAATCCAGCCTGAGCTCCGAGGCCAGCCCGGCCACGGCCTCCTCACGACGACCGGCCAGCACCGGCTTCAGCCCCCGGGCCACGGCCTCGCGAGCGCACAACTCGCCCGTATACCCGTTGGCCCCGTAAATCATCCACTCACTCATCGATCACTCCACATTCCAAAAAGCCGCAACCCCTTTCACCTTTCACCTTTCACCTTCCTTTCCACCATCCCCCTGACCTGACGCATCACGGTGCGGAAATAAAGCTCCGGCGCCCAGCGCTTGAACCGCCACAGCCAACGCGTGTCGCGATGGGTCAGCAACAGGAACCGCGGCTTGTCGACGGCCCGGCGGACTACCCCGGCCACATCGTCGGCACTGACTCCCGATTTTTCCATCCAGCGTTTGACCCGCTTCTGGTAACCCTCGTCGGGAGCGCGCATGGTCTCGGTCAGGCGGGTGGTCACGAACGCCGGGCACAATGCCGACACGTTCACCCCGGCCTCGTGCAATTCGGCGCGCAGCATCTCCGATAATGCGATCACCCCGGCCTTGGCGGTGCCGTAGGCATTGATGTTGGGTGCCGCGGCAAAGCCGGCGTAGGAGGCAACATTGATGATGTGACCCCGACCGCGCTCGCGCATCAGCGGCGCGAACGTCTTGCAGCCGATGACCACGCCCATCAGATCGATGTCCAGCACCCAGCGCCAGTCGTCCAGCGAGGTCTCTTCCAGCGTGCCGCCGACGGCCACGCCGGCATTGTTGATCAGCACGTCGAGATGGCCGAAGCGCCCGATGACGGCTTCGCGAACCCGCTGCCAGTCCTCTTCGCGCGTCACGTCCATGGTCAATGGCATGGCCGACTCACCAAGCTCCGCGGCCACCGCCTCGGTGCGCGCAGGATCGATATCGGCCACGATCACCGCCCAGCCGTCACGGACGAATCGACGTGCCATCGCCTCGCCCAGGCCGGAAGCGCCGCCGGTGATGAGAATGCTGCGAACCTGCTGAGCGTCACTCATTGCATTTCCTCAGGAAAAGCCCAGCCAGACCATCGCCATCAGGGTCACGGCCCCGGCCGCATAGAGCTTCAGGATCAACGGCAGGCAGAACCGGAACCACTTGGCATAGGAGATGCCGGCCATGCCCAGAATACCCATCAGGATGGCATTGGTCGGGATGATCATGTTGGTGAAGCCGTCGCCCATCTGGTAGGCCATGACCGCCACCTGGCGCGACACACCGACCAGGTCGCCGAGCGGGGCCATCAGCGGCATGGTCACAAACGCCTGCCCGGAGCCGGAGGGAATGAAGAGGTTGAGCACGGCCTGGATGATCATCATGCCGACGGCCGAAAGCTCCGCTCCAACCAGCGAAAGCGGCAGCGACAGGTAATGCACGATGGTATGCAGGATCTGACCGTCCTCCATGATCAAGGCGATGCCGCGCGCGATGCCGACAAGGATGGCCGTTTCCGTCAACTGGCGTGCCCCCTCGATGAACTTCTCCGAGGCCATGCTGGGCCCCAGTTTGCCGATAGCGGCGGCGAACAGGCCAAGAATGAAGAATGCCGCGCCCAGCTCGTTGAGATACCAGCCGCGTGTGGCAATCCCCCACACGGCAATTCCCAGGGCGGCGAAAAACCCGAGCACGATGGCGACATGCCCGGCCCGCATGGCCGGATACTCGCTCGGCGGCTCTCCTCCTTCAGGCGGTGCATCGCCATACACCATGCTGGCCTCGGGATTCTCGCGCACTCGATTGGCATACGACCAGACGTGGTGCACGGCGATCAGCACGAACGGCACCAGGAGGGCCAGGCGCACCGGCCAGCCCGAGTAGGTCGGCAGCTCGGCAATGCCTTGGGCCACGACCACCGTATAGGGATTGAACGCGGCCAGGCCGTAACCCACCCCGTAGCCGGCCACGACCATGCCCACTGCGGTCATCGGATCCATGCGCATGGCCTTGCACAAGGCCACGAGAATCAGCACGAAAGGAATGTACTCGCCCGAGGACCCCACTGCGCTGGAGGCCAGCGCGAATACGAACACCACCGCGAAGATCAGCATCGAAGGCTTGTCGCCGAAACGTTCCAGCAAGCGCCCAAGCAAGGCGTCGATGGTGCCGGTGGCCCGCACGATCGCGAGCACACCGCCGATGATGAACAGGAAGAAGATGATGTCGGAGGCGGCCGCGAACGCCCGTGGAATGGCCGTGAACAATTCCAGCGGCGTCATCAGGTGACGCTCGTCGACCACCTCGTAGGAACCCGGGATCACCCGGTTGGCCTCGTCGGTCTGGAAGTGCCCCTGTGGCACCAGCCAGGTCGCAACCAGCGCGGCGATCATCAGGAAGAACAGCAGGGCGAGAGTATGGGGGACGCGGAAGTTCATGGGAAAGATGGGTTTGTTGGTTTATTGGTTGGTTTGTTCTTTCGTTTTGGCATTCTAACCGTGATTGGCCTGGACCGCGAAGTGGGAGGGTTGGCGGGTGGTGTACCGCGAGGCGACCGCGCCATGGGCTAGCGGCCTTTGAGGAGGCTCATGGGGATGGGGCGTTCTGGTGCCGCGGGAATGATACTGGTGCCTGCTGGAGCACATTTGCCAAGAAACAGCATCGTCGAGTCTGATGAGACGGACAGCTCGGTGGTCTGCCCGCGCCCATTCTGCGCCCGCCTCGCGGCACACCACCCGCCTTGAAGTGATGGAGTAAGCTTCAGGTCGGCCTCGTTCAGCCTTCTTCAACCTTTCAGGTGACGAGGGGGATGGTTGTGCGCCGGTTGCAGGGTGCGGACGAACCACCAATCCGAACCGAATTCCAGGCCGGCACCTGGCCCGGATGCCAGCACGCGCCATAAGTATCTCAGGGGCGATTCCAAAGGCACCAAAGAGCCCCAAAGTTCACCTCACCTCCATCGGCGTACACCCGGAAACCGGCGCACAACCATCCCCCTCGTCACCACACCCCCAGCACTTCGCGGTAACCTTGGGTGCGAATTCAACCAGGACATCACATGGTTACCCGCAAACGCGCCCCGGCCCGGGAAATACTCGGCTGGGCGATGTTCGACTTCGCCAACCAGGCTTATACCCTGCTGATCATCACCGTTGTGTTCGGCGA
>SKSJ01000135.1 GCA_007123055.1 Wenzhouxiangella sp. | reverse complement strand
GTTCGGTAGTCGGTGCGTCGGCACGTCGGTTCTCCAGCCTATGGGGGTGGCTGCATCAGCATTGCGTTTCGGTTTTCGGTGGCACATCGATTCTCGTCCGTCGGCCACGTAGGGCCGACCTACGGCTGCTGACCATCGGGTAGGTCGGGGCTACGTCCCCGACGGACGACGTTGGATGCTTGCCCCCGATGGTGAATTTGATTCCCTGGGTCGGTTCGTCGGTACGACGTCTCGCGATTTGCACGGCCTACTGACGCACAGACGCACAGACCTCGGACCCATCGGGTCACATCTGCGACTGCAAATACCGTTCTTCGCCGATGCGCTCGACCAGTTCGAGCTGTGTTTCCAGCCAGTCGACGTGGCCTTCTTCGTCCTCGAGAATGGCCTGGAAGAGGTCGCGGCTGATGTAGTCGCGCACCGATTCGGCGTATTCGACGGCGTTGCGGTAAAGTTCGATGCCCTCGTGCTCAAGGGCCAGGTCACAGCGAATCGCCTCGATCGGACCCTCGCCGACTCGAAGACGGCCGAGATCCTGCAGGTTCGGTAGCCCTCCGAGGAAAAGAATGCGCTTGATGAACTCATCGGCGTGTTTCATTTCGTCGATGGATTCCTCGTACTCCTTCTCGGCCAGTTTCTTGAGCCCCCAGTCTTCGTACATGCGGGAATGGAGGAAATACTGGTTGATGGCCGTCAGCTCAGCCTTGAGTGCCTGGTTGAGAAACTCGATGATCTTGCGGTCGCCCTTCATGGGTGCTGCTCCTCCTGCATTCGTGACTGATGGGGGACAGGATAACCCGTCACAGGAAATGCTGGCGAGAATGTGCCGGAATGATTGGTCAGAAGCGCGACGGGTGCGGCGCCGCCTCAGGCAACCATGGGCAGCTTGACTGCGCCGGTGGACAGGGCACCCGGATGGCGCTCAAGGGCCTGTTCGAGCACTTCGAGGGCATAGTCATGACAGGTACCGCAACAGTCTGCGCAGCCGGTGCGGGCCTGAACCTCGCCAAGCGTGCAGCAACCTTCCTCGACCATGCGGTGGATGGCGCGTTCGGTCACGGCATTGCAGACACATACATACATGGGTCAGAGTATACAGGAATGAGAATCATTGTCAATCGCAGTCGTGTTGCAGTTGATCAGGGTCTCGGATGTGCCGTCGACTGCGGACAGACGACGAGTCGCCAGCTTGCAACGCACGACGGTTGCAAAGATACTAGGCGGGCGCAATTCCAGTCCGGCGGGGGTCCATGCCACAACGCTACTACCTTGAAAGTTCCGGAAAGGATGCGAGCCTGCCGCGCCGCCTGTCGCTCGAAAAACTGCCCGCTGTCATCGGACGCCACCCGGAGTGCCAGATCCAGGTTGGCGTCGACAGAGTCTCTCGCCACCACGCCCGCGTTGACCATTCCGGTGCAGCCCTGGTCATCGAGGATCTGGGCAGTACCAACGGGACATTCGTCAACCATCGTCAGATCGTACAGCCCACCGTTCTCAATGTAGGGGACGTGCTGCACCTTGCCGATCACGAGTTCCGGCTCATGGTCGACAACACGAACGACCAGGCAGGTACACGGAGCGATGAAACGATGGTCGGCATGACGGCATTGCCGCGTGACTTCCCGCTCAAGATGCCGGCTTTCTTTCAGATGCTCGAACGCGGGCTGGTCGCCGGATTCTGTCAGCCCATCGTGACCTCCAGCGGTCAACCCTTCGCCCTCGAGTTGCTCGGGCGGAGTACTCATCCTTCACTCAATGAAGGGGCGGGTGAGTTGTTCGCGCTGGCTGCCGCCCTGGAGTCCGAAGTTCGGCTCAGCCGGCTCCTGCGCCAGTGTTGCTTCGAGGAAGCGAGCAGCAGCGGGCTGAGCATGCCCCTGTTTTTCAACAACCATCCGGCCGAATGCGAGGACCTTGACGATCTGATGGACGAACTGCGCCGGTTGCGGAGACTTTACCCGGAACTGGCGCTGGTGTTCGAGGTACATGAATCGGCGGTGACCGACCTCGGTGCCATGGCCGAAGTCAAGCGAGAGTTGTCGGAACTGGACATCGGGCTGGCCTACGACGACTTCGGTGCCGGCCAGGCGCGTTTGCTGGAACTCGCCGAGGTGCCGCCGGACTATCTCAAGTTCGACATGGCCCTGGTACGTGATCTGACGGAAAGCGATTCGACTCGCTATCGCATGCTCGAAAGCCTCAACGGAATGATCGCCGACATGGGAGTGCGCACGCTGGTCGAAGGCGTGGAACTGGAAGCAACCGTCGAGCTGTGTCGACGCATCGGTATCGATTACATGCAGGGATACTATTTCGGCCATCCCCGCCCCATTGGTGAGGCCGACTGACCTCCACTACCACCAGATCGAGAACGAGAGGGCGCCGTAACTCTGGTCTTCGATCTGGCCGATGAATTCGCGGGTACGCCAGACATGGGAGTAGGCCAGGCGAAAAATGCCCCGCGTGTAAACGGCGCCAGCAAAGTACTCCCCGATCTGACGTTCGATCCGCACACCGTCGACGCCGCCGAAGGTATTGCCTTGCAGGAACATGTCGCGAAAGACCTGACGGCCTTCGGCGCCCAGGAAGAAGTAGAACGACGAGTCCTGGGTGCCTTCGGCGCGGAAATAGCTGCTGCCCGAAGCGGCCGGTGAAATGCGCGGTGGGCCATAGTCGTCGGGCAGGTTGTAACCGAGACGCATGAATCCGCCCAGGGTGGCGTGGGAGTGGGCGTTGCCGGCAGTTATGCCAGCCAGCCAGGACAGGTCGAAGCCGAACTGTTCGGGCTTGGCGCGATCAAGAAAGCGGCGCATGCGATCATAGCCGAGCTGCAGCGTTGGTTCGTTTCTCAACTGGCTATCCCAGCCCACGGGAGTCGGAGAGTCGATCAGTTCGTGTGCGTACTTCTGGACCTGCCGTCCCAGCGCCGCCGGTCCGACGATGCCGACGCCGACCCGGACGCGGTCGGCGCCTTGAGGGTGCAGGGTGCCGGTCGAAAACTGGGTGTACAGCCAGGCGGCATAGGGTCGATCATCGGGAGGAAAGGCCGGGTTTTCGATGTCGGCCGGAGTGTAGATGTTGTGTCCAATCGAAAGCCGGTAGGGCAGGACGTCATGTTCGGCAAAGCCGGGGAAGCGCATGGCGACCGATTCCAGCCAGGAAGGCGCCTCGCGTGCCTCGGCAATGCGCGAAAGTCTGATGCCGCTGGTGTAGAAACGATCTTTGCCGGCAAACAGGTCGTTTTCGTACTCGACCATCCATATCGCCGGCAAGCGTTCTTCTCGCTGCGTGCCGTCCGTCTCGTTTCCGGCCTGGGCCGCAAGAACCGGCGCCAGAAAACAGGCTAGGATCAGGCCGGTCTTACAGGACCTGGTCGATAAGGACACTGGCGCTGATCCGGTCGCTGACGGGAACCCTGTCGGAACTGCCCTCGAAATCGCCGCTTTGCGCTTCGGCCGTGCCGCTCGGGGAAACTCGGGCGGTAATCCGTATGGCATCGAAATCGTCGATTCCCGAGCCGCCCATCATGGTGTCGTTACGCCCGAACGTGACGTTCGTGGGCAACTGGCCGGCATTGAGCCGTTGAACCGCCAGCGGGGCACGGGGGCCGTCGGCTGCGCGAACGATGACGAAAACGGTTTCCTCGCCGCTGAGTTGTTCGGCCAGGGACTCGTCCAGGGCAAGGTTCACGCTCAATTGCACATCATCTTCGCCCGTATCACCGGTCATGCCCGCGGAAACCGGCTGTTCCAGCCCGCGGCGCGCCTGCTGCAGGTAATTGCGCACGGAGTTCCGGACGTTGCCCTCGGGGAGCATCGAATCCAGTCGCTCCAGTTGCCCAACGGCCTCGGCGTAATCTCCACGCTGGAGGGCATCCAGACCGAGCAGCCAGTAGGCTTTCTGCTGCTGCGGGTCGGTCTCCAGGGCGGACGACAGCAGGTTTCTTGCTTCGGTCGGCAAGCTGGGTCGACCGGAGGCGAACAGCAGCGTTTCGGCCAGTTCGATCTGAATGAACGGGTTGTCCTCGTCGATGAACAATGCCCGTCGAAAGGCGTGTTCGGCCGAGGAGTACTCCTGCAGTTCCTTGTAGGCCAGCGCCATGCGAGTCCAGTTGTCGGCATTATCGGGATTGCGTTCCAGTTGCCGGGCGATGTCGATCAGCGCGCTTCGGATCATGGCCGCATCGCTGGCCGGAGGTGCGATACCTTCCGGCGTGCCCACGGCCCGGTAAGTGACCCAGGAGGCGGCTGGAATCAGAACGACCAGGGCCAGGATCAGGACGGCCCCTTGCCGTTCGTTCTTGCCGACCAGCAAGGGCACGATGGCAAAGGCGATGGCGGCGAGCACGCAGGCCGCCGCGATGATGATGAATCCGGTAGTCAAAGTGCTTTCCTTCGGCGTCTGACGATAACGATGGTCGATCCCAGTGCAATCAGCAACAGCACGATGGGGCCGCCCCACAGCAGGAGGGTGTGGCCTGCCAGCGGCGGCCGGTAGAGAACGAAATCGCCGTAGCGGTCAACCATGAACATGCGGATCTCCATGTCCGAGCGGCCGTCCTGCAGCATGGCGAACAGCTCGCGCCTGAGATCCTGCGCCAGCGGCGCGTCGGAATCGGCCAGCGACTGGTTCTGGCAGACCGTACAGCGGATCTCTTCGGCCAGTGACCTGAAGCGCTGCTCCTGCAATTCGCTTTCGAATGGGAACGGCTCGATTGCCGATGCCGCGACCACAGCGGACAGCAACAGTCCGGCAAGAATCATCGCTGCCGGCCGAAGCCGACCCTGAACCCTGAATGCTGAACACTCAAACCTCATAAAACCCTGAAGCCGTGTCATGATCCCGCCTCCGCTCTCATCTGCATGATGCGACGCATGAGATCTTCAAAGACGGTCGCATCGATAGGCCCGATATGCTTGTGCTGGATAATCCCGCGGTGATCGACCAGGTAGGTCTCGGGTGCGCCGTACACCCCGAGGTCGATGGCCGCGCGACCCTCGAAATCGACCAGGTGGAAGCTCCAGGCATCACCGAAACGCTCCAGCCATTCGAGCGCATCCTCGCGCTCGTCCTTCCAGTTGAAGCCGACCAGCGGTACGCCGGCCTCCTGGCCGAGGCGTTCAATGAAAGGGTGCTCGACCCGGCAGGCCCAGCACCAGCTGCCCCAGACGTTGAGGATATAAGGTTGGCCGACCAACTCGGCGGTCGAGCGGGTGGTTTGCGGATCGTGCAGCGCGGGCAGCGTGACCTCGGGTACCGGCTTCCCGACCAGTGGCGATTGCACCAGCTTGCGCTCCTCGGCGGTCTGCAGACCGGCAATCAGCAGTGCCAGCAGGCCACCGAAGACGATCAGGGGCAGCAGCATCCGAATCATGCCGGCACCTCTGCAGTCCGGGCCTGCTTCGCTTCGGTACGGCGGCGTCGCCAGTAGCGTCGGTCACTGGCCGAGACCAGGCCACCCAGCGTCATCAGCGCCGCACCGCCCCAGATCCAGCGCACGAAGGGCTTGACGTGAATGCGAATGCTCCAGGCGCCGCTTTCGGCATCGAGCTCTTCACCCATGGCGATATAGAGGTCGCGGGTGACGCCGGGACGCAGCGCGACCTGGGTCATGACCTGGCCACCGCGGTGGTAAAGGCGCTTCTGCGGATTCATGGCGGCGATCTCGCGGTCATTGCGATGGACGGTGAAGCGGGCTTCATCGGCTCGCCAGTTCGCCCCCTTGACCTGGGTGACCTCGTGCAGCGTGAACTGGTATCCGGCGGCCTCGACCGTCTGGCCCGGTGCGATGCGCATGTCGCGCTCGAAGGTCATGGATTCCACCATGGCCACGCCGATCAGGAACACGCCGACTCCGAAGTGGGCCAGGGTCATGCCCCATTGGTGCAGGGCAAGACCGGAGCGGCTGCTGCGCCACTGGCGTGTCACCCAGGCGATGGCACCGGCCATCACCCAGATGCCGCCGATCCAGCCGGTGATGGCGCGCAGGTTCCACGCGCCGAGTGCGGCACTGATGATCAGACCCAGCACGATGGCCACGGCGGCGCTGGCCGCCAGTGGACGGATCACGCGCATGACCTCGTCCTGTTTCCATCGAGTGAACGGCCCCAGGGGCAACAGGATGACGATCGGCGTCATCAGCAGGATGAACATGGCGCCGAAGTAGGGCGGGCCAACGGATATCTGACCCCAGCCCATGAAATCCACGATCAGCGGGTAGAGCGTGCCGAGCAGTACCATGGCCGCCGATACTGTGAAAAATACGTTGTTGATCAGCAACATGGTTTCGCGGCTCATCCAGTCGAAGCCAGGGCCGGTCATGATGCGCGGTGCGCGCAGGGCGTAGAGCAACAGTGCGGCACCGGTAACCACCGCCATGAACATAAGGATGAACAAGCCGCGTTCGGGATCATTGGCGAAGGCGTGAACCGAAGTCAGCACGCCGGAGCGGACCAGGAACGTGCCCAGCAGCGACATCGAAAAGGCGGCAATGGACAAAAGCACCGTCCAGGCCGGGAACGAACCACGCTTCTCAGTGACGGCCTGCGAGTGCAGCAGGGCTGTTCCGATCAGCCAGGGGATGAAGGAGGCGTTCTCGACCGGATCCCAGAACCACCAGCCACCCCAGCCCAGCTCGTAGTAGGCCCACCATGACCCCAGCGCGATGCCGCCGGTGAGGAAGGCCCAGGCGGCCAGCGTCCACGGACGCGCCCAGCGGACCCAGTCGCGCTCGACCTTGC
This sequence comes from Wenzhouxiangella sp., assembly GCA_007123055.1. Lineage (GTDB taxonomy): Bacteria > Pseudomonadota > Gammaproteobacteria > Xanthomonadales > Wenzhouxiangellaceae > Wenzhouxiangella. The sequence continues at coordinate 11,179 of SKSJ01000135.1, read as the reverse complement.
CGCCTAGCAACCCGGCAATGGCAAAGCCGAAGGCCACGGCAAAGCCGACGTAGCCCATGTACAGGAGCGGCGGGTGGAAGATCATGCCTGGATCCTGCAGCAGCGGGTTGAGGTCGCGGCCGTCGGTCGGGCCCGGCAGGATGCGATCGAAGGGGTTGGAGGTGAGCAGCGTGAACAGCAAAAAGCCGATCGAGACGATGGCCATCACCGCCAGTACGCGCGTGACGAATTCCCTGGGCAGGGTGCGCGAGAAAGCGGCCACCGCCAGCATCCAGCCGCCAAGCATCAGCATCCACAGCAGCAGCGAACCCTCGTGGCCGCCCCACACCGCCGAGAGCCGGTAGTACCAGGGCAGCAGCAGGTTGGAGTTGAGGGCAACGTATGAGATCGTGAAGTCGTGATTGAGAAAGGCGGCCGACAGCGCCACGTAGGCCGCGGCCAGAAACACGAAATGGCCGATGACCAGTGAAGGGGCCAGGCGCATCAGCGTTTCGTTGCCGCGGTGGGCGCCATAAAGTGGCAAGGTGCCCAGAAGAATCGCCAGAACGAGCGCCAGGATCAGGGAGACTTGTCCGAACTCGGCAATCATCGCGGCATGCTCGCTTCCATCGGGTGACCGGCCTCTTCCAGGGCCCGCATCACCTCCGGTGGCATGTAGGTTTCGTCGTGCCTGGCGAGGACTTCGTGGGCCCGGAACACACCGGACTCGTCCATGAAGCCGTGAGCGATCACGCCCTGGCCCTCACGGAACAGATCGGGCAGGATGCCGTTGAAACTGACCTTCACATCATGCGCACCATCGGTAACGCCAAAAGTGACTGCCAGGCTGTCGGGATCGCGACTGACGGTGCCGTCGGCCACCAGACCGCCCAGACGAATCTGGCGATCGGGCGGCAGAGTCTGCGCGTGGACGTCGCTGGGGGTGACGAAGAACAGCATGTTGTCCTGCAACGCGGTAATGGCGACCACCGTGGCCGCACTTACGCCCAGGACAATCAGGCCGACCAGGGTCAGTCTTTTCTTGCGGGTTGGAGTCATTCGTAACTACCTGTCTGCAGAGCTCTCTCTTCTCGGACCTCGGCCTCGATCCGGCGTTTCCTCAGTCGGGGCTGAACGAACTGCCAGGCGATGACCGCGGCAAAGATGCCGTAGCTGGTCCAGAGGTAAAAGGCGTATTCAAAATCCGGAATCATGCGCTTTCTCCCAGTCGGGCCTGTACCCAGCCCTTGCGACGGTCCTGGTCGAGCAGGTCGTTGCGGGAGCGGTCGAGCAGGGCGGCACCGAACATCAGTTTCACGGCGATGGTCATCCAGATCAGTGGCGGCATCATGCTTTCGTGCATCGTGGACTCGCCGGAGAACAGCCGGATCGTCGCGCCCTGATGCAGTGTGGTCCACCATTCAACCGAAAAATGGATGATGGGAATGTTGACGATGCCGACCAGGATCAGGATACAGGCTACGCGTGCACCTTTTCTTCGATCCTCGAATGCGGCGTACAGCCCCATGATGCCGAGGTAGATGAACAGCAGCACCAGCATGGAGGTCAGGCGCGCATCCCAGGCCCACCAGGTACCCCACATCGGCCGGCCCCACAGCGAGCCGGTGGCCAGGCAGATGAAGGTGAACGCCGCACCGATCGGGGCGCCGGCCATGGCCATGATTTCAACCGTACGGATGCGCCACACCAGCGCGATCACCGCCAGAATGGCCATGACCACGTAGCCAGCCATGGCCTGCCAGGCCGCGGGCACGTGAATGTAGAGAATGCGGAAACTGTCGGACTGCTGGTAATCCGGCGGCACGACGTAGAGCGCCTGGTATAACCCGATGGCCGCGCACACGGCGAAACCGGCCCAGAGCCAGGGGGCGAGCACCTGGGCCAGGCGGTAGAACGTCGGCGGCGAGCCGAGGCGGTGAAAGTTGACCTTGATGGTTTTCCAGATCATTCGATGTTCAGTCTCAGTGCAGCGCTGGTGGCCAGTGGCACCAGCGTGATAGCCAGGATCAGCAGTGCCCCCAGCAGTCCCAGGTGAGCCCGCGCGCTCAGGCCGTCGGCGGCGGCAGAAACCGCGCCGGTGGCAAAAATCAGCACCGGCACAATGAGCGGAAACACCAGAATGGACAACAGGACGCTGCCACGGTTCGTCCCCAGCGTCAAGGCGGCGGCCAGGCCGCCGACCAGGCTGAGGATGGGGGTACCGAGCAGCAGGCTCAAGACCAGCACGCCCAGTGCCTCGGCGGGCAAATAGAGCATCTGCGCGGCCAGCGGCGCGAAGACGATGACCGGCACTGCGGTGATCAGCCAGTGACTGAACAGGCGCGCCACGACCAGGGCACCGGCCGGGCAGTCACCGATCCACCACTGTTCCAGCGTGCCGTCGTCGAGGTCGGGGCGGAAGAGATTCTCCAGTGCCAGCAGGCTGGCGAGCAGGGCGGCCACCCAGATCATGCCCGGGGCGATGGCTGCCAGAAGGTTGGGGCCGGGACCCACGCCCAGCGGAATGAGAATGATGACGGAGAACAGGAAGATCAGCGGCATCAGCGATTCGCCGCCGTGACGAATGGCCAGACGCAGATCTCGCTCGATGAGCGCACTCATGCTGCGCACGATCATGGCAGCATCTCGGCGGCCTTCAGTTCCAGGCGCACCGGGTCGACCGCGATTGCCGGCTTGCGCTGGTGGGCCGAGAGCGCTACGGCACCGCCGCCGGCCAGGTGCTCGGTCAGCAGGTGATCAACCAGCTCGGATCCACTATCGTCGAGGCTTGCATACGGTTCGTCCAGGAGCCACAGCGAACCCGGGGCGACTAGCAGCCCGGCGAGGCCCAGGCGGCGTTTCTGTCCGGCCGACAGGGTACGTGCCGGACGCAATCCCAGCCCTGCCAGGCCGACGCGGGCAAGCGCGCGACTCTCGTCCAGGCCGGCACCACCGTGAAAGCGACGCTGGAATGCCAGGTTCTCGCGGCAACTCAGATCGCCCTTGAAAGCCGGCAAGTGGCCAAGAAAGGCGGGCTGACAATGGCGGATGATCTTTCCCTGCCAGGGCCGGAGTATGCCGGCCAGCATGCGCAGCAGGGTGGTCTTGCCGCAACCGTTGGGGCCGAGCACGATCAGCGCCTGTCCGGCGTCCAGCGCCAGGTCCACCGGCTCGAATACGGGTTCGCCGCTGCGTGCATAGGTCGCCTGGTGGGTCTCGAGCATTCGACTCATCGGTGCATCCGCCGAACGTATGGGGGGAGCGAATCGGGCCATTCACCGTCGAGCAGCCATAACTCGGCGATGCCGCCCGACTGCCCGGCGACCAGCGCAAGCTGCCCCAGGCGCCGTGCCAGGGTCTTGAGCCAGTCGGGTTCGGCCCCGATCACGAGCAGCGAGGGTTCGTCGGGCCAGTGTCCCGCCGGATCGCTGTTACAGGCCGGCAGGAAATCCAGGCCGGCATCCGCGATGGTGGCGAGCAGTTGTTGTTGGCGGCGGTCATTGGCATCGGGATCGTCGATGCGTCCGCCAGGGTTGAAACCGGTGAGTATGGCCCAGTTGCGTTGCTCAATGATTTCGTCGAGTCGTGGATGACGGTTGCCGATCACCACGACCACCGCCTCGGTCCGTGGCAATACCCGGTATTCGGTATGCAGGAAGGCTTGCAGCAGATCCGCTTGCGGGTCGCTGTGCATTGGCATGGTCATCGGCTGAATCGGCTGGTGTCGAGGTGCGTTAATATTCTACCTTCCGTAGGGGCGGGGTTATGACCTGAATCAAAAAACAAGGATACAAGATGACTGTTATGGCCCGTGGCCGCCGCCGGCGGCCGGGAGCAGATTGCCCATGAGCCGTTTCGACTACGATTTGTTCGTCATCGGTGCCGGTTCGGGTGGAGTGCGAGCATCGCGCATCGCGGCCGGACACGGCGCCCGCGTCGGTATTTGCGAAGAGTCGCGGGTCGGTGGCACTTGCGTGATTCGCGGCTGTGTGCCCAAGAAGCTGCTGGTCTACGCCTCTCAGTTTTCCGAGCACTTCGAGGATGCTGCCGGTTACGGCTGGCAGGTCGGCGATTCGAGGTTCGACTGGCAGGCACTGATCGCGGCCAAGGATCGTGAAATCGACCGGCTCAACGGCATCTACCACAAGCTGCTGGACAATGCCGGCGTAACGCTCCACCGGGGTCGGGGGCGACTGGTCGATGCCCATACCGTCGAGGTCGACGGCAAGCAGATGACGGCCGACAGGATCCTGATCGCCGTCGGAGGACGTCCGTGGAAGCCCGAGATCCCCGGGCATGAACTGGGGATTACTTCCGACGAGGCCTTTCACCTCGATCAGTTGCCCCGCCGCGTACTGGTGGTGGGTGCTGGCTACATCGCCGTGGAGTTCGCGGGTATCTTCGCCGGCATGGGCAGCGAGGTATCACTGGCCTATCGCCGGGATCTGGTGCTGCGCGGCTTCGACGACGATGTGCGCCGGGCAGTCGATGCCGGCATGCGTGGGCGCGGCATCGATATTCGTTACCAGGTTGCTCCGGCGCGACTCGACAAGCGCGACAGCGGTATCGAGGTCACTTTCTCCGACGACTCGACAGCCGAGTATGACCAGGTGATGTTCGCCACCGGTCGCAGTCCCTACACCTGGGATCTCGGGCTGGAAGAGGCCGGGGTCATGACCGGTGCCGGCAATCGTATCGAGGTCGACGATTACAGCCGCACCAGCGTGGACAACATCTTCGCTGTCGGCGATGTCACGGATCGCATCAATCTCACCCCGGTTGCCCTGATGGAAGGACATGCCTTCGCCGACACCCAGTTTGGCGGCATGGATCGCCCCGTCGAGCATGCCGACACGCCGGCGGCGGTGTTCAGTCAGCCCCCGGTCGGCACGGTGGGACTGACTGAGGCCGAGGCTCGCGAGCGATACGCCAAGGTGCAGGTGTTCCGGTCGTCGTTTACGCCGATGCGCTACACTCTCGCCGGACGAAATGAGAAGGGCGTCATGAAATTGCTGGTCGATGGCGAGTCCAATCGAGTACTTGGTTGCCACGTTGTCGGCCTCGATGCGCCGGAGATCGTTCAGGGCTTTGCCGTGGCCGTGCGTGCCGGATTGACCAAGGCCGATTTCGATCGCACGATCGGAATTCATCCAACGGCGGCTGAAGAGCTGGTGACACTGCGCACGCCCGTCGAGCAGTGACATGTTCAGGAGACAAAATGCAATGAAGCGACAATCAGGTCTGATGCGGGCTTGCGCTGTGATGCTGGCGATACTGTTCGCCTTTCCGGTGCTGGAGGCCATCGCCCAGAAACCGAAGAAAGTGAATGATCGCTGGATCGTCCAGCTCGAGGCGCCGCCAGCGGTCGGGTACGAAGGCAGCCATGCCCGGCTGCAGGCGGCACAAGCCGGCCAGCCTGATTCGGGCCTGGCAGCAACCGCGCCGTCGATCACCGGTGCCGCCCGGCTCGATGCCGCAAGTGCCGAAGTGCAGGCCTATGCTGGCTGGCTGGATGAGCAGCGCCATGCCGTGCTTGCCCGGGCCGGCGAAGTGCTCGGACGCAAGCTTGAGCCGGTGCATGTCTATCGCTACCTGCAAAACGGTTTCGCCATTGATCTGGGGGCCGAAGAAGCCCGGCGCCTGGCGGAAGTGCCCGGTGTGGTGGCTGTCGAACCGGACCAGGTCCATTACCTGGAACTCGATCGCGGACCACAGATGATCGGCGCCGACGCTGTCTGGCGCGGTGATCTCGAGAACGTGGACGCCGCGCGGGGTGAGAACATCATCATTGGGGTGATCGACTCGGGCATCAACTGGGAGCATCCCATGTTCTCGGACGATCCGTCCGACACCGGCAACTACATCTACACCAACCCGCTCAACGAGCAACTCGGGTTGTGTTCGCGCCCGGATGTCTCCTGCAATGAGAAGTTGATCGGTGTCTACGACTACACCGATGAGAGCAATGGCAAGGATCTCGGTGGTCATGGCAGCCATGTGGCAGCGATCGCTGCGGGAAACAGGCGCAGCGTAAGGCTGAATTTCGGTGGTGGCGGCTCCAATTTCACGCTGTCAGGAGTCGCGCCGCGCGCGCACATCGTCTCGTACAAGGTCTGCCGGGAAGAGTACGAAGATGACGAGGCCGAGTGCCTCGGAAGTGCAATCGCTGATGCCCTGGAGCAGGCGATCGAGGACGGTGTCCACGTGGTCAATTACTCCATTGGCTCCGATGCACGTGATCCATGGCAGAGCATTGGCCAGCAGGGAACGAGCATCGCCGAACTGTTTTTGAACCTGCGTGCCGCCGGCGTCGTGCCGGTGAGTTCGGCAGGCAACTCCGGAAACGACGGCGCGGGCACCATTTCTGCGCCGGCCAATGCGCCGTGGACGCTGGCGGTCGGCAACACGACCCATGGTCGCCTGATTGCCAACCGGGCCGAGGTGGCCGGTGAGGCCGACCTGGCCGCGCTGGAGGGAACGGGTCCGACGCTGGAGGACGATCTGACCGCGCCGGTCGTGGCGGCCGAGGATGTCGATTCGGGCAATGTGCTGGGCTGCAGCTCGTTTCCCAGCGGTGCATTCGATGACTCGGTTGCCGTCATCGTGCGCGGCAGTTGTACCTTCGAGGAGAAGGTCCGGAATGCGCGTCGGGCCGGGGCGGTGGCCGTGCTGGTCGTCAATAATCTACCGGGTCCCCCCATCCTGATGGGCGGGCTGGAGTCCTCGGCCATCCCCTCATTCATGCTGAGCAACAGTGACGGCATCCGCGCACTGTCGGCGATGGCCGATGCACCCGCACCTTTCGCGAGCATCGAGTCCGGGGTAAGCAGCCTGATCAGTGAAGATCTCAGCGACCTGGTTGCGCCGTCGAGTTCGCGTGGACCGGCTCCTTTCGTGCCCGACTTGATGAAGCCCAATGTCGTTGCTCCGGGTTCGTCGATCCTGTCGGCCGGCAAGGAACGCGAGGATGGCGGCGAGTCCTATTCTGTATTGACTGGAACCTCCATGTCGGGTCCGCACGTGGCCGGTGCAGTGGCACTGGTTCTCTCGGCCCGGCCGGACTGGACAGTCGACATGGTGGTTTCGGCCTTGGAAACCACGGCCGAAAGCGATCCGCTCCGAGTCAATGAATCTCCCGCCGGGATGAATGATCGCGGTGCCGGCCGTATTCGGGTGGATCGCGCCGTCAATGCTGGCTTGTACCTGCCGGTGACCGTGGATCAGTTCATCGACGCGCGGCCCGGGGCTGGCGGTGATCCCGGCCAGCTCAACCTGGCGGGCGTGTTCTCTTCGACGTGTACACAGAACTGCGAATTTACGCGTACGGTGCGGGCATCCCGTTCCGGTTCGTGGGCTGTTTCCAGTGAAGGCGAACTGGATATCGAGGTTGAACCGGCCAGCTTCAGCCTGGCGGCCGGTGCGCAGAAGGAACTGACGATCACGGTCAGTGCCGGCAATATCAACGCCGATGCCGAACTGGATGGTGCCGTCGTGCTGACTCCTTCGGACGACAGCATGTCTACTCAGTATCTTCCGGTCGGCATGTCGGTGGCTGCAGCGAATCTGCCGGATTTGTTTTCGGTCGATGCGAGCGGCAATCGTGGACGCACCGAGTTTGACCTGGAGGTGCTGGCTCCGATCGAAGAAGCGGTTTACCGCACCTCTTCGCTGGTTCGTCCGGTGGAGGAGTCCCTCAGCCTGGCCCAGGATCCGACGCCGAACGATCCTTATTCCGGGGGAGCCGGCACCCAGACCTTCCTGGTCGATGTGCCGCCGAATACCCTGGTGTTGTGGGTGGAAACCCGTGCGTCCTCAAGTCAGGATATCGATCTTTTCGTCGGCTTCGATGCGGCGGGGAACGAGCAGGCCGAGCCGGGTGAAGTGATTTGCGAAGGGATAACCAGCGGTGTGCAGGAGAGTTGCCGGATCATGAATCCGGCTGCGGGTACCTGGTGGATCCTGGTGCAGAACTACCAGGCCTCGAGTACACATGGCGAAGACTTCGTGGATCTGGAGTATGCCGTCCTCGACGATGCCGAGGATTACACGCTCGCCGCTTCGGGGCCGGGCAGACATCCCGGTGGAACGCTCGCGTTGTCGCTGGCCTGGGACCAGCCGGCGATGCGTCGCAACGAGCGTTGGCTGGGTGCGGTCGGCTTTGCCACCAACGATGAGACGCTGTCCGACCTCGGCGTGGTGCCAGTGCGAATCAGGCGCACGGGCCCGCTGGCGACGGAACCGACAGCGATCTTCCTCGGTGAGACCTTGCCGGTTGTGATTGCGCCAGGTGCGCAGCACGATCAGCTCTATTTCGATGTGCCCCATGGTGCCGATGAGGTCAGCGTCACCGTGCAAGGAGATAGCGGTGTGTCTGCCGACCTGCAGCGCATGACATTCGACGAGGTGGCCGCAGCGGCACCCGGCACGCCGCCGGCCGGCGGTACGTTCGAGGCGACGGGTACTGGATCGGGCACCGGATTCACGATGACGGCAGATGGCCAGCCCGGGCGCTGGTACGTGGTTCTGGAGAACATCAGTACGCGGGAAGCACTGGTCGATGTTACCGTCGAGCTCAACGAGTCCGCTTCGACGATGTCGCAGCGAGGTCTCTGGAGCCCGCGCGATCGTACGATTTACCAGGGTATCGAGTGGCAACGTGCCGGACCGGGCTTCATGACCTGGTACAGCTACGATGCCGAGGGTCTGCCGGTGTTCTACCAGGCGATCGGTCAGATCGATCCGGATTCTTCAGTGTGGACGGCTCCGCTCGATCGCATCAGCAACGGCAGCGGCGCGCGCCAGATCTATGACCGTATCGGCGAGGTTTCGCTGACCATGCTCGCCGGAGATGAACTGGTCTTCGCCTGGCGTCGCGACGGATTTCATGGCAGCGAAATCATGTCGCCGGATGCGGCACGCACCTGTCCGGATACCGGTGACGGACGGGCCAATTATTCAGGGCATTGGTATTCGCCCGGAGAGCTGGTGGGTGGTACCACGATGATTGTTACAGACAGCGTGCAGGCACATATTCGCTATTACTTCGATGAGCTCGGTGTCGGCCGCTGGCTTCTGGCCAGTGACCCCGAGACCGATCCACTCAACGAGGTGCTGGAGTTGCTCGATTATCGCGGTTTCTGTCCCGGTTGCCCGGAACGTGATGTCGAAATCCATACTGTCGGTGTTTATGAACGCAGTTTCGACAGCGAGTCCAGTGGTTTCGAGAAGCTGGATTTCGTCAGTGCCGAACCGCTTGAGCATGCCATCAACATCGAAGTGCCGATCAGCAAGCTGTCGGAGCCGATGGAGTGCGACTGAATCCCCGGCGATTGCGTCGGGAGCGGTTCAAACGTGACGGGGCGGAGACGTTCCGCCCCGTTGCTTGCGGTCAAGGAAATTGCAGGTGATCAAGGGACAGAAACTGGTCGTCGTGCTGCCTGCCTACAATGCGGCACGAACCGTCAAGCGCACCGTCGAGGAGATCCCGCACGACATCGTCGATGAGATCATCCTCGTCGATGATGCCAGCCAGGACGATACCGTCGCCGTGGCCGAGTCGCTCGGAATCAATCACGTCATCCGGCACGACCGGAACCGAGGTTATGGCGCGAACCAGAAGACCTGTTACCGCAAGGCGCTGGATCTCGATGCCGATATCGTCATCATGCTGCACCCCGACTACCAGTACACCCCCAAGCTGCTGCCGGCCATGGCGACGCTGGTGTCCAGCGGCCTGTTCCCGGTAGTGCTGGGCTCCCGGATTCTCGGTGGCGGGGCGCTTGCCGGCGGCATGCCGGTCTACAAGTACGTGGCCAACCGCATGCTGACGCTGTTTCAGAATCTCTGCACCGGGGCAAAGCTTTCGGAATACCACACCGGGTACCGGGCTTTTTCGGCCGAAGTCCTGCGCGGTATCGACCTGGACAGCAATTCCGACGATTTCATCTTCGACAACCAGGTGCTGGCGCAGGTCATTCACAAGGGTTACCGTGTGGGTGAAATCACCTGTCCGGCACTTTATTTCGAGGATGCGTCATCGATCAACCTGGCGCGCAGCGTGACCTACGGGCTTGGCGTGCTGGGCGTGTCGCTCCAGCATCTGGTCAGCCGGCTGGGTTTGTACAGACCGGCGTTGTTCAGATGATCCACGACCTGCCGGATCAATCGATCCGGCGACTGCGGCTGGTCTTGTGGCTGGCGGTGGTTGCCGTCGCCTTGTGGTTGCGGCTGTGGCAACTCCACTTGCAGATACTGCTCGACGACGAGTGGCATGCCCTCCATCGCTTGGTGCAGGTCGACTGGCAGGCCATCGCCCTGTCATTCGGCCTGGCCGATTACAGCATTCCGCTGACCCTGCTGTTCAACGCCCTTTACGAGAGTGTTGGCCTGGCAGAGTGGCACATGCGCGCGCTGCCGCTGGTGTTCGGCCTGGCCACCGTGGTGCTGGTGCCGATGTCATTGCGTCCCTGGCTGGATTGGCGCGAACGCTGGCTGCTGGGATTGCTGATCGCGCTGTCTCCGCTGCTGATTCACTACACGCGCAATGTGCGCCCCTACGCGCTGGTGGTGCTGATGGGGTTTCTCGCCATGATTGCGTTGTGGCGCTGGTGGCATGACGAAGATCGGCGCTGGCTGATTCTGTTCGTGCCGGCAGCCGTGCTGAGTGCCTGGCTGCATGCGCTCACCGCGGTATTCACCGGTGCTGCATTGACCTGGTTCGGTGTGGCGGGGCTTGTCGAGTGGTGGCGCCGGGGCCGCCCCCGCCGACTGCTGACACTCCTGGGTGTCGGTGGCGCGACAGTGGGCGCCTGTTCGGCCCTGATTCTGCCGCCACTTTTGAGTACGCCGCAGGCAATTGCCGAAAAGGCCGGGGTCGACCAGATCGGCGTCGAGACCCTGCTGCGTTCCTGGGAGTTGTTCGTTGGCAGCGTCAACCCGTGGACCGCCGGTCTGGCGTTCTTCCTGGTCGGACTGGGGGTTCGCCAACTGTGGCGCCGGGACCATGGGTTCGCATGCTACTGGGCCTGGCTGGTAGCCGTGTCGACCGTGACTATCATGCTGTTGCGACCTGCCTGGATTCAGCATGCGCTGGTATTCGCACGATACAACGCAGTCGCCCATCCGATGCTGCTGGCGTTGGTAGCGATGGGAGCGGCCTGGCTGGCGAGCTTGCCGGTACGCTCGAGCACCGAGCGGATTC
>SKSJ01000120.1 GCA_007123055.1 Wenzhouxiangella sp. | reverse complement strand
GGTGCCATTGCTCATACATGCGATGGCCGGGGCGCTCGGAATGCGTGGTCTTGCCATAGAGCATGCGCGACTGGCCGAGGGCGAAGTCGCCAATGTCGATCATTTCCTGGACCTCCCCGTCTCCTTCGGGTTTGATCTTGCCCATTTCCAGTGACACCAGGGAGCCGAGCGCATCCTTGTAATCCCGCAGGGCGTCGTTGGCCAGGCGCACGGCATTGCCGCGCTCCGGTGCCGGAACCAGGCGCCAGGCGTCGGCGGCTTCCTGTGCGGTCTTGATGACTTTCTCGTAGTCGGCCTCGGTGGCGCTGCTGACACGTGCGATCACCGACCCGTCGGTCGGGTTGATCGATTCGACCAGGTTGTCTTCGCTGACGGCCGAGAATTGGCCGGGGCCGAAGCAGGCGCCGGGGTTGATGTCTTTCAGTCCCAGGCGCTTGAGAATTTCGCTGTGCTTGCTCATGATCCAGTGTTCCTCCCGAGTGATGCGTTTAAACCGCCCATTATCGCACCGTTGCCGGTTCGAGTCAGTGCGGGACGTGATATTCTTGCCCGCTGAACGAGGGTGCTGTTCGCTTGTCGGTCGATCGGAGGCCGGTCCAGCCGATCGTTTCTGTACCCTGTGAGTGAACAATCGAAACTATCCGGCCGGGGCGTGGTCAGTTGAGCATGTGGCCCGGCCGTCTGCAAGGAATCGAGGACGGCCCAGATGGGCGAACGGGAAGTCGATCAACAACTGGTAGAGCGTGTCCAGAAAGGAGACAAGAAGGCGTTCGATCTGCTGGTGGTCAAGTACCAGCACAAGATCATCAGCCTGATTTCGCGCTATGTCTCCGATCATGCCGAAGCGATGGACGTCGCCCAGGAAGCCTTCATCAAGGCCTATCGGGCACTGCCGCGCTTCCGCGGTGACAGTGCGTTCTATACCTGGATCTACCGGATCGCCATCAATACGGCCAAGAACCACCTGGTCGCACAGGGGCGTCGCCCGCCACTGTCCGATGTCGATGCACAGGACGCGGAACAATTTCAGGTCGATACGCGTCTCAAGGAACAGGGTTCGCCCGAGCATGAGCTGCTCAAACAGGAAATCGAGAGCACCATCAACGAGGCGATCGCCGATCTACCTGAAGACCTGCGCGTGGCAATCACGCTCAGGGAAATGGAAGGCATGAGCTACGAAGAGATCGCGACGACCATGGATTGCCCGATCGGCACCGTGCGGTCAAGAATCTTTCGGGCCCGGGAGGCCATCGATGCACGCCTCCGGCCCCTGCTGGATAACCAATGAATACGGACGATAGATGATGAGCGAGTCGAACCGGGAACACCTTTCTTGCCTGATGGACGGGGAACTCGACCGAAGCGCGCAACAGTTTCTGCTGCGCCGAATGGCCGAAGATTCCGAGATGAAGGAGGCCTGGCGACGATTCCATACTGTCCGTGCCTGCATGCATGGTGAAGTCCTCGCTGTCGGCAATCTCTCCGGCCGTGTCGCCGACGCGATCTCCGAAGAGCCCGTGGCCACGCCGGGCGGCCGCATGGCAGCCTGGTTCAAGCCCGTTGCCGGTGGTGCAATCGCCGCCAGCGTGGCGCTGGTAGCCATCGTCGGGATCAACTCCAACATGCTCGACCGACAGGCCGACCCCTCCGATCAGCAGGGATTCGTCAGCCAGTCCACTTCCCTTGACGAGCCATTCGCTCGCTCCACGGTACCTTCGACGGTTCCCGTCAGTTTTTCCGAAAGCAGCGCTGCCGAGCGTCAACGCATCAGCGCGCATGTGCTGCGTCACCACCAGGCATCGGGGGGTGCCGGTTTCATCTCTTACGTGCCCATCGTGACCGGTGTCAGCAGTGAAAGCGTCGAAATCCAGTTTCAGCAGCGTCAGTCCGATGATGAAACTCGAACCAGAGAACCACGCCCTTCAGGGCGCTAGACTGATGGCCGGCGAGTTTCGATTCCTGCAGATCCTGGCGATGACGGCATTGCTGGCCGCCAGCCTGACCCCGGTTTCGGTGCATGCCGACGACGATGTGCAGCACTGGCTTGATCGCATGGCCCGTGCCGTCGAAACCCTCAATTACCGCGGAACGCTTGTCCATGTGCGCGAGGATCGGGTCGATACCCTGCGCATCATTCATCGTGCCGACGAGGACGGGGTGCGTGAACGCATATACGCCATCGACGGCGAGCCGCGCGAAGTACTGCGTGACGGCAACAAGGTGCGTTGCCTGCTTCCCGGCGATCAGCCGCAGGTACTTGAAAGCCAGTTGGCCGGGCGCCTGCTGCCCAGTTTACCGGTCAATCGGCTGACCGGCCCGGAATCGGCCTATCGCATGTCGATGGCCGGCAGCGAACGGGTCGCCGGCCTGACCGCCCGTATCGTGACCATCGAGCCGCGTGACCAGTACCGCTACGGTTACCGACTGTGGCTGGAGGAAAGCACCGGCATGTTGCTGCGGTATGCGTTGATCGATCCCGAGGGACGCCAGTTGCAGCAGTTGTCGTTTACCAGCATCGAGCTGGGCGCATCGATTTCCGATGCAGAGCTGGCACCGGCGATGATCGACGCACCCAAGGTGCTGACCACCCGCCTGCACGATACCGACGGCCAGATTCGTTCCGGTCGTCGGCACGAGGCCTTTCGCGGTCGAGTGCCCCCTGGATTTCGCCTGGCCAACATCGGCAAGGGGCGCTCGGAGCATGGAGAGGAGTTCGAGCATCTGCTGTTCAGTGACGGCCTGGCGAGCTTTTCCATCTACATCGAGAACGCTGCCCCCGAAGCCATCGGCAGCCGCATGAAGGCGATGGGCGCGGTGCATGTGTTCACCGATCAGGGTGACGGACGCGCCCTGACCGTTGTCGGCGAAGTCCCGGCGGCGACGGTCGAGTTTGTCGGGCAGCGGTTCCGGCGTGGTGCCGAGGTCAGCGCACGACCGAATGAATGATGCCGGGGCGTTTGCCTGGCAGGTGGCCGAGGTGCTGGAATCCGGCCAGGACCGGGTTCGGCTGCGTTTCGCGCCACCGCGATCATGTCAGCGTTGCAGCGAGGGTCGAGGTTGTGGTGCCGGTGTCTTCGGCGCGCTGTTTCCGCGCCGAGAACTCGAGGTCGAGATGCCATCCCGGGCCGGTTTCGAGGTCGGCCAGTGGGTGCGGGTCGGGATCCCGTCGACAACCCTGGTCCTGACCGCGTTTGCCGTCTACGGCCTGCCACTGCTGGGATTCGTGGTGGGCGCATTGCCCGCCTACTGGTGGATCGATTCGTCCCCCTGGCGCGATTTTTTTTCCCTCGTCGGAGGGTTGGCGCTGGCGGTAACCGCCGTGTGGTGCGGCGGATGTGCCGCGCGTTTCGGGCGCCAGCCCCATATCGAGCCATTGTCTTGCAGACCCGAAGCCTCCAAATCAATCATCTAGTCAACCCAACCAGAATTCCGGAGCAAAGATGCTGAAACGAATCCTTGCCACAGCCATGCTCATCACCGTGTTGATGATGCAGTACGCACAAGCCGCCCGTGACGATTTCACCGACCTGGTCGAGCAGTCGATTCCGGCGGTGGTGAATATCGAAACCACGCGTTTCGGGTCGCGTCCCTCCGAGCAGCCGGAAGAGCGTAGCGGCATGCCCGAGGATCTACCCGAGATGTTCCGCCGCTTTTTCGATCCGCATGGACAGGGGCCGCGTGGACGGCCTGATCGCCGCGGTGGCGGTTCCGGTTTCATCATCGAAGAGGACGGGCTGGTCATCACCAACCATCATGTGATCGACGGTGCCGACGAAATCATCGTGCGCCTGGCCGACCGTCGTGAATTCGAAGCCGAGCTGGTCGGTTCCGACGCTCAAACCGATATCGCCGTGCTGCGTATTGATGCCGACGGATTGCCGACGCTGGAGTTCGGTGAAACGCAATCGCTGAGGCCAGGTGAATGGGTCATCGCGATTGGTTCGCCGTTCCAGTTCGAGCAATCGGTGACCGCGGGGATCGTCAGCGCCAAGGGCCGGACCCAGGGTGCCCAGCAGCAGTACGTGCCGTTTATTCAGACCGACGTGGCCATCAATCGCGGCAACTCCGGCGGGCCGCTGATCCGAACCGATGGCAGCGTCGTCGGGATCAACTCCTGGATCCTCAGTTCGCACGGGGGCAACATCGGCCTGTCGTTCTCCATCCCGGTCGAGGTGGCGATGAACTCGGTCGAGCAACTGCTCGAGCACGGCCGGGTGCGCCGCGGTTACCTGGGGGTCGAGATCGGAGAAGTCACACGTGACCACGCCGATGCCGCCGACCTGGATCGGCCGGTGGGCGCGCTGGTCAGTCGGGTACAGCCCGACAGCGCGGCCGAAGCCGCCGGCGTCGAAGTCGGCGACATCATCCTCGAGTTCAACGGCATGTCGGTCGAGCGCAGCGGTGACCTGCCGCCGATGGTGGGCATGGTGCGTCCGGGCAGCGATGTCGAGCTCGTGGTCTGGCGCTGGGGAGAGCGCAAGACGCTGACCGCGAGCCTGCATGAACTCGAAGAGGACGACATGATGGTTCCCGGAGACGACGAACGCGCCGAACCCACCAATGCCCTCGGCCTGGTGGTGGAGCCGCTTAGCTCCGAGATGCGTCAGCGCATGGGCGATCCGGAAGGCGGAGTGCTGATCCGCGAAGTCGAGAGCGACAACGCCTACCGCGCCGGTGTGCGGCGCGGACAGGTCATCCTGATGATCAACAACCAGCGCATCGGCGGCATGGATGATTTCAACACCATCGTCGAGGCATTGCCGGAGGGCCGCACGGTCGCGCTCCTGGTTCAACGCTCCGACGGCAATACGGCGTTCATCGCCTACCAGCCCGAGGTCCTGCCGGAAGATAGCCCGGACTGAGGAAGTGCGGCGAGCGGTCGCCATGAACCGCTATAATCTCCGTGTTCGTTCTTTTTTCGCCCCCGGGTCTGCCGGGGGCGTTTCAATTGGGAATTTATGACTGATACCCGTCGCATCCGGAACTTCTCCATCATCGCGCACGTCGATCACGGCAAGTCGACGCTGGCCGACCGCTTCATCCAGGTCTGCGGCGGCCTGACAGACCGCGAAATGGCCGAGCAGGTACTCGACTCGATGGACCTCGAACGCGAGCGCGGCATCACCATCAAGGCCCAGAGCGTGACGCTGGATTTCGAGGCGGCCAACGGCGAGATCTACCAGCTCAATTTCATCGATACTCCCGGCCACGTGGATTTTTCCTACGAGGTTTCACGTTCGCTGGCCGCCTGTGAAGGCGCACTGCTGGTGGTTGACGCCGCGCAGGGCGTGGAGGCGCAAAGCGTGGCCAACTGTTACACCGCGGTCGAGCAGGGCCTCGAAGTCATTCCGGTGATCAACAAGATCGACTTGCCCGCAGCCGATCCCGAACGCGTCAAACACCAGATCGAGGATATCATCGGCATCGACGCAAGCGATGCGCTGCTAGTCAGCGCCAAGACCGGCGATGGCGTGCGTGAGATCCTGGAAGCGCTGGTCGAGCGTATTCCACCCCCGGAAGATCGCTCGGACGCACCGCTCAAGGCTCTGATCGTCGATTCCTGGTTTGACAACTACCTGGGCGTCAATTCCCTGGTCCGCATCAAGGAAGGCCGGCTCAGGAAGGGCGAGAAGATTCGCGTGATGTCCACCGGCGAGGAGTACGGCGCCGACCAGATCGGCATCTTTACTCCCAAGCGCACGCCCGGACGTGAACTGGACTGCGGCCAGG
This sequence comes from Wenzhouxiangella sp., assembly GCA_007123055.1. Classification (GTDB taxonomy): domain Bacteria; phylum Pseudomonadota; class Gammaproteobacteria; order Xanthomonadales; family Wenzhouxiangellaceae; genus Wenzhouxiangella. Next base: position 12,219 of record SKSJ01000120.1, on the reverse strand, counting down.
TTGGATTCATCGCCGCGGGTATCAAGGAAGTACACGGTGCGCCGGTCGGAGACACCATCACCAGTGCCCGCGAGCCGGCCGACAAGCCGTTGCCGGGGTTCAAGGCACTGCAGCCGCGAGTGTTCGCGGGCATCTTTCCGGTCGATTCTTCCGATTATCCGGATCTGCGTGAGGCGCTTGACAAGCTGCAGCTCAATGACTCTTCCCTGCAATTCGAGCCGGAAACATCGGTTGCGCTGGGGTTCGGCTTCCGTTGCGGCTTCCTCGGCATGCTGCACATGGAAATTGTCCAGGAACGCCTGGAGCGGGAATACGATCTCGATCTGATCACCACCGCGCCGACGGTGATCTACGAAATCGAGATGACCGATGGCGAGGTGCTCACGCTGGACAACCCGGCGAGCATGCCGCCGGTCAACAAGATCGGCGAGATTCGCGAGCCGGTCATCCTCGGCACTATCCTGGTACCGCAGGATCATGTCGGCCCGGTTATCGGTCTGTGCGAGGAAAAGCGCGGCCACCAGCGCGATATGCGGTTCATCGGAGGCCAGGTTCAGCTCACCTATGAGTTGCCGATGTCGGAAGTCGTCATGGACTTTTTCGACCGATTGAAATCGGTCAGCCGCGGTTTCGCCTCGTTCGAGTATGATTTCCTGCGGCACCAGGCCGGACCGTTCGTGCGCCTGGATTTGCTCATCAACGGTGAGCGGGTCGACGCACTCAGCACCATCGTCCACCGTGATGCCGCCGAGCGGCGTGGTCGTGAGCTGGCCGAGCGCATGCGCGAGTTGATTCCGCGCCAGATGTTCGATATCGCCATCCAGGCCGCGATTGGGTCGCATGTCATCGCGCGCTCGACGGTCAAGGCGTATCGCAAGAACGTCACCGCCAAGTGCTACGGCGGTGACGTCACGCGAAAACGCAAGCTGCTGGAAAAACAAAAGGCCGGCAAGCGCCGGATGAAGCAGGTCGGCAAGATCGAGATTCCCCAGGAAGCCTTTCTTGCCGTGCTGCGCACCGACCAGGAGAAATAGAAAAAATGAATCTGGATTTTGCCCTGATCCTGACCGTGTTGACGCTGGTCACCGGCGTGTTCTGGATCATCGAGCGCTATTGGCGCAAGCGCCGCCAGAAGGAAGCCGACGAGCCCGTATCGAAGACGGTTGAACTGGTCGGGTCGCTGTTTCCTGTGCTGTTGGTCGTGCTGCTGTTCCGCTCTTTTCTTTTCGAGCCGTTCAAGATTCCGTCCGGGTCCATGATCCCCACCCTGTGGATCGGTGACTTCATCGTCGTCAACAAGTACGCCTATGGCTTGCGGTTGCCGGTCGGTAATCACCGTTTCCTGGAGGACGGGGATCCCGAGCGCGGTGACGTGGCCGTGTTCCGTTACCCGGTGGACCCTCGCATCAACTATATCAAGCGCGTCATCGGCGTGCCCGGCGATACCGTGACTTACCGCAACAAGGTCCTGTTCATCAATGGCGACCCGGTGGTTCAGGACCAGGTCGGCTCCTGGGTCGGAGAGGGTCTCAATCGCAATCCGCCGGGTACTCGTCCGGTGAAGCGATTGGAGCGCCTGGGCGAGGAGCCGCACAGTATCGTGGTCTATCCCGAGCGTCCGGACCTCGAAACCCGCACCTGGACGGTGCCCGAGGGACATTACTTCGTTCTCGGTGACAATCGTGATCAGTCGCTCGACAGCCGTGCCTGGGGATTTGTTTCCGATGACCTGCTGGTTGGCAAGGCGGTTCGCATCTGGATGCACTGGGACTGTTCACGAGGCTGTGTGGACTGGGGCAGAATCGGTGATAGAATCCAGTGAAAAGGGCGGATTATCGACCTGGAACGGGGTTAGTTGCGAGGGAATGAACGAATGACGGCATTCAACAGACAGCGCGGACTGAGTCTGCTCGGTTTCATGGGCATTCTGGTGATCGTGCTGTTTTTCACCTACATCGGTATCAAGCTTGTACCCATCTACCTGAACCACATGTCCGTGGTCAGTGAAATGAAGGCTGTGGCGGGTGAGCCCGGTGTGTCCAATCAGCCACCGCAGACAACGCGTCGCCAGTTGTTGACGCGATTCGATATCAGTTTTGTCGATCATGTTGGGGCCGAGAACGTGCGTATCGAGCATGGCGATGGCCTGAGCCTGGTGGTCAGCTACGAGGTTGAAACTCACCTGATCGGCAACATTGACGCGGTCGTCAAGTTCCACCGTGTCGAAAGACTTCGCGACTGAACCACCGCAGAGGCTGCCCGGTATCGACTACCGGTTTCGAGATCCCGGTCTGCTCGAGCGGGCGCTGACCCATCGCAGTTGCGGGCCGGGTCACTACGAACGTCTCGAGTTTCTCGGCGACAGTCTGCTCAGCGCGGTCATCTCCGAGCAGCTCTATCGTCGGCGTCCACATGCCCCGGAAGGGGATCTCAGTCGGCTGAGATCACGCCTCGTGCGAGACGTGACGCTGGCCTCCATCGCGCGTGAGCTCAATCTGGGCGAGCACTTGCGCCTGGGGGCCGGTGAACTCAGGAGCGGCGGATTCCTGCGCGAGTCGATCCTGGCCGACGTGCTCGAGGCCATCATCGGGGCGATTTTTCTCGATGGGGGATTCGGCGAGACTCGGCGTGTAGTCTGCGAGGTCTTCGAGGCTAGGCTGGAGTCGCTGCCCGAGGCCGATACGCTCAAGGATCCCAAGACCCGGCTGCAGGAACTGTTGCAGGGCCATGGCCATGATCTGCCCGAGTATGAGGTCATCGAGGAATCCGGTGCCGACCACGCCAAACGATTCCGCGTCGAGTGTCGCGTCGCCGGCGTGGTGGCACCGGTTACGGCCGAGGCGGGCAGTCGCCGCAAGGCTGAACAGGCGGCCGCGAAGATCATGCATGAAAGACTGAACGAACACTTCGAGCCCGCGCGCGAGAACGGGCATGCAACGGCAAGAGATTCCGGAGTCGATAAACAATGAACACCCGCTGCGGTTACGTGGCCCTGCTCGGTCGTCCCAACGTGGGCAAGTCCACATTGCTCAATGCCCTGGTCGGTGAGCATCTGGCCATCGTGACCCACAAGGCGCAAACCACGCGTCACCGCATCAACGGTATTGTCAACCGCGAGCAGGGACAGGCGGTCTTCGTCGATACGCCTGGGCTGCACCGCCGGCGGGATCACGCGCTCAATCGCCGCCTCAATCGCATCGCATCCGACACCCGGCTCGGTGTCGACGTGACCGTCATGCTGGTTGATGCCGCTCGCATCACCGACGAGGATCACATGGTGCTCGACCTGATGGCGGCCCAGGAAGGACCGAAGATTCTGGCGTTCAACAAGATCGACCAGCTCGATGATCGTGCCGTGCTGCTTGAGCGCACCGCCGAACTGACCGCAAAGGTCGATTTCGATGCCGTGGTCTACCTGTCGGCAACGCGCCGGGAAGGTCTAGAGGACCTGCTCGACGAGGTTTTTCGCTGCCTTCCCGAGGCAGAGCCGATGTTCGATGCCGACCTCTTCACCGATCGCTCCGAACGCTTTCTCGCCGCCGAGATGATCCGCGAACAGTTGATGCTGCAGCTTCATCAGGAGATACCCTACGGCCTGACGGTCGAGATCGAGCGTTTTGAACGCACGCGGGGGCGAGTGGAGATCAGCGGCCTGATTCTTGTCGCCAGTGAGCGGCACAAGGGCATGGTGATCGGTCGTGGCGGGCAGGTTCTCAAGCGTGTGGGCAGCCGGGCGCGTCGGCGCATCGCCGAGTTGCTGGGAGAGAAGGTTCACCTGGAGCTGCACGTCAAGGTTCGTGCCGGCTGGATGGATGATGACGGAGCACTCGACGAGTTCGGCTATTCATCATGAGCACCAGCACGGAGCAGTTCGGCTGGGTGCTGCACCGTCGGCCCTGGCGCGAATCCAGCCTGCTGATAGAGTTCTTCAGCCATCAGCAAGGCCGTGTCGGCCTTGTGGCGAAGGGCGCGCGCTCGGCGAGGTCGTCCTGGCGTGGCCTGGCCGAGCCGTTCTGCCCGCTGAACGCCAACTGGTCACGGCGTGGAGAGATGGGCACGGTGATCGAGCTCGAGCCTGCCGGCAGCCGGCTTTCGTTGCCTGGACGCGCACTGTGGTGTGGGCTCTACGCCAATGAGTTGATCCTCAAACTGCTGGTGCGTGATGATCCCGCACCCGAGCTTTTCCATGCCTATACCGAATTGCTGAGTCATCTGGCCGGCAACCAGGCACTGGCGCCAGCCGTGCGCCGATTCGAACTCACCCTGCTCGGCTCTCTGGGGGTGGCCCCGGACTTCGAACATGATGCCTTCGACGGTAAGCGCATCCGGCCGGACGGGTTGTATCATCTGGACCCGGAGGCGGGGTTCATCCCGGCCGAGCAGCCGGGTCCGAAGACTTACCCGGGCGATGCCGTCCTGGCGCTGGCCGCCGGCGCACGCGATGGACACGGCCGGGGTTCGGATTGCCGGCGGATGATGCGCCAGTTGATCGACCATCATCTGGCCGGTCGCCGGCTGGAAAGCCGCCGGCTCTTCGAGAATCTAACCCATGAAACGGAAGGCTGAATTCTGATGAGTACACCCCTGCTGGGCGTCAACATCGATCATGTCGCCACACTGCGTCAGGCCCGCCGGGGCGACCACCCCTCGGTGGTGCAGGCCGCCCTGGTGGCCGAGCAGGCCGGTGCCGACGCCATCACCATTCATCTGCGCGAGGACCGTCGCCATATCCAGGATGACGACGTTCGCCTGCTCAACGAAACAATCACCACGCGCATGAACCTGGAGCTGGCGGTCACCGACGAAATGCTCACAATCGCCGAGCATGTCCGTCCTGCCGATGTCTGCCTGGTGCCCGAGCGCCGCGAGGAGTTGACCACGGAGGGTGGGCTGGATGTGGTCGGCGGTGCATCGCGCATTGCCCAGGCTTGTGCTCGTCTGGCTGAAGCCGGCATTCGCGTCAGCCTGTTCATCGATCCGGAACCGGCCCAGTTGGAAGCAGCAGTGGAATGTGGTGCTCCGGTCGTGGAACTGCATACCGGGGGCTATGCCGGGGAACGCGGTGCCGGGGCGTTGGAGCAGTTGTCACGCCTGCGTACGGCGGTGGAAGCCGGGCGACACATGGGACTGGTGGTCAATGCGGGGCACGGGCTCAATTATCACAACGTGGCGCCGATCGTCGCCATTGACGGTATCGCCGAGCTCAATATCGGTCATGCCGTCGTATCGCGCGCGGTGTTCACCGGACTGGATGCCGCCGTGCGCGAGATGAAGCGGTTGATGGGAGGGTAGAAGACGCTTTACCCGTTACTCGTGACCTGTCACCAGTGACCCGTCAAGCGTTGCGCAGCGTCTGGCGGGTGGCGTGGGCGATACGCAGGAAATTGAGGTAGGTCGTGCCCGGCGAGCTGTCGAGGCCGGCGAGCAGGCGTTGCCGAAGCATCTGGCAGGCGTGGGTCATGCGGACGGCACCGGCGTAGCCTCCGGCTCCAGCCCACTGGTGCAGCAGGTCGGCCGCTTTCCGATGATCACCCTCGACGATCATGCGGTCGAGCTCGGGGAGCTTCTCGTCGAGTTCAGCAGCGAGCATGTCCTGAAGTCGAAGTGCCAGGCCGGAGTCATTGTTTGATGCGGCAAGGGCCCGCTCCCGGTCGATCAACTGCGTTGGCGCAATGTGCTGACGCTCCTGTGGGTTGCGGCTGGCATTGGGATTGAACAGCGACTCGATGGCGGCCATCAGCTCGGGAATGGCGATTGGCTTGTTGAGGTAGTCATCAAAGCCGGCGTCGAGCAGTCTGACGCGTTCCTCGGGCCGCGCATCCGCGGTCAGCGCCACGATCTGGGCGTGGGCCGATCGGGTGTCGAGATCGCGTATCCTGTTTGCGGTGGCCAGTCCATCGAGTTGCGGCATGTGCAGATCCATCAGGACAACGTCGAAATCCTCCCGTGCACACATCTCGATGGCCGAAGCGCCGTCGGCGGCGAGGCGAATCTTGCCGACCAGGCGACCAAGGCCGGCATTGAGAAATTCGCGATTGATCTCGTGGTCATCCACCACGAGAACCCGAAGCGAGGCGGCGGAGTAACCGGATGACTGCTTTGCTGACATGGCTCCAATATAACCGCCGGACCTCAACTTGCAAGGGGCGAGGATCGATTGCGGTGCTGGTTCTGCTCGCTGCTGGCGGCCTGGCGGCGTCCGAACTGGAAATCGGCAGCGGGCCGGGCAGGCTGGGACCATTGAGCTGGGAGTCGGTGGAGATCCACTACGAGCCGGAAGTGGCCGCGGAAGCGGGGAATTGGCGGATTCTGGCTTCCGGGTTGGTGGGCCCAGAGGCGCTTGTCGTCGGGACTGTCGAGCTGGAATGCTCAAGGGGGCGGTTACGACCAACCGGTCCCGAGTGCGACAGCGGTCATATGAGCTGGGTCGGCGGCCCCCTGTTTGCAATGCTGGAGGCGGATTTTCGCCTGGCTGCCGACGACCATGCACTCGAGTTCGAACTCGTCAGTGGCCCGGTGCAGGGGCGAGTGCGCGTGCCTGTCGACGGCGGCCTGGTGACGGCTGCCGTGCAAATCGACTCGCTGTTGCTCGCGGAGCTGAGCGAGGAGTTGTTCGAACAGGCGGGGTTGCGGGATGTTGCCGGCGAGCTTTCGGCCTCTTTGGAGTTCTCCGGTCAACGCCTGCAGGGACGGATAGACCTGGCCGATACGGCATTCGACAGCCCCGGAGGCGAGATGGCAGGGTTTGCGATCGGCGCCAGTGGCGTGTTCGAGCTTGACTTCGAGGGTGGACGGGCGGCATTCGGTATCGAGCTCGAACAGTCGTCGGGGGAAATGCTTTTCGGTCAGGTCTATCTGCCGCCGCCGGCCGAACCACTCGTGTTGCGGGCGGAGGGGCGGCTTGGTGCGGATGACGGTTTGCAGATCGAGCGTGTGGAGGTCAACGATCCCGGCGCCATCTCGATGATCGGCGACCTGATGTTCGAGCGAGGCGAGGCGGGCTGGTCACTGGTTCGAGCCAATGTCGATTCGCTCAAGTTGCAGTTCCCATTGGCCTGGGAACGCTGGCTCGAAGGACCGCTGGCCGCCATGGGGTTGGCGGACATCGAGGCGGCGGGGTTGCTTGACGCTTCCGTTCGCATCGATGGTGGTGAAACCGGCCTGGACGCTCGCCTGGAGAATTTTCACCTCGACGATCCGCAGGGGCGCTTTTCGATCGACCGGGCCGATGGCGACTTGATGATTCGCGAAGACCACAGCTCGCTGCTGCTTGAGTGGGAAGCGTTGTCGCTGTACGGCCTGCCGTCGGGGGCATCGTCGCTGCGCCTGGCCGGCGACGGCACGATGATCGTCCTGGCTGAACCCTTGCGGATGCCGCTGCTCGACGGTGCGGTGGTGGTCGAGCGGCTGCTCTGGGAGCATGCGGCCGTCGAGGAGAGGCAGCTGCAACTCGATGCCCGGATCGAGCCGCTGGATCTGACGGAACTGACCAGGTTGCTCGGTTTTCCGGAATTCGGTGGCGTTCTGTCGGGGACTTTCCCCGGGGTGAGCTATGTCGATGAAGTCCTGTCATTTACCGGCGGTATCGATGTGCGCGCCTTTTCCGGGCGAATCGAGATGAAGGACCTTGCCATCGAGCGTCCCTTCGGTACTTTGCCGGCCCTTGCCGCGCAAGTGGAGTTTCACCGCCTCGACCTGGCCGAGCTGACCGGCGCCTTCAATTTCGGCCATATGGAGGGAGAAGTGTCGGGATGGATGCGCGACCTGCGCCTGCTCGACTGGCGGCCGGTGGCAATGGATTCGCGCATCTACACTCATGAAGACGCCAGGCGCCGCCGTATCAGCCAGCGGGCGGTGGAGAATCTGTCCAACCTGGGCGGGGCCGGAGGTGCGTTGATCACGGGGACCGTGTTGCGTGTCTTTGACGAGTTCCCCTATCGCCGCGCGGGCCTGGCCTGCAGGCTGAGTAACAACATCTGCCACATCGACGGTGTCGCCCCGCACGAGTCCGGCGGATTTTATATCGTCCAGGGGCGCTCGTTGCCGCGGCTGGATATTATCGGTCACCGCCGCCTGGTCGACTGGCCGCAATTGATGGGACAACTGGCTGCGATGATGGAAGATTGAAAGGTGAAAGGTGAACGGGCGAACCGGGGCACCGTCCCTCAATCCTCCTCGCTGGAATCCCTCACCTTCACCTTGCGGATTCGCTTGTCGACCATGTCGACGATGGTGAAGATGTGGTTGCCCATCTTCAGGCTGGTGCGGCCGTCGGGCAAGGATTCGAGGTGTTCGAGGATGAGGCCGTTAAGCGTTTTCGCGCCGCTGGTGGGCAGTTCCCAGTCCAGCCGGCGGTTGAGCATGCGCAGGGTGGCGCCGCCGTCGACGATCCAGCTGCCGTCTTCGAGCTTGCGAACCAGTTTCTGCCGACCACCACCCTCGGTGGTGTATTCGCCCACGATCTCTTCGAGTATGTCGTCGAGGGTGACCAGGCCCTGGATGTCGCCGTATTCATCGACCACCAGCCCCAACCGCCGCTCACGGCTCTGGAACTCCAGCATCTGCTGGGTCAGCGCGGTGCCTTCGGGGACGAAGTAGGGGCTGCGCACCGCCTTGAGCAGGCCGTCCCGGTCGAGCCGGTTCTGGATCAGTCGCGGAAGTATGGTGCGGATGTGCAGCAGTCCGACGATGTTGTCGAGATCACCGCGCCAGACCGGCATGCGGGTATAGATGCTCTCGGTCAGCGCCTGCATGATGTCGTCCCACTCGGCGTCGAGATCGATGCCGACGATATCCTGCCGCGGCACCATTACATCGTCGACCGTGCCGTGCTCGAGATCGAGGATATTGATCAGCATCTGGCGGTGATCCAGCGAGATCTGTCGCCCGCCTTCCTTGACCAGGGTGCGAAGTTCTTCCCGGCTGAGCGAGTCTTGATGCAGGCCTTGCCGGTTCACCCCGAAGGGCCGAAGCAGGGTGGCGGCCATCAGGTTGGTCAGCCACACGGCCGGGTAGAGGATTCTGAGTAGCGGAGTGAGGACGTAGCTGGCCGGATAGGCGATGCGTTCGGGATAAAGCGCGGCCAGTGTTTTCGGGGCGACTTCGGCAAAAATCAGTATGACCAGGGTCAGGGCCAGCGTGGATACCCAGATGCCTCCTTCGCCGAGCAATCGCAGGGCGATGATCGTGGCGATCGAGGCGGCGAGGATGTTGACCAGATTGTTGCCCAGCAGGATGAGGCCAAACATACGGTCGGGCCGGCCCAACAACTGCTGGGCCAGGCGCGCACCACGATGGCCGTTGTTGGCCTGATGGCGCAGCCGGTAACGGTTGAGCGCCACCAGGCCGGTTTCGGAACTGGAAAAGAATGCCGACAACACGATCAGTGCCGCCAGCATGATGAAAAGTGTCGTCAGGGGAAGCTGGGCCATTGCTCACGCGCCGGCCGAGATCATCCAGCTGCGGTCGAGGAAGACCTCCAGTACCAGCTTGCTGCCGAAGTAGGCCAGTGCCAGCACCCCCATCGCGGCCAACGACCAGTTGACGGCCCGGCGCCCGCGCCAGCCCAGCCAGTGGCGTCCGGCCAGCAACGCGGCGAACAACACCCAGGACAGCAGCGACAACGCGGTCTTGTGAACCAGGTGCTGGTCGAACAGGTTGTCGATGAACACCAGCCCGGTCACCAGGCTTGCGGTCAGTACCAGCCAGCCGGCCGTGATCAGGCGGAACATCACCTTTTCGATGACGGCCAGGGGCGGCAGCAACTCGAGTTGCCGCAGCGGGCGAGGGTGGCGCAAGGCGTAGTCCTGGGCCGCCAGCATCAAGGCATTGATGGCCGCGATCGACAGCAGGCTGTAGGCGAGCAGCGAGGTAAAGACATGGGTTTCGAGCATTACCGAGACCTGGGTCAGTATCAATGCCTCGGGAGACAGGAACCATTGCAAGCCCACGCAGAGCGCGGCGCCGGGAAAAGCGATGATGCCGGTCTCGACGGTTCTCGACCACGGGCTGGTGATCAGCAGGACGGCGACGATCATCCAGGCGGCCAGCGACAGGGTATGGACGAAATTGACGTCCCAGCCCAACGGCGTGGCCATCACCTGCCAGACAGCGCTCGCGTGCATGATCGCGGCAATCACGGCGGAGGCGGTGCCAAGCCTTCGCAGCGTCGGTGCGGAGCGGTAATAGCCCAGCGCAATGAGGCTGCCGGCAGCCAGATACAACACCAGCGCCAGGGGTGCGAGCAGGGTCATCGGGTCCACGATTCGGTCAGAAGGTTGTCTGAAGATGGGTATGGTCCAAGTATAATGGCACATCTGGCCTGTATCCCGAGTGTTTGAAACATGTTTGACCAACTCAGCAAACGACTGACCGGATCGCTGGAACGGCTCAAGGGCCGTGGCCGGCTGACCGAGGACAATATCCGAGAGGCCCTGCGAGAGGTGCGCGTGGCGCTGCTCGAGGCGGATGTTGCGCTGCCGGTGGTCAAGGATTTCATCGCGCAGGTCGGCGAGCGGGCCGTCGGACAGGAGGTGGTCGGCAGTCTCAAGCCGGGCGAGGCCCTGATCAAGGTGGTGCACGAGGAACTCAAGCGTGTCCTCGGGCAGGAGCAGGCGGCACTCAATCTCGAGCGCCAGGCGCCGGTGGTCATTCTGCTGGCTGGCCTGCAAGGTGCGGGCAAGACCACCACCGCCGGCAAGCTGGCCAACCTGCTGCGCGAGCGCCACAAGAAGAAGGTGGTGATGGCCAGTTGCGACATCTATCGTCCGGCCGCCATCGACCAGCTCGAAACCCTGGCCGGGCAGGTCGAGGCCGGCTTCTATCGTTCCGACCGCGTCGATGACGCAGTGGTCATCGCCCGCGAAGCACAGGAGCATGCGCGCCGGCAGTTCGCGGATATTCTGATCCTCGATACCGCCGGTCGCCTGGCCGTGGACGAAGCGATGATGGACGAGATCCGCCGCGTCCACGCCGAGATCGATCCGGCCGAAGTGCTGTTCGTGGTTGACGCCATGACCGGGCAGGATGCCGCCAATACCGCCAAGGCGTTCAATGACGCCCTGCCGCTGACCGGTGTGGTGCTGACCAAGACCGATGGTGATGCGCGCGGCGGTGCCGCGCTCTCGGTCCGAAAGATAACTGGCGCCCCGATCAAGTTTCTTGGCACCGGCGAGAAGATCGACGGGCTGGAGCCGTTCCATCCGGATCGGCTGGCTTCGCGCATTCTCGGCATGGGCGACGTGCTCAGCCTGGTCGAGGAGGTCGAGCGCAAGGTCGACCAGAAGAAGGCGAAGAAGCTGGCCGGCAAGGTCGGAAAGGCCAGTCGGCGCTTCGGGCTCGATGACTTCCGCGATCAGCTCATGCAGATGGAAAATCTCGGCGGCATGGGGTCGCTGATGGACAAGCTGCCGGGTATGGGCAACCTGCCCGAGGCGGTCAAGTCGAAGGTCGATGATCGTCAGACCCGGCGCATGGTGGCCATCATCAACTCCATGACGCCACAGGAAAGGCGCTACCCCGACATCATTCGCGGCTCACGCAAGCGTCGGATTGCCGCCGGCTCGGGCCTGCAGATTCAGGATGTCAATCGCCTGCTCAAGCAGCACAAGCAGATGCAGAAGATGATGAAGAAGGTCGGTTCCAAGGGGGCAATGCAGAAAATGATGAAGCGCCTGCCTGGCGGCGGCCTGCCCGGCGGTGGTGGGATGCCGTTCTGACCCTTCCTTTCACTGTCCGAGTCAGGTAAAATTGCGGGTTTGCCGATTCAGCTAGTTTTGCAGTGCCGGAGCCGTTGTGGCCTCGGGGCTCATTTTCAGGAGAGAACATGGTCAAGATTCGTCTCAGCCGGGGTGGTGCCAAGAAGCAGCCCTTCTATCACATCGTCGTGACCGACAGCCGCAATTCGCGCGACGGCCGCAACATCGAGCGTCTCGGGTTCTTCAATCCGGTGGCTCGCGGCCAGGACGAGCGTCTGCGCCTGGATACCGACCGCATCGACCACTGGGTTGGTCAGGGTGCGCAGGTCTCCGAGCGGGTCAGCAAGCTGGTCATCGAGGCGCGCAAGGCTCAGCAGGCCCAGCCGGCCGCGTAATGAACAGCCCGGGGCCGTCGGAGTCGGTCGTCGTCGGCCACTTCAATGGTCCCTGGGGAGTCCAGGGCTGGGTGCGGATCTTCTCCCACACCCGCCCACCGGCTGCCATTTTCGATTACCGGCCCTGG
>SKSJ01000073.1 GCA_007123055.1 Wenzhouxiangella sp. | reverse complement strand
CTCGTCTGGGTGGCCTACGCCATCGTCTTCTTCGGCACCATCGTCAAGCGCAGGATCAAGCACATCTACGTGGCCAACTGGTTCTTCGGCGCCTACATTCTAACCATCGCCGTACTGCACATCGTCAACAACCTGGCCATACCCACCGGTCTGTGGCACTCCTACCCGATCTACTCAGGCGCCGTCGATGCCATGGTGCAGTGGTGGTATGGCCACAACGCCGTCGGCTTCTTCCTGACTGCCGGCTTCCTGGGCATGATGTATTACTTCGTACCCAAGCAGGCCGGGCGCCCGATCTACTCTTACCGGCTGTCGATCGTGCACTTCTGGTCGCTGATCGCCATCTACATGTGGGCCGGGCCACATCATCTGCACTACACCTCGGTGCCTGACTGGGTGCAGACCCTGGGCATGCTGTTTTCCGTGATGCTGCTGGCACCGAGCTGGGGCGGCATGATCAACGGCATCATGACCCTCTCCGGTGCCTGGCACAAGCTCAGGACCGATCCCATTCTGCGCTTCATGATCGTTGCTCTGTCCTTCTACGGCATTGCCACTTTCGAAGGGCCGATGATGTCGATCAAGACGGTCAACGCATTGAGCCACTACACCGACTGGACCATCGGTCACGTCCACGCCGGTGCACTGGGCTGGGTGGCGATGATCTCCATCGGCGCCATCTACAGCCTGTGGCCGCGCCTGCTCGGGCTCGACGGGATGTACTCGACCCGCCTGATCGAGTGGCATTTCTGGGTGTCGACCATCGGCACCGTGCTCTACATCGTGGCCATGTGGATTGCCGGGGTGATGCAGGGTCTGATGTGGCGCACCTTCAACGAGGACGGCACGCTGACCTACACCTTCATCGAGGTGCTGCAGTTCACCGAGCCCTACTACATCCTGCGCCTCATCGGTGGCCTCATCTTTACCGCCGGCATGTTCTTCATGGTCTACAACATGTACAAGACCTGGCAGATGGCGGCCAAAGAGGATCTCGAGGTCCCCGTCAGCGAACCGGCTCACGCCTGAAGGAGATTGAGTCATGCATGAGAAGATCGAAAAGAATATCGGCCTGATGGCCATCCTCATCGTGATCGCGATCAGCTTCGGCGGGCTGGTCGAGATCGTGCCGTTGATGTTCAAGGCCAGCGTGGTCGAGCCGGCCGAGGGGGTTGAACCCTATGATCCGCTGCGCCTGGCCGGTCGCGATGTCTACGTGGCCGAAGGATGCTACAACTGCCACAGCCAGCAGATCCGGCCGTTCCGGGCCGAGACCGAGCGCTACGGTCATTACTCGGTGGCCGGCGAGTTCGTCTATGACCGTCCCTTCCAGTGGGGGTCGAAGCGCACCGGTCCCGACCTGGCCCGTGTCGGCGGTCTCTACAGCGATGACTGGCATTACCTGCACATGATGGATCCGCGCGCGGTGGTACCGGGTTCGAACATGCCGGCCTACCCCTGGCTGGCCGAGCGTTACGTCGACCCCGATGTGGTGCAACGCCGCATGCGTGCGCTCAAGCGCATCGGCACGCCCTACAGCGACGAGGATATCGAGCGCGCTTACGAGGCAGTGGCCGGTAAGACCGAAATGGACGCCATCATCGCCTACCTCCAGGGCCTGGGGACGGAGTGGACGGGCCAGCACGCCACGGGAGATGACTCATGACCAGCGGAATCGTCACCGCCATCGCCATGCTGTGTTTTGTCGCCATCGTGGTCTGGGTCTTCATCGTCAAGAAGAAGGAAGACTTCGACGAGCAGGCCAACCTGCCGCTGGATGAAGAAGGCAAGGAAAAGGGTAAAGAGGAGAAGTCATCATGAGCGCTTTCTGGCATTGGTTCGTCATCATCATCACGCTGGGATTCACCGCTGCCATGGTGTGGCTGTTCATCGCCACTGGTCGCGCCAGGGTGCCTACCGGTACCAACGAGGAAGGCGAGGAAACCACCGGACATGTCTGGGACGGTGATCTGCGCGAGCTCAACAACCCGATGCCGCGATGGTGGCTGTGGCTGTTCTACGGCACTGTCATCTTCTCGATCATCTATCTGGTGCTCTACCCTGGCCTGGGTAATTACCAGGGCGTGCTCGGCTGGAGTTCGGAAGGCCAGTACGAGGAAGAGATGGCGCGCGCAACGGCCGAGTTCGAGGAGCGATTCGGCGAATTGCTGGAGCTCCCGGTCGGGGAAATGGTCGAGCATCCGGACGCGCTTCGTCTGGGGCGCAATATATACGCCCACAACTGTTCGACCTGTCACGGTTCGGACGCGCGCGGTGCGCCGGGATATCCCAACCTGACCGACGATCACTGGATCTGGGGGGGCGAACCCGAGCAGGTATTCACCAGCATCCACGATGGTCGGCAGGCGATTATGCCGCCATTCGGTGAGGCGCTGGGTGAGCAGGGCGTGACCCGCACGGCCGTGTACGTGCAGCAATTGGCCGGTCAGTCGGTCGATCGCAGCATGGCCGAGGCCGGCCGCCGTCACTACGAGCAACAGTGCGCGGCCTGCCATGGGCCGGACGGCACCGGCAATGTGTTTCTTGGGGCTCCCGATCTGACCACCGGAGTGTACATCTACGGTGGCAGTCTCGATGAGTTGCGGCACACCATTCGCCATGGCCGCGAAGGGGTGATGCCTGCCCAGCGCGACTTGCTGGGAGAGGGTCGCTCGAAACTGGTGGCCGCCTACGTGCTCAGCCTGAGCCGCAATGACGATGAGTGAGCGCCCCCTGGCCCAGCGCCTGGGCGCCATCCTGTGGCCGTCGTTCTTCGCGGCGGCCATGGCCACGGTGGTGTTCTTCATCTTCGTCGACCCGCTGGTGCTGCGTGACATCACGTTCCCCGAGCTCGAGATCACTCGCGGCGGCGGCTATACCATCGCGTTCTTCATGTTCTGGGGCGCGACCGCCGCGTCCAGCCTGTTTACCTGGATACTGCTTCGACCGCTAAGTCGATTCAATTCCCCGAGGCGCTGAATGAACCAGCCATCTGGCAATAACGAGTCCATCCCGCTCTACGTCAAGCAGCCCAAGGTCTACCCGCGCGAGACGACCGGGCGCTTCTCGCGACTGCGGGTGATCGCGGCCTGGGTGTTGCTGGGCATGTATTACGTTCTGCCCTGGATACAGTTCCAGGGACAACAGATCGTGCTGTTCGACCTGGTCAATCGCCAGTTCCATTTCTTCGGTATCACGCTGTGGCCGCAGGACCTGTTCATCCTTTCGCTGCTGCTGGCCATGGCGGCACTGTCCCTGTTCTTCTTCACCGCGCTTGCCGGGCGGTTGTGGTGCGGCTATGCCTGCCCGCAAACGGTCTGGACCGAGGTGTTCCTGTGGATGGAGAAGGTGACCGAGGGCAAGCGCAACAAACGCATGAAACTCGACAAGGGGCCGTGGACGAAGGAAAAGCTGGCGCGCAAGTCGGCCAAGCAGTTCCTGTGGATCACGTTCGCGCTGTGGACCGGCTTCACCTTTGTCGGCTTTTTCGTCCCGATTCGCGACCTGGGGCCGCGCGTGCTGGAGTTTCAGCTCGGCGGCTGGGAAACCTTCTGGCTGTTCTTCTACGCCTTCGCCACGTACGGCAATGCCGGCTACCTGCGCGAGCAAGTGTGCAAGTACATGTGCCCGTATGCCCGCTTTCAGTCGGCCATGTTCGACGACAACAGCCTGGTCATTTCCTACGATGAGGCGCGCGGCGAGCCGCGCGGCTCGCGCAAGCGCAACGTCGATCACAAGGCCCTGGGACTTGGCGACTGCATCGACTGCGAAGCCTGCGTGCAGGTCTGTCCCACCGGTATAGATATACGAGACGGGCTGCAGATCGAGTGCATCGCCTGTGCCTCGTGCATCGATATCTGCGACGAGGTGATGGACAAGATGGGCTACCCGCGTGGCCTGATTCGCTACTCCACGGAAAACGCCATGCAGGGCAAGCCCACGCGCATTCTGCGCCCGCGCATCTTCATTTACGTTTTCGCGCTGCTGGCGTTGGCGACCCTGGTCGGTACCATCCTGACCGGACGGGACCCGTTGCTGGTCGATGTGTTGCGCGATCGCACCGCGCTGTACCGTACCGTGGGCACTGAACTCGAGAACTCCTACCGACTCAAACTGACCAATCGCACTGATCAGGAGGTGGTGCTTCGGATCGAGGTCCACGGACTGCCGGAGTTGCGAGTGGTCGAGCCGAGCCGGGCGGTCACGATCAGCCCCGGTCAAGTCGCCGACCTGCCACTGACCCTGGCCGTGCCGCTTGAGCGTGCCGAGGCCGGCATGCACAGCATCATGGTGGTCAGTGAAAGTGATGATGGCGCGATCAGCAGCGAAGAGGAAACCCGGTTCTTCATTCCCCAGGATCTGAGGCGTTAGGCCATGGAAAACACAGAGTTCACCCCCCGTCCCTGGTACCGCGAACCGTGGCCCTGGATCATTCTCGGCATTCTCGGACTCGGCGTCTGTTCCGGGCTCGGCATCCTGACCATCGGTCTGAAAAACCCGCCGCAGATCGTCAGCGGCGACTACCAGCCGCTGGGCAAGGCGCTGGTCGATACACAGGAACGTGCCGGCCGCGCCACGGCACTGGGGCTCGGCGGCGATTTGCGGTTCGAAGGGAACGACGTGTTGCTGACCCTTGCGGCCGACGACCCGGCCGGATTGCCTGAGACCGTGCTGGTCCAGTTCCTTCATCCGGCCACCAGCGAGGGCGACACCACTGCCATTGTCCGGCTGCAGTCGGAGGGTGTCTACCGCGGTGAACTGGCCACCCTTCCGCACGAGCGTGCCCAGGTGCGGGTGGCCGACCTGCAGCAAACCTGGTGGCTGGCCGGACGCATGTCCGGCGATAACGGCGGGGCGGTCGCACTCAGCGTCCAGCGCCTGTGACCACGAAACACCCCAATGGGTGTTGGCACTGCGGCGAGGACATTCCCGCCGGCGTCGATATCCGTGCCACCATCGCCGGTAGCGAGCGGGCGATGTGCTGCCACGGCTGCCAGACGGTCGCGCAACTGATCGACTCGGCCGGCCTGCAACGCTACTACGAGTTTCGCGATGCCCTGCCTGAGCGTCCCGAACTGGCCGATGCCTCCGGCAGCGATTACGCGGCCTGGGATCGCGACGCGATTCTCGAACACTATGCCCGCCCGGATTGCGATGGGTTCCATCGCCTCACCCTGGTGCTGGAAAACGTGCATTGTGCGGCCTGTGCCTGGTTGATTCACCGCTATGTGGGTGCGCTCGATGGCGTGGCCGAGATCCGTGTCGATGTGACCGACGGTCGTGCCCACCTGACCTGGAATCCGCACCAGGTCGCGTTGAGCGAGATTGCCGCTCGCCTGGCCGCGCTGGGCTATCGTCCGCACCTGGACGCACCCGATGCCGGGCAGGCCCGCAACCAGGTCGAGCGCCGGCAGATGCTCAAGTACATTGTTGTCGCCGGCCTCGGGATGATGCAGGTCATGAGCTATGCGCTGGCCAAGTACATCGGCGCCTGGCAGGACATCGATCCGCAAAGCGAGCGCTTTTTCCTGGTCATCTCCATGATCGTGGCCGTACCGGTGTGCCTGTATTCCGGGCAGTTGTTCTACAAGTCGGCCTGGCGCGCGCTGAAGCACAAGCGCATGTCCATGGATATCCCGGTCGCCTCGGCCATGCTGCTGGCGTTGTTTTCCAGCGTGATCATCACCGTGCTCGATGCCGGGCAGGTCTACTTCGATTCGGTGGTGATGTTCATCTTTTTCCTGCTGCTGGGTCGTTATGCCGTGCTGGTGGCACGCCAGAACGCCGGCCAGTTGCACTCGGCGCTGGCTCGCTCCCTGCCGGTGCAGGCCAGGCGTCTGACCGACGAGGGCAGCGAACTGGTCACCCTCGTCGAGCTCGAGGCAGGTGACCGTGTCCAAATCGGCGCGGGGGAAACATTGCCGGCCGACGGCGTGATCGAGGCGGGTAATGCCATGATCGACGAGTCGTTGCTGTCGGGTGAATCCACGCCACGCCGCCGGGTGGATGGTGACCAGGTGCTGGCCGGCACGCTCGTGCGCGACGGCCACCTGACCGTGCGTGTCGAAAACCTCGGCCAGTCCACCGTGTTGTCGGGCATCGTGCGCCTGCTCGACCAGGCACGCAGCTTCAAGCCGCGCATGGCGCAGATGGCCGACCGCGTGGCCAGCTACTTCATCGTTTTCGTGCTCACCGGCGCGACCGTTGCCGGTATCGCCTGGTGGCAGATCGACCCGACCAGTGCGTTGCCGGTGGTGATCTCGGTGCTGGTGGTGTCCTGCCCGTGTGCCCTGGCGTTGGGCACACCGGTGGCGCTGGCAGCCGCCAGCCGAGGATTCGCCCGTCTTGGCGTACTCATCTCCACACCCGATACGCTGGAGAAGCTGCCGAACATCACGCACGTGGTATTCGACAAGACCGGAACGCTCACGCGTCCGGACATGACCATCGGCGAGGTGCGCCTCGAGCACGACGCCGCTTCTCGCGACCAGGCCTGCCGCATTGCCGGGCGGCTGGAACGGATCAGTCGCCATCCGGTGGCGACAGCCTTTGCCCGCCATGATGACGGCCACGCAGTCGGTGATGCGCAGGCCGTGACCGCCGAGGGCGTGGCCGGCACCATCGATGGCACCGAGTACCGGTTGGGCAAGCCGGCTTTCGCGGCCGAGTGGGTTGACGGTGAACTGACCGAACCCGGCGATGGACAGTGGATCGCTCTGGTCAGCCGCAAGGCACTCATCGCCTGGTTCCGAATTGACAGTCCGCTTCGCGAAGGCGCCCATGAACTGGTTGAAGGTCTGCGTCGCAACGGCCTGAACCTTCTGCTGGCCTCTGGTGACCGTGCCGACAACGTCGCCCGCATCGCCGGTGAATTGGGCATCGAGAATTCTCATGGAGACATGAGCCCGGCCGACAAGCTCGAGCTGGTGCGAGGCCTGCAGCGCGACGGCGCCCGCGTGGCCATGGTCGGCGACGGTATCAACGACGCCCCGGTGCTGGCCGGCGCCGACATTTCGCTGGCCCTGGCCGAAGGTGCCGACATCGCTCGCACCCAGGCCGACCTGGTGGTGACCGGCCGCGGCCTTCAGCGCGTCTCGGCTGCCTTTGCACTGGCCCCGCGTGTCAGGCGCATTGTGCGCCAGAACCTGGCCTGGGCCTTTGGCTACAACATCTGTGCCCTGCCGCTGGCGGCCATGGGCTTCGTGCCCCCCTGGGCTGCCGCCATCGGCATGTCGGCCTCCAGCCTGTTGGTGGTGTTGAATGGCCAGAGGCTGGGGCGTCGCCCCAGCCGGGAAGAAGGAAGAGGGAAGAAGGGAGAGGGAGAAAATACAATACCCTCTACCATCCCACCTCTTACCTCTCCCCGTTCGCCATGAACATCATCTACGTCCTCATCCCGCTGTCGGTCATCCTGATGGTTCTGGCGCTGGCCTTCTTCTTCTGGGCGGTGAGAAACGATCAGTTCGACGATCTCGATACCCCGGCACTGGACATCCTCGACGAGGATGATTCGGCACCGGGGAAAAAGAATGCACCACCGAGACACGGAGAGCACGGAGATGATGAAAGTTGATCTGCAAGTATTCTCTGTGTCTCTGTAGTGAATCAATCCGGGATTGAATATTGACTCCCGAAGCGGCATTGCTGGCCGGTCTGCTGGCCGGGTTGTTCGGCTCCACCCACTGTCTGGGCATGTGCGGCGGTATCGCCGGCATGCTGCATGCCCAGTTGCCGGGCGAGAGGCCCTGGCTGGCTACCGGTTTCCATCTCGGGCGCATTGCCAGTTACCTGGCCATCGGCCTGGTCGCCACCGGCATTGGCATGCTGCCGGCGACACTGATGCCCGAGCAGGCACCGCTGGTCATGCGGTTGCTGCTCGGCAGCCTGCTGGTCGCCATGGCTTTCTACATTGCCTTGCCCGGCCGGTTCAGGGACCGTGCCGGCGAGCTGGCTGCGCCGCTTACCCGTCGATTGACGCCGCTGTTCGCCCGCTTTCTGCCGGTAAAATCCCTGGACAATGCGCTGGGGCTGGGTCTGCTGTGGGGGTTGTTGCCCTGCGGGTTGCTCTACTCGGTGGTGGCTGCCGCCGTGCTGCTGGCCGATCCAATGGCCACCACCGCCATGATCGTGGCGTTTGGTATCGGTACCGTGCCGTTGTTGCTGGGCACCGGGCTGGCCGCGCTGAAGTTTCGCTCGGCCATCAATCGACGGGGTTTGCGACTACTGGCGGCTACGCTGGTTGCCTTGTCGGGGCTGCTGGTCGCGCTGGGGCCGTGGTTGGGGCATCTGATCGACCACCCGTGGATGCAGTTCGTCGTCGACTGCGTTACCCCTAGGGGTTAGGGGGAGGGGACGGGCGGCGATGCCTTTTTCGGGCGGCGCAATGAACGGCGTTGTCTCGGCTGAAAGTTTGGTGGCGTTCTGGTGCCGTTGAAATTACGGGAGCGGATCGTGATGATTCCTCTCGGCATGGTGTCTCGTTGCCGCGGATGGCTCGGGAATGTGGGCGGCAACGTCCGCATCCCGCCGCCCGAAAAAGGCATCCCCGCCCGTCTCGAAAGGTGTGGAGTGAAAAGAAAGCACGCCCACCGCCTTCCTTAACCCCCAACCTTTCGAACCGGGTGGTGTCGGGCAATGCGGCGGCATTCGTGGTGCGGATGTATCTGCGTTTCCTGCCGTCCTGTCCGCGGCGCTGAGGTGGTTCGAAGTCGCATGCCTATCCGCGATGTCGGCGGTCTTTCAGTGGCACCCAAACGCCCGCACAGATCGGAAGCCCCGCCTTGGACGATCACCGCGAATGCCGCCGTATTGCCCGATACCACCCGGTGCCTACTCCACCACCTCCCGGTGGTAACGTGATCGGTCTACCAGCGGTGGTAAGCCGGATGCCCCGGCTGTACGGCGACGAACTTGCCGGTGGCGCGGTCGCAGATCCTGTCGCCCGCGCTCAGTTCGGCCTCCACGGTGACGATGTCGCCGTCGGTGTCGGTCACCCAGGCTTCCAGGTGCAGCGGGCCGTCGGTCGGGGTAGGGCGGCGCAGTTTGACCGCGTATTCCATGGTCACCGTGCACGGCGGCTTCTCAAGCCGCTGCGACTCCATCAGGTGCCAGGCCGCCGTCCAGTTCATGTGGCAATCGAGCAGCGAGCCGATGATGCCGCCGTTGAGTACACCCGGAAAGGCCTCGTGGTGTGACTCGGGCGTCCAGTCGGCCACCACCCGGTCGCCCTGCACGAAAGAACGGATTCGCAACCCCTTCTCATTGGACGGTCCACACCCAAAACACGCGTTGTGCGGGGCGTAGGTTTCCTGCAGGCACTTTTCGTTACTCATGGTTCGATACCTTCCGGTCGCAATCGTTGAATCACCTTTCACCTTTCACCTTTCACCTATCAGTAATAAACCCGATATCCACCCCCGTATCCCGCTCGCCGGAGACCACGCGCACGCCCCAGCGATCGGACAGTTCGTAGCGGCCCGAGAGCACGTTGCCGGCCTCGAACAGGCCGATGCCGTAGCTGACGAACAGGCGCGGCAGCAGGTAGAAGCCGACGTTGACCGCGCCCTGGCCGCCGGCATGGTCGAAGTCGGCGCCGGTGACCACGTAGGCCAGTGCCTTTTCGTCGGTGGTCGGCGGGTCGGTGAACAGTTCGATGCGTGGATCGCGGGCCGGCCCGCGAATGTGTACGCCGGCGGACTCGACGCGGGGATCGCCGAAAATGTCGCGCACGGCGCGAATGTCCAGGCGCGGGTTGTCGATCGGATGGCCGGTGAAAAGGACTTCGCCGTCACGGATCTCGAGGTTCTGACCATACGCCCGGTAGGAACCTTCCGGAATGAGAATGACGCCGCGACCACGCGGTTCCGGGCTACCGTTCCACAGCAACTCCAGGCCGCCGGCCAGTCGCGCCTGAAGGCCCACCGCGGACATGCGTGCATCGTCGCCGATGTGAATGCCGAGCCGGCCGTGGAGGCGCCGAACCGGGATATCGTCTTCCTCTTCTTCCGTTTCGCCGAGCACGACGACATCGGCCGACGGGGTGACGCGCTCGCCGGCACCAGGCGGCAGGCCGCCGCGCAGCCGGTCGATGTGAATGTCGCCGTCGATGTCCAGGCGCTCGTGATTGCCTTCAAGACGAATGGACGGGCTGGCGTTGATTCGCAGCCAGTCGACGTCGGCAAACGAGAACCGCTCGCCCTCGATACCTGCTTCCATGATCCAGCCTTCCGCCCGCTGGGTCAGGGCGCCGTTGATGTCGAGTTGTCCATCCCCCGACTTCATGTGCCCGACCAGCGTGGCGTGATCGGTCACGCCTTCGAGGTCGATGTCGATGTCGGTGACGCGCAGGCCCAGTGGCGCGTGGGTCAGGAAGCCGTCGGCAATGCTCAGGCGACCGTTGACGTTCGGTGCATTCAGGTTGCCGGCCACGTTGAGCCGGGCATGCAGGCGGCCTCCCAGTTGGTCGAGTTCGGCCACCAGGTGGTTGAAGGCGCCGATGTCGGGCAGGTCGAGACGGGCATCGGCGTTGATCATGGTGCTGGCCGGATCGCGCAGGTCGATGACATGGGCCTGGCCGGCCAGCTCGCTGTCGCCTTCCAGCCTGGCCAGCAGGTCCAGCAACAGGCCATGATCTCCCTGTGGTACGAAATCCAGGCGTAGCGAGTCGATGGCCAGCAGGTCTTCATCGTCGCCGAGTGCGCGCAGGGCACCGGCTTCAAGTTCCAGGTGACCGGCCAGTCGGTCGAGGCCGTCCGCATTCCAGCCGGCTTCGATCTGGCCCGACAGCGGAGTCGTGAGCGTGAACACCGGATCGAGCGGCAGCAGGAACAGGTCCATGGGTACCTGATGGATGCCGATGCGCGCGCGGCTGTCGCCGTCGACCAGCAACTCGCGCAGGCACAGGCGACCGTCGCCGTCGCCGACGGCGCGCAGGCAGCCCGGCCCGGCTTCGGTGGCATCGGCATTCACGCGAATCGGTAGTCCGTCTGCCAGTTGCCAGTTGCCGGCCACGGTTTCACCGAGGTACAAGCGTTCTATATAGCCCTCCCAGCCGGAATGATCGGCCAGGCAGCCGTCTAGTGTGCCGCGGCCTGCCAGGTCCAGCGTGCCACGCATTCCGGAGAGATTGAGTTCGACCCGATGATCGACGCAGCCGCCGGTCAGCACCAGTTCGATCTGGTCGATCCGGTCCCAGGGGTTGAGATCGAGGTCGCTGAGTCTGAGGCTGGCGTCCACCCGGGGCTGTTCGCCCCAGTCCAGTTCGGTATCCAGGTGCACGCGTTCGACGGAGAAGTCGCCGAACCCGGCCGCCTCGATCTCGCCATGGGCCAGCAGCTTGCGGGTGTGCGGTTCGAGCGTGCCTTCCAGCAGCGCCATGCCGGAGATGCCGGGCCAGAGCTGCTCCAGGACGGTGGCGTCGAGGCGCCACTGCCAGTGCTCGCCGTCTTCGCTGGCAACGTCGATCCGGTTGTCACCCAGGCTGATATCCAGGCGTGCGGTTTCCGGGGTGTCGTCGGCCAGTCTCAGTCGGCCGCTGCCGGCCAGTGGATGATCCCGAAGCTGACCGGCCAGTTCGTCGAGGTGCAGCTCGAGTTGCAGGCGTTCGTTTCGGCGTGCGTCGATGGTGGCGCGGACATCGACGCGGCCGGGCAGTTGCGCGACGAAACGGCCCGGGTCGACCTGCTCCAGGGCCAGTTCCATGCGTGTTTCGAGATGCGGTGCCCAGCCGACATCCCCCCGGGCCGTGAGCCGACCGGACTCGCGCAGGTCCAGGGTCAGATTTTCGATGTCGGCGCGCGCATCGTTGCCGGTTGCGCGCAGTCCCAGCTCGCCGCCAGGCAGATCGGGCGTGGCCAGAAGGGCGTCGAGTTCCAGTCGCCAGTCGCTGATGCGACCGCTCAGGCGCACGCTGCCGGACTGGCTGGCCAGCAAGGGTTCGCCGTCGTCGAGCAGCGGTGGCCAGGCCAGATTTGCCCACTCCAGGTCCAGGGCAAGTTCGTCGGCGACGGGCACGAACCGGCCGTTGCCGGTCAGCCTGAATTCCGTCGGCGGGGCAGACAGATCCAGCCGATCGAGATGGATCTCGTCGCCGTCCAGGCGGGCGGTCAGTTCGCCGTCGACCCGGGCTTGCTCCGGCCATTCCGGGTAGAGGGAGGTGAAGTCCAGCTCGCTGAATCGCATCTCGATGCCGGCGGCCAGCGTCTCGCCGCCGTGATCGAGCCACCCGCGGGCCAGTACCTCGCCATCGAGGATCTCGCTTCGCAGCGATTCGACATCCACCCGCGCCAGGTCACCGGTCGCCTCGACCTGCCAGCGCGCCGGGGGTATCTCCATGCCGCTCATGCGCGTGTCGAGGACCAGCGACCAGTCGTCTGCTGCGCCCTCGGCATCGAGACTCAGTTCGGTGAGCGCCAGGTCGATGCCGGGCCATCCGGCCAACCCGCCTTCCAGCTGCAGGCGCCCAGAGGGCAGTTCGGGCAGTCCGCGCACGCGGGCCCGGCCGTCGACCGTGGCCGGGCCTTCGGCACTCAGTGCCACCTCCAGCGAGGCCATCGGCCCGCGAATCTCGAGAGCCAGCGCCTGGCGGATGTCGTCTTCGATCAGGATCTCGGAGTCCAGGTCCAGGCGAATGGAATAAGGATCGACCAGGGACCACTGGCCGGTGCCCTGAACTTGTCCGGCGGGCGCCGAGATATCCAGGTGGTCGATGCGGATGTGGTCGGAATAGTGACCGGAGAAGTCCAGCCGGTGGACCGTCTGCACCTCGCCGTCGTGCGGGTGCAGCTGGAAGTCCTCGACGCGCAGATCCTCGATGTCGATGGCCAGCGGCAGGGCCAGCATGCCCGGGTCAAACGGGTCGCCGGGTTCGCGCTCTTCCTCGCGCGGTTCCGGCAGATGGACCTTCGAGCCGCGCACATGCAGCCGCTCGACACGCACGCGCGGTCCGGCGAATGGGTGAATGCGCGCGGCCAGTTCGAGCCGGTCCACGCTCACCCGCGTGCCGGCCTGTTCCAGCTCCACCCCGTCGATGGTCAGGCCGCCGGCAAGGCCGCCCTCGATGCGCTCCCAGCTCAAGACGTCTAGGTAGGAGACAGCCCGGTTCAGTGCCCATTCGGCACCGCTTTGAGTGTCGGTCAGCCACCACCACGCCGAGGCCAGGCCGCCGGCCAGGAGGGCAATCAGAATCGCGACAATGATCAGCAGTTTCTTCATAGCAGTTGGGTGCCGATGGTGAAGTGCAGCCGCCAGGAGGTATCCGGGTCGTCCAGGGGGTTGGCGATATCGAACTGAATCGGTCCGATCAGCGTATACCAGCGAAAGCCCACACCGGTGCCGCGCCGCAGTTTCGGGTTGCCGAGGTCATTGAAGGCGTTGCCGATGTCGTAGAAGGCGGCCAGCGACCAGTTCTCGCCGACACGGTACTCGTATTCGACCGAGCCGACCACCAGGTGGTTGGCGCCGTTCCGGTTGGTGCTGAGGTTCTCGAAGCCATAGCCACGCACGCTGCGGTCGCCGCCGGTCTTGAAGCGATAGCGCTCGGGCAGTTCGGTCAGCGACAGTCCGAGCTGGCGATCATCGAGCACTACGTCGAGCTCGCTGGTGCGTGCCTCGGTATAGCCAATCTCACCGCGCAGCAGGAGCTTGTGGCGGTCGCCGAACAGCTGATGCCAGCGCCCGCCGATGTAGCCCTGGGTGAAGCTGACCGGGGACCCGAGCGATTCGTGGGCGGCAATGACGTGAGCCCGAACAACCTGACCCTGGGTATGGAATCCGCTGCCGCTGATGTTCGGCAGGCGCCAGCGCCCGCCCACACTCACGGTGTCGGTGCTGGTGCGAAGAAAATCCTCCAGTTCGGGGTTGGCGGCCAGCAGGGCTTCGTTCTCCTCGGAAAACCGGGCCTCGCGGAAGGCGTCGAAGGACTCGTGCAGCACGGAGATGCTGATGCGCTCCTCGACCGGCTGGAACAGCCGGGGCAGCCAGCCACGTTCCTGCAGCCGACCGAAGCTGACCTCGGATTGCTCCCGGCGTCCCTCGAATGACTCGAACACCGGCTCGAGGCGGTTCTCGTCGATGAACCGGAAATTATCCTGCTCACGGCGCAGGAAGCCTCCGGCCGTCAGGAAGTCGGAGGGTGTGTTGCCGCGTGGGTGTTGATACTCGGAGCGAAGCACGAACTCGTTGTTGCGCTGCTGCAGGCCAAGTGCGGAGTCGAGCCTGTTGCCCCGGCGGGACAGGTAATGGCGCTCCCAGCCCAGTTGCAGGCGTGCCCCGGTATCGGTGCCGAAGCCGGCGGTGGCGCGATAGGTGTTGGGCAGGCGTGTTTCGAGCTGGTAGTCCAGGTTGACCGTGCCTTCTTCGCTGTCGCGGTCTTCCTCGATGATCACGCGCCGAAACAGCCCCGAGCGCACTAGGGCCTCGCGCTGCCGGTCGACGCGGGCGATGTCGTAGGGTTCCCCGGGTTCGATGATGGTCAGGCGATTGATCAGCCGCACGGAGAAGTCGGCATCCTCGGCCCGGTGGGTGCCGAAGCGATAGCGCGGTCCGGTATCGTAGATGAGCCGAAGATCCGCGCGATTGCGATCGGGGTCGACTTCGATGCGGCGTGTGACGAAGCGAGCCTCGAAGTAGCCGCGGCGCTCGGCCAGACGTTCGAGTTCAAGCCAAGCCTCGCGCCAGGCCTCATGGCGCAGCACGGCGTCCTCGCTCAGCGGCCACTCGGCGCGCCACTCCAGCAGGTCGGGGTCGTCGGCACCGTCGCCGGTAATGCGAATGTCGGCGGAATGAACCCGTACCGGTCGACCCGGTTCGATGCGCAGCGTGGCGCGCCACGGCTCGCCCTCGGCCGGCGGTTCTTCCAGGCGCACTTCCACCCGTGGGCGGTAGTAACCGAAGGGGCGCAGGGCTTCACGCACTTCCGATCGTGCATCGGTTGCCATCTGGCGCAGGCGCCAGACCGAGACCTCGTCGAGGCGTTCGGCCTGCACCAGCGACACCGACAGGCGCACGTTCTCGAGCAACTCGCCGCTGATGCCGGAAATCTCCGTCACAACGGAGCCTGAGTCGGCCCTTGCCGCAACGGACAGGCTCAGGGCGAGCAGAGCGATCAGAGGAAATCTCAGCAAGAGGCCAACCCGATTCATGCCAGACGTAGACCGATATGGTAACCGCGACGCTCGATATCGAGTGAACCGCACATGAATTGACCGGCCTTCTTCGAGCTGGCACCGTCCCGGTTTGCGGGGTGATGAATGCTAAGCTTCGGACTGGAACTCTTTCGCGAGGTTGTTCGTGCTGGCAAGACAAGTCAGATTTCGTTGGCTCGCGGGCTTGTTGCTGATGCCTGCCGTCGGCCCGTTTGCCGCGGCCATCCCGGATGATGCCGACACTGTCACGATCCATATCGAGACCACGCCCATCGGCATTCGCGATGTCGCCGAACTGCATCCGCTCGACGAGCTGGTCGAATGGATTCAGGCCCTGGAGCGAGAAGGTGAATTGCCCGCGGAGGTGCAACGGTGAGCAAGTCCGCCGGTGATCCTTCCGCTCAGGCCAGGCCAGGCAGCCGGGCACTGTTCCCGGAACTCGAAACACGCGTTTACGCCAACCATGCCTCGCTGTCGCCGCCTTCCCAGGCAGTGATCGATGCGGTCAGTGCCTGCCTGTCGCAGTATGCCCGCGACGGCATGGGTTGTTATGCCATCGAGGTCGAACGACGCGAGCGCTTGCGCGCACGACTGGCCGGCCTGATCGGCGCGCCGGTGCGGGACCTGGCGCTGGTGGCCAACACCACCGCCGGCGTGCTGGCAGTCGCGCTCGGAATTCCCTGGCGGCGCTGCGATCGCATCCTGCTGTTCGACGGCGAGTTTCCCACCAATATCACGCCCTGGCAGCAGGCGGCACGGCGCGAAGGGCTGGAGCTGGTCTGGATGAGCGCCGATGACTTCCGCACCGACCGGGCCGGCGCGCTGGAGAAACTCGAAGACCACCTGCGTGCCGGTATCCGCCTGGTGGCCGTCAGCGCCGTCCAGTTCACCACCGGCCAGCGCATGCCGCTGGAAGCCATCGGCGCGATGTGTCGTCGTCACGGCAGCGAGCTGTTCGTCGATGCCATTCAGGCGATGGGTGTGGTGCCGGTCGATGTCGAGGCCTGCGCCATCGATTACCTGACCTGCGGCAGCCACAAATGGCTGATGGGGCCGGAGGGCACGGGCTGCTTCTACGCTGGCGAAGCAGTGGCGGCACGCCTTGAACCCAATGTCGCCGGCTGGCTCAGTCACGAGGATCCGTTTGCGTTTCTGACCCGCGCTCCGAACGAGTTGCGTTACGACCGCCCCCTGGCCCAATCGGCTCGCATGGTCGAGTCCGGCACCCCGCACACACTGGCCACAGCCGGGCTGGAGGCCAGTGTCGGGCTGATCGAGTCCATCGGCGTCGAGCCCATCTTCGAACATGTTCAGGCCTGGCACGATGCGCTCGAGCCGGGTCTGGTCGAGCGCGGCTTCACCAGTGCCCGCATGGCTGATGCCGAGGGTCGCTCAGGCATCCTCAGCGTTCGCACCAGCGATCCCGCCGCCGGTCCGGCCTGGTCGCGCGCACTGGCCGAACATGGCATCGCCAGTGCCAGCCCTGATGGCTGGCTGCGGCTGTCACCACACTGGCCCAACGGGCTCGACGACGCGGAAAACGTACTCAAGGCGATCGACGAGATTCTGGCCGGCGGCGGTCCGTCACCGGGTTGAGCCGGATCGGTTCGCTCTCGCCGGCCGGCGCCGTTCGGTTCTATACTGCTTCATGAGTCATTTCTGAGGAGTAGGGATGAAAAAGCTCAGCGAAACCCGCGACATTCTGGACTACATCGAGCATCTGCATCACCAACTGGGCGAGACCTACAAGGCGCTGGATACCAACGTCAGCGACCCCAGGGCGCATCTGTTGCTCGAGTACCTGGAGGCGATGGAAAACAAGTCGGCCGAGGCCCTGCACGGCTATTCGCGCGACTCGATCAACGCCGCCCTGCGCGAATGGGAGCCGGCCGACCTGGACGACCATGTCGTGCGCGAGCGGTTGGCGACGCTTCAGCATCCCGATGTCAGCGCCAACGAACTGCTTGATGCCGCGCTGGACGTGGCCGAGTGGTTCGGCGAATTCTTCGGCGAACTGGAACGGGCCAGCACGGCGCCGGAGCAGACCGAGCTGTTCAGGTCGCTGCGCGATCGCGCCGAACGCGAGAAAAAGCGCCTGGCGCGAAACGCCAACATGCTGTCCGATTTCTGACTTCTTACGTCTGCAGGCCCGCGTCAGGCACTTTGTGCCCACTGGCTGGCGCGCCGGTCGAGCTGGCGGTAACCGATTGCCTCGGTCAGGTGCGCCATGGCGATTGTCTCGCTGCCGTCGAGATCGGCAATGGTGCGAGCCACCCTGAGAATGCGGTGATGGGCGCGGGCTGACAACTGCAGGCGCTCGCAGGCCTGCTCGAGCAGGTTCGAGAGCTTGCCGTCGAGCGCGCAGTGCTCACGAATGCCCCCGACATCCAGCCGCGCATTGACCGCGCCGCGCCCGGCCTGGGTCTGGCGCGCCTCCATCACCCGTTCGCGTACCGTCGATGACGGCTCGCCGGGCGGCAGATCCTTCAGCGACTGGCGCGGCACTTCCACGTGCAGGTCGATGCGATCGAGCAGCGGTCCGGAAATCCGGTCGCGGTAGCGCTGAATCTGGTCGGGCGTACATCGGCAGCGGCCCGACGGGTCGCCATCGTAACCGCAGGGGCAGGGATTCATCGCCGCCACCAACTGGAAGTCGGCCGGAAACTCCGCCTGCACCGCGGCTCGTGAGATCACCACCCGACCCGACTCCAGCGGCTCGCGCAACACTTCCAGCACATGGCGGGAATACTCGGGCAGTTCATCCAGAAAAAGTACACCCGCGTGGGCCAATGAAATCTCGCCGGGGCGAGGTTTCGAGCCGCCGCCCACCAGCGCTACGCCGGAGGCCGTGTGATGGGGCG